>JAKOQC010000249.1 GCA_029778565.1 bacterium
ATTTGACAAGACTTGTTTTTGTGTCGTAACTGTGCTATAATGGTAAGCGTAATGAGGGTAAACATTTACATACCAAATAGTTCCCGTTATCTCTCGAAGCCTGTTTTTCGAGACTTGGCGAGAACTATTTTTGTTTCTTCTCTAGCCAGAGTAATAAACCAAGAGGTATAATAGATTTTTATGGCTAAAAAACGACGCAAAAATACCAACGCAAAGAAGAAACAGCAAAAGAAAGACGCTAAAGTATTAACTCGTAGCGCTAGTCGAGAGATTACGGCTATTCTGTTAATAATGGTTTCGGTATTCTTGGTGTTGGCAATGCTCAATTTTGCTGGCGCCCTTGGCCAATGGACCTTACTAGCGACCAAATTTATTATTGGCCAAGCAGTCTATGTCTTGCCACTCGCATTACTTATCTCTGCTTATCTTCTGTTTCGCACCAACGAAGAAGAGAATCGAGGCTATAAACTCAATCACTTAATTGGCACGATTTTATTCTTCATTTTCTTAAGTGCTCTTATTCAGGCCATTATGAATCCTATTAATCCCGAGATTGCTCAAATAGGCCAGTATGGTGGTATTGTAGGCTATGCACTGTATTCTGTAATGTCACCAGTACTTAATCGCCCAGTATCTATCTTTATTCTTTCTATGTTGCTTCTGGTAAGTATTGTTATAGCCGCCAATGCCAGCTTGCGAGAAATCTTTAGACGACTATTTGGCAAGAACAAAGGCGAAGGTGACGAGCAAGAAAAAGAAGAAATTCAAGATAATAAGTTTCAGATTAATACTAAGCTACCTATAAAAGGCACTATTGGCAAAGACGAAGAAGAAAAAGAAAAGAAAAGTGAACCAATTGTGTACTCAGACGACAAAGACTGGAAGTATCCGAGTATTGATATTTTGCAGGCTACCAGTACACAGCCAGACCCAGGTGATGCTAAGGCCAATGCCAAGCTGATTGCCAGTACTTTTGCCGACTTTGGTTACGAGGTAAAGATGGAAGGCGTGGATGTTGGCCCAACTGTAGCTCAGTACAGCCTTAAACCACCAACCGGGGTAAATCTTAGCAAAATTGCATCACTCGATAGGAACTTGGCTTTGGCGCTCGAGGCTACACAAATTCGTATAGAGGCTCCTATTCCTGGTAAAAGCTTGGTGGGTATAGAAGTACCAAACAAAAAGGGTGCTATGGTGCGTATTAAAGATATTTTTCAAGATAAGGAATATGAATCACAAAAATCTAAGCTTGCGTTTGTGCTTGGTCGCGATGTTGCTGGTGATATTGTTACCTATGATTTATCTAAGGCACCTCACTTGCTTGTAGCCGGTGCAACCGGTACCGGTAAATCAGTAATGATTAATGCCTTGTTAATGAGTCTTTTATATCGCAACAGTCCAAGTGAGCTTAAGCTGATAATGGTAGATCCAAAACGGGTTGAATTAAGCCTTTATAATGACATCCCACATCTACTTTCTCCAGTTATAACCGAATCAGACAAGACAGTCTCAGCCCTTAAATGGTCTGTGGCTGAGATGGAACGCCGGCTTAAATTGCTTTCTGAATACAACAAGCGCGATATTGGTGAATATAACCAACTAAAAGATGTCGATAGAATGCCATATATCGTAATTATTATCGATGAGTTGTTCGACTTAATGATGCAAGCAGGTAAAGATGTCGAAAGCCTGATACAGCGTATTTCACAAATGGCTCGTGCGGTGGGTATTCATCTGGTACTTGCTACCCAGCGCCCAAGCGTGAATGTTATTACGGGTACTATTAAAGCCAACGTGCCCGCACGTATTGCACTCACTACTGCCAGTCAAGTCGATTCTCGAACCATCATAGATATGGGTGGGGCAGAAAAGCTCCTTGGAAAAGGTGATATGCTCTTTGCCAGCCCAGAATTTATTAAGCCAAAACGTATTCAGGGTGTCTTTATGAGTAATGAAGAAGTGAGTGCAGTTACCAAATTTTTACGCGAACAGCGACAACCAGAATATAATGATGAAGTCCTCTCTCAAGCAGTTAATATGAAGGGCGGATCTGGTGGTGGTAGTTTTGATGCCATGGAAGATGATCTGTGGGAACAAGCAGCCGAAGTGGTAATTACGGCCGGCAAGGGTAGCTCGAGTCTGCTGCAGCGACGACTTGGAGTAGGGTATGCGCGAGCGGCTAAACTCATTGATATCCTCGAACAAAAAGGAGTGGTCGGCCCTGCCAACGGCAGTAAACCACGCGAGATATTGGTAAGTAGTGTTGATGAAGCTGGTGGTGAGGCGCAAACAGAGTGAGTCCGCGCGAGTCAAAAGATACCAAATCATTCTTACACTCTCCCGCAAGCTTGAAGCTCTCTGTAGCCGAGTTGTTACGCAAACGTCGTGAAGAGCTTGGCAAAGATCTTAAGAATGTTGAGGCGGCAACTAATGTTCGTACCAAATATCTCGAGAGAATCGAAGCAGGTGATTATGAACACTTGCCCGATGACGTCTACACTCTTGGATATATTAAGAGCTATGCTGATTACCTAGGGTTCGAAACAACACCAGTGGTGAATATGTATAAAAAAGAGCGAGCTAGCTTTAATCAGGCGCACGGTCAAAGTTTACTAGTGCAAAAAGCTAGTCGCCTGGGATTAAAGCCGATTGGTAAAAAAGGTTTTGCCTTTACCTCTAAAAGTTTATTAATTCTGTTTGCCAGTTTGGTTTTTCTTTTAATAGTGGCTTACTTTGGTTGGCAAATTGCTATTTTGGCTTCGCCGCCAGACCTTAAAATTAATTCTCTCCAAGAAAAAACCACCACAGGCTATGTTATTATTTCTGGTCAGGTGGATGGTGGCGCCGATGTCTTTATTAATGGCTCGCCAATTCTTACTAACCCTGATGGTAGCTTTTCCGAGCGCGTATCACTTATTGATGGCGTTAATCAAATTAAAATATCGGCCCGTTCTAAGCTTGGTAAAACAACTACCGAAACTAAAACAATTTCTGCATCGCTAACCAAAGTAGCTAATACCAATCAAATTTCCAATACACCAATCGACGGGGTAGAAGCGCTCGTAAAAATTTCAAATGAGGCTACATGGCTGATTGTTCAGGCTGATGGCCAAGATCTCTTTCGCGGTACAGTGCTGCCCGACACTAGCCAGTTATTTAAAGCAAAGAATCAGCTAAAAATAACTACTGGCAATGCTGGCAATACCCAGATTTTTATCACCAATGCTAACGTGGCCAATAAAGATCTCGGTAAAATTGGTCGCGATGGCGAGGCTAAGCTCGATATTGAGTTTAGTAAAGATACCCAGTTTCAATAAAATTTTGCTATACTAATTAGATCATGGCCAAAGATGCATCCCTCGATATTGTTAGTGAATACGATCTGAGCACGATGATTAATGCGTGCGACCAGGCTGCGCGCGAAATAGCCACGCGGTATGATTTTCAGGGTACCGGAGCTAAGTTAGTATTCGATCGTGATACCAGTAAGATCGAGCTCGAAGCCAATAGCGAGCTTAAACTTGAAGCGATGATAGGGGTACTGGAGAGTAAGTTTATTAAGGCTGGCTTGAGCCTTAAGTTTCTCGATAAATCTGAAGAGATTAGCGAAAATAATATGGTGGCGCGTAAGACACTACCGCTGGTTAAAGGGCTCGATCAAACCAAAGCAAAACAGATTACAGCGCTTATTCGTGAGAAGTTTCCTAAGGTAAAGACACAGATTCAGGGCGAAGCAGTACGAGCTACCTCTAGCTCACGAGACGAGCTGCAGTCGCTGATGGCTACTCTGCGTAGTGCCAACTTTGACTTTCCAATTAGCTTTAATAATTTTCGCTAAGAATTCTAGATTCTTGTGCTTTACGCCCTAAGACAAAATTGCGAAAATAGAAAAAGAGAGGATATTTAAAAAAATCCCAAAATCAGTGTTGACATGTTTGTATAGTGTTCGGTATATTAAGTAGGTAAGAATAAAAACCGAACATTAACCCCAGGTTCGAAACAAGGAGGAATACAACATGGCAACTGCTACAAAAACGAAACAACGTAATCAAGAGGAGAACAGTGTGTCAGCAGATAATACTAAACGTAATAGCAAAAGTGAAGAGAATAGTAAGATGACAGCAGGCGAAAAGGCCGCTCGATTAAAGGCAGTAGACCTAGCTGTAGAACAAATAGAGCGTCAGTTCGGCCAGGGTTCTATTATGAAACTTGGCGAAGGCTCGAAGGTCTCAGTAGATACTTTTCCATCGGGTAGTCTCTCGCTCGATCTTGCACTTGGTGGCGGAATCCCGCGTGGACGTATTATCGAAATATATGGCCCAGAATCGAGCGGTAAAACCACGCTCGCATTGCATGCTGTAGCAGAGGTGCAAAAGAAAGGTGGCTTGGCAGCATTTATTGACGCCGAACATGCACTCGACCCAGAATATGCAGCTAAAATAGGTGTGAAGCTCGATGATGTATTAATCTCGCAGCCAGACACAGGCGAACAAGCTTTGGAAATTTGCGAGACCCTGGTACGCTCGAGTGCTGTCGATCTTATTGTGGTTGACTCTGTAGCTGCCCTTACACCACGAGCAGAAATAGAAGGCGATATGGGCGATAGTCATATGGGCTTACAGGCACGTCTAATGAGTCAAGCTCTGCGTAAACTGACCGGCGTAATAGCTAAGTCACAAACTACCGTAATATTTATTAACCAGCTACGTATGAAGATAGGGGTAATGTTTGGTAACCCAGAAGTAACAGCTGGCGGTAATGCTCTTAAGTACTATGCCTCAGTTCGACTCGACATTCGTCGTAGCGAGCAAATAAAAGATGCCGATACTGTTATTGGTAACCACGTAAAAGTAAAAGTCGTTAAAAACAAAATTGCTGCACCATTTAAAGTTGCCGAATTCGACATCATGTATAACGAAGGTATTTCTCGAGCGGGCGATATTATCGATCTAGCGGTTGCTGAAGGGTTGGTGAATAAAGCTGGTGCCTGGTTCTCTTACAAAGACGAAAAAATTGGCCAAGGTAGAGAAGCCGCCAAACAGTTCTTAACCGATCATCCGAAAATTATGGAAGAAATCGAAAAAGACGTTCGAGCTCAGGCTAAATAAAGCTTACTAGCACCTTTACAATGTCACATAAAATAACTGACATTCAGCCACAGAAAAAGCGAGAAGGATATTACAGCATTTTTCTTAATGGAGAATACAGCTTTTCGCTTTCTGAGCTAGACCTAAGTATAGCTAATCTTCATATTGGCGAGCAGGTAGATGAGACTAGATTGTTAGAGTTACAAAAACTTTCACAGCAATCCAAGATTTATTCTCGTGCTATTTATTACCTTCGCTATGGTCCACGTACGGTCTGGCAGATGCAAGAATATCTAAATCGAAAAGCACATTTTGAGTTAGATGATATTGGCCCGGTACTACAAAGACTGCAGAATGACGGTTATCTTGATGATAAGGCATATATTGAGTCTTACATTAATGCGCGACAAATATCTCGGCCACGTTCAAAACGACAACTCCATGCAGAATTAATGAAGAAAGGTATTAACCCAACACTCATTAATACTTCACTTGAGAGCCTTGATACTGAGAGTCAAAAAATGGCGGCCGAAGAAGTTATTCGGAAAAAGATGCAAATTCCACGTTTTCAAGATCAGCAAAAGCTGACTGAATATATGTTGCGACAAGGATTTCCTTACGGCCTTATTAAGGAGGTATTAGTAGAAATTAATTCGGAGACTTCTTAATTGGTCGAGCAAGGCTTTTGGCCGGACCTTTATTGGTAAGTGGAGATTTAATAGTTGCTGGCAGCTCTTCTACGGTGTCTTTTACCACAATAGTATTTTTGGTGGTTTCTATAATTACACTTCTATCAATAACAAACTGCGTTTGCAAAAAACGCTTAAAGAAGCCTGCCTGCACATACAGTTTTTGTACAAAGTTGTGTTGATTGTCAAAACTAAAATTAGCAACTGTACCAAGTTTTTTACCAGACTGTGTTACTACTCGTTTCTTTACTGGATTATAGTTGTTAAGTATATCCCGCTGATAACGTACCAGCTCATCAAATTCTGAGAGACTTTGTGCTGAGTCTATTATTAAACGTTTGCTATCGGCAAACCGAATACTACTTGGCAAAAGGTAATATGGCTGTTTTTTTAGCGATGCGTGAGTAATAAAAAGTACAATCTTTAGATTGTCTGGGTGTATTACAAATCCTGTCACAACACAAAGCTGCTCCCCGGTATGCACACTCATTATTGATTTTCCGCAAAAGTCCGATTGTAAAATCTGCATAGTTCTAGTATACCGCAAAATAGCGATATATACCTTGACTACCAGATAAGAATACGCTAAAATAAGGGCTGATTTATTAATTAACGCCTTTTTGCTCTGCGTTATAAACGTACAGCAAAGCCCACACTTTAGTAGTGCGGGATGTGCCATAGAAAGGAAGTTATGAAAAACTACGAAGTAGCTGTAGTATTGCATCCAGATCTAGAAATAGACGAGCAAGCAACACTCAAAAAGATAGAAAATATTCTTACGAGTTTTGGTGCTAAGATTACCAATACAGACAACTGGGGTAAACGCAAACTTGCTTACAAAATTAAAAAGCAAGATTGGGGATTATATGTTTTCTATCAGATAGAGCTCGATCCTGCCCAAGTTCGTCCGCTCAATGAAAAGCTCCGTATTACCGAAGAGATAATTCGTTATCTTATCGTTACCATCGATGATATTCGTTATCTCAAGCAACCAAGTAAACAAACCAAAAAAGCCAAAAAGTAATTACATTGAATATTGAATAAGGAGAAGTAGAATGGCAAAAGATTTTAATCAAGCAATAGTAATGGGTAATTTAACAAGAGATCCAGAGTTACGTACCACTCCAAGTGGACAGTCGGTAGCAACCTTTGCCGTTGCAACCAATCGTAGCTGGAATGACCCTTCTGGCGAACGTAAAGATTCAGTTGAATATCACGACATAGTAGCCTGGGGTAAACTAGGTGAGTTAGCAGCTAACTACTTAGCAAAAGGGAGAAAAGTACTTGTTGTAGGGCGCTTGCAGACTCGTCAGTGGGAAGGTCAAGACGGAGCAAAACGACAACGCACAGAAATTGTTGCTAATGATATCAACTTTGTTGGCGGAGCGGGTGATTTAGGCGATAGCGCACCTATAGGTGAGAGCGATTCAACCACACCAGCTAAAGCAGGTAACAAAAAAGAAGCTAAAAAAGATGATGTTGTTATAGAAGATATGGGCGAAGGCGAAATTAACCTAGACGACATTCCATTTTAAACAGTAAATAAAGGAAAACTATGAAAGAACAACCAAAATTTAATAAGATTAATAAATTCTATAGTGAAGATGTAGAATTTATCGATTACAAAGATGTTAAGACCTTGCAGAAATATCTTAACAGCGTTGGTAAGATCGAACCACGCAAACGTACTGGTGCCAATATGAAACACCAACGAATGCTGGCCAAGGCCCTCAAGCGTGCCCGACACATTGGTCTTTTACCATTTGTTGTTAAATAATTCTAAAAAAAGGTAACTAATGTACGGCCCAACCGATCTTCGCAAAGACACTCTTATAGAACTTGATGGTGCACCATATAAGGTAATTGAGTATGCTCAAAAACAGATGGGTCGGGGCGGCAGTATTGTAAATACCAAGATTAAAAACTTACTTACTGGCAATGTGCTCGATAAAACTTTTAGAAACGATGCTAGTATTGCTCCGGCCGATATTACCAGAGAAAAAGTACAGTATTTATATGCAGATGCCGATACGTTGTATTTTATGAACACCGAATCGTTCGAGACAATTGAGCTACCCAAAAAGATTGACGAAAATATTCCCAAATTTATTATCGAGGGCTCACAAATTGAAGCTTTGGTGTTTGATGAAAAAATTATTGGTTTTGAATGGCCAAAGAATGTAGTACTAAAAGTTGTGCAAGCTCCTGGTGCCGATAAAGGGAATAGTGCTAGCTCTACTACCAAAGAAGTAGAACTCGAAACTGGTATTAAAGTACAGGCTCCACAGTTTATTAAAGAAGGTGATAGACTCAAAGTAGATACGCGCAGCGGCGCTTACCTAGAACGCGCTAAATAATTAGTTTACAGTTTAAAAAAACTGCTTATGATATAATGTTTCTAAAAAAGGAGGTCATTATATCATCGCAAGACACTATTAGTCATATTCCAGATGAGAATCAGGATATTAAGGATCAGTTAGTTAGCCATGAGCGACAGTCAGACCCAGAAAAGAATCTTCAGGAAGTAATAGAAGATACAGAGGCTTCTCTTTATATAGAAGTAAATAAGCAAGCAACAGAGAGGCTTAGAGCAGCAGGATGGGTACCGGCGACGGAAAGGCTACCAAGTGGAGGTGAATTCTCTGCAGCTATACCTTTTGGAAGTGATAAAATTGGGTTACAAGAATCAGATAGAGTATTTATTCATGAAGGACGAAGCGTACCACCAGATGCGACTTGTGAATTTTGGTATTACTATCATGAAGGTCAGCATGGACAGACGGCTTTACGGGTTGAGACTGGCTGGTCATTTAAACCACCTTTTTCTTCGGAAATTGAAGTTGGGGACACTTGGCATAAGTACCTTGATATCCATGGTATTAATCCAGGCACAATGATGCAGTATTAGAAATTTGGTAAAAGTAGATACGCGGCGCTTACCTAGAACACGCTAAATAGGTTAGCTATTGTGGCGAAAAACAACCACATCGCCATCTTGCATAATATAGTCTTTGCCTTCTAAACGAACTTTACCAGCTGCACCGGCACCAGACCAACCATTACCAGCTACAAAGTCTTCGTAGCTCACTACCTCGGCTTTAATAAACCCTTTCTCAAAATCGGTATGAATAATTCCGGCAGCTTGTGGCGCAGTAGAGCCAGCGTGCATTGTCCAGCCACGTGTTTCGGTAGGGCCACTGGTAAAAAACGTCTCAAGACCCAGTGTTTTGTATCCAAGGCGTATAAGCAAATCTAACCCCGACTCATCCTGACCTAGACTTTGAAGTAGTTCTTTGGCGTCATCTACACTCAAATCTTGCAGATCGGCTTCTGTTTGAGCAGATAAGAAAATCGCTGGGCTACCCGCAACCAATTCTTGCAAAGCAGCTTTCTTTTCTGCATCTCCCAATTCGTTCTCGTCGATATTAAAGACATAAATAAATGGCTTGGCAGTAAGCAACTGTAAATCGCGTACTTCTTCGGGTAAGTCATCAACTTCAGAAGAGAGAAGTTGGTTGTTGTTTAATATCGTTTTGAGTTTTTCTAACTTTTGTATCACCGAGCCTGCTTTGGGGTCGGCCTTGGCTTGCTTTTGTAGATTTTGAATTCGTTTTTCTATACTTTCTAAATCGGCCAAGCATAGCTCGGTTTTAATTGTTTCAATGTCGGCTGCCGGATCAATTTTACCTTCTACATGTACAATGTCGTCGTTTTCGAAAGCACGTACTACTTGCACAATGGCATTACATTCGCGAATGTGGCTCAAAAATTTATTGCCCAAACCTTCGCCTTTGCTGGCACCTCGAACAATACCGGCAATATCTACAAAGGTACAGGCGGCTGGGATAATTTTGGCAGAGCCAGAAATTTCAGCCAGTTTGTTTACACGCTCGTCGGGTACATTAACCACACCCACGTTTGGCTCGATAGTAGCAAATGGGTAATTGGCAGCGAGCACACTATTTTTGGTAAGGGCATTAAAAAGGGTTGATTTACCAACATTCGGTAAGCCAACAATGCCAAGTGATAATGAAGACATAGCTAGTATTTTACCAGATATACAGAGTAGATAACAGATAGATAATTGCAGTACTTATGTTCTTTTGCATTGCAGATACGTCTCATCTATAATAACCATAAGGATAATTATGCCAGAAGAAGAGATACAACATCGGTCAGAGCCACAAAAAGATAATAGTTTAGCTAAGCCCACTAAAAAGAAACATACTCTTTTAATAGTTATTATTTGTGTTGTAGTTGGTGTTGGGTTACTCAGTGCTGGTGGATATTTTGGGTATCGGTATTATAAGAAGCAACAGCGGATTAAGCAAGACGAGCAGAGAAAATTGAAAGAAAAAGAATTGCAAGAAGCAGCCGATAAAGGTTTACTCCCAGAACCTAATCAGTCACAACTATATCAAGTTAAAATTCCTATAGAGAAACCGATTACACGAGAGGAAATATATGCACAAATTAAGCAATAATATAATTATTGTTGTCCTAAAATTATTTTTCTCAACTGCCTTAGCAGTTTTTGTATTTATTACAATTAGCATATTTGGCTTTACTAAAAAAGCTGAAGCAATACCCACATGCACAAATGGTATTAGTGATTCTAAATATGGAGTTTATGGAGCTGCGCAATTTGCCCCACCTACAGTTACAATAACACCTGATGATTCTGTGGCTATTACCTTAGATAGTATTATCTGTAACGCAAGTGATCATGATGTGACGGATACAAATTATTTCCATAGCAAAGGCTATGTTGACGGTAAAGAAGCTCTGACTATAACAGGTGGTACTGAAGCAGTTGGTTGGATTAAGGACTACAGGCAGCAAACAACTACGGTACCTGCTCATTCTTCTCAACATTTGTATTTTAGTGCAATTCTTAAAGGTAGGGCACCTGATGGTACACCAATATTTTCAGGCAGTGGTCGATACACAATATCTATAAGTGGCTTTGGCTATGTCTTAGATAAATCTACAAATGAAGGTTCTTATACTAATGTTGTCGACACATATTTTGGAATTAATATTGTTGTACCACGGGGTCGTATCCAAATTACCAAGTATGGTCCGAATGGACAGTCTTATTTTGCAGATGGTAGATTTAAGATGTGTGTGCTGAACAGAAGTGATATATGTGCTGGTCTCAACCAAGGTTCTTCAAGTAATGTTGCAGTAGATCCTGGATGGTATTCTGTTCTTAAAGCAAATACTAACGGTCCACCATCTGATGGTTGGTATATAGACCATGTACAACTAGGATCGCCCAATGGTAATAAAATCGATCCAATAAGTCCTTTAGGTACTGTCCTTTATCCGTTTACAGTTACCTCTAATAGCCAAGCGTGGGTAGATGTCTATTTAGAAAAATATGCAGCACAATGTGGCACCTCAAATATCTTTTCTTTTAACGGCTCTACCACGACACCAAAGGCTGGTGATAAATTTGCTATGAATTTTGGTATGACTAATCCAGGTGGAATTACTAATTGGGCTTGGCCAACTACAAAACTCCATGTTAAAGTTCCGGAGGGTGTAACACCAATTCAAAAATTGAACGGGCAAACAGTAAGTAGTTTTGATTGGTATGAAAAAACAAGAGATCTATACATTGCTCCACCAAGCTACAATACGATTAAAAGTGGCCAGACTATTAACTACACTGGCTTCTTCCAATACAATGCAGAAGCTAAGCCCGGTAATTATACCTACCAATATAATATGGTCTTCCCGGATAACTCTACTGCATGGATCGAATACCAAAAAAATGGTAATACGACCTTTATCCCAAATTGTAATGGTACAAGCCAACTAGTGAGCCCGATTTTTTACCCCTGGCTACAAACAAAAAATGGTGACGTATTGGCCAGAGGTACAGTAATAGGTCAAGAGTTCTCCAAACCGGGCTCTAGAAGTGATACATCATTCGGTTCTGAGCTAGATTATCTTCTATTATCTCCAGGTCAGAATAGCAGTCCAGCTGCCAAGCAATTTTGTAGCCTGAATAGGTATGTTTTGGGACGGGATATGAGCAAACAATGTTCTGCTGGTTTGTACGATTTTACACAACAAGATTTTGAAGATATTCAGAAGGCAGTCAGCAAAACCTGGGAAAGAAATGGCGCAGGTGCTGGTGGAAGTTGTATTCCCTATAAAACCTCAACAGGCAATTTACCCTCTGGAAATATTTCGCCCGGATGTGCAGGTGGAACAATGTACAAAAAAATCGGCAATACTAATTTGTCATCATTTGTTAGTGGTTCCGGTGCACAATCAGTAAGTTTGGGCAGGGCAACGGTATGGGTAACGGGCAAGTTAACTATAGATAGAGATATTATTAATAGCTATAGTAGCGTTACAGCCGGTGGTAGTGCACCAAATTTAGCATTTTTTGTTGAGGGTGATGTGGAGATAGCACCAGGCGTTAGTCAGGTCGATGCTATAATCATTTCATTTCCAGGTAGAATAAAAACATGCTCACAATATCCTAATCCAAGTTGTCAGAGCAAACTTATTGCTAATGGGTATTGGGCTGCCTCTTTGGGTTTTCAGTTTGGTCGCAATTATTTTGATACTACTAATCCGAATGCCAATCCAGCAGAACAAGTTATCCTAACAGGACAATCTGTTGTATTTCCGCCACCTGGGTTGAGTAGAAGTGATGGGGATATAGAAAGTCAACTAAAATATTTTGATGGCGAGTTACCACCAAGATTAAACTAAGAAATATAGTATGTATTGTAACGCTTATGCTAAAATGGTGAGTATATGAAACTCTTCCCCCAAGAAGAAAATTATTTTGGTTTAGATATTGGTAGCTCATCAATTAAGCTAGCTCAGCTTAGAGCACTTCATGGTCGCCCCAGTCTAGTAACCTATGGTGATATTGAAGTACCGAGTGATATGGTAGTGAGCGATAGTGATATCGACCAGCAACGCGTGGCCGATTTAATAAAACAGCTTGCCGACGATGCCAAGGTTACTAGTAAAAATGTAGTCGCTAGCTTGAACGCTGCGCAGAGTTATACGGCCATTATTACCGTACCAAAGCTCAGTCACGATGAACTCGCGCAGAGTATTAAATTCCAGGCCGATAAAGTTATTCCAATGGCCATAGATCAAGTAAAGCTCGATTGGGCTGTGGTAGGTGAAAACCCAGCAAGTGATGAGTTGGATATTCTCTTGGTAGCAGCACCAAATAATGTTGCCAATAAATACCTTAATATTGTGCAAAAAGCTGGTTTAGAACTAATGGCGCTCGAAATTAATTCGATTGCTCAGTCACGTAGTTTGGTTTCACCGGCCGATGCACAAAGCTGTATACTTATTGCCGACTTGGGTGTGTTGGCAACCGATATAGCCATAATTAACGCGCAAATTCCACGCTTAGTACGCTCGGCAGCAGTAGGGTACAAAGCCATGTTAAGGGTTGCGACACAAAACCTTGGCATTGATCCTGGTCAGGCCGATCAGTTCTTAAAGAAATTTGGTATGGATCAAACCAAATTGGAAGGTCAGGTTTATAAGACACTCAAACCAATTGTTGATCATCTAGTAGAAGAATTGAATAAATCGATTACATTTTTCCAAGAAAAGAACGAAAACAAGCATATCGAGAAAATTATCCTTACCGGTGGTACAGTGGCTCTGCCGGGCCTGCCACTCTATATTGCTAATTCTACTGGTTTAACTGTAGAGATAGGTAACCCATGGCAGAATATCAGTTATCCTGCCGAGTTACAAAGCAATTTAGCGGGTTTAAGTCTTAATTATGCTACTGCCATTGGTTTGGCAATGCGAGGAGCTAAATAGTGTCTTTGCAAATCAACCTTCTACCAGAAGCAAGAATTATTAAGTTGCAGGCCATGGCACGCCGGCGTAATGTCACTACTGCAACCGTTGTGGTAGGGATTATCTTTGGCACTATTGCCATTACACTGGTGCTACTTTTGGGGTATACCTATTCTATTCATGCAGCCAATGCCGCCCGAATAAATACGTTAAAAGAAAATATTGCCAAAAATGCCGATATGGAAAAAAGGGCCTCAACTTTGCAGGATAACTTAGCTGCATTTGCTACCCAAAATAGCAACCGACTCTATGTTAGTCAGATGTTTCAAAATCTTGGTAATGCAATTCCGGGCAATATTAAGATAACCAGCTTTGAAATTACAGGTGATAACCAAGTAACAATTTCGGGAACTGCGCCAAGTTATGTTGCGGTAGGCGTATTTTCTAAAGCTCTGCAAGAATACAATGTTAACTTTTTGCCACAGCCTAACTTAGAACGCAAAGCCTTATTTACCAATGTGCAAATAACCACTGTTTCGAAAGGTAGTGATAATGCTGGCGATGCCGTTAACTTTACTATGACCTTTAATGTTGATTCGTCGCTATTTAACAAAAACGGGAGTAGTCAGTAATGGATTCTATTAAACCTCCTAAGACTACTTCTGCTCAGGTAGAGAAGCCAACTAAGAAGGTAGAAGTACCAAAGACCGAAATTAGCCAAGCCCAAGATAAGTCGGCTCGTAATTACATAATAATAATGTTTGTAGTAATGGGTCTAATTGTGGTAGTGGGTGGCTATATTATTTATCGTCTGGCTGCAGAATTTGCTTATCAGAGTAATGTAAATCGTGCCCAAGACATGTTACTCAGTAGTCTAAACACTAAGCAGAAAAATCTCGAACAACTTAAACCTAACTATGAGGCCATTACTGCTAAAGGTACTGGTGGTATCTCAGATGCCGATAGAATACTCAGTGCTATGCCAATTACCGAAGCGTACGATCAGCTTATTTCTTCGCTCGAAGCCATGGGACAACAGAGTGGGGTAACTGTTACTAGTGTAACAGCTGGGTCTTCAAGTAATTCATCGGGTTCATCTGCAGGTGGTTCAAGTAGCTCACAAAGCAGTACGCAACAAAGTAATGGTAGCGGAATACCATTTACCTTTACGGTTAATGTAAAGGGTAGTTATGCTGCAATACTTACATTTCTTAAAAAGACCGAACAATCTGCCCGTGTAATTAACTTCAATAGTATGACAGTTACCGGTACGAATGGAAGTGATCTAACGGCCAATATTACCATGACTACCTATTACCAGCCCGAAGCTAATATAGAATCAACTTACGAGACACTCAAATGAAAAAACGAGATATTATCACACTAGTTATATCAGTCATTATTTTCATCGTTGCGGCAGGTTTGGTGTATCGCTATATAGTACCGCCACCAAAAGATACGGGTATTAAGGTAGAAGTGCCACATCCGGTAAACCCAACGTTTAACGCTGATCAACTCAATACACTCAAAAATGACGTTAAAGATTTCTCGCCAGACCTGACACCCAAAGACAGTGGTAATAAACCAGTAATACAGTAGGGAGAAATAGATATGTTGTCGCCACAAGTTGAGCGAAACATCGAGACAATGATCTCGCAGAATAATATTGTTTCGCCCGATAAATTAGCTGAGGTTAAGCTTGATGCCGCAAAGGCTGGTAAAAGCCTTATTGAGCTTTTGGTTGAGCGTAAATTTATTACCGACGAAGATGCTACTAAGATTATTGCCGTATCTTCGCATATTCCATATGTTGATCTTTCTAAAGTAAATATTAGTAATGATGTTTTGCGCTTAATTCCTAAAGAAGATGCAGAATCGAATATGGCAGTTGCCTTTGGTTTAGTGGAGGGTAGACTAAATGTTGCTATGGTAGACCCCGAAAATCTTCAAGCAATAGATTTCTTGGCACGTAAAACAGGCTATCCTATCTCTGCATATATGGCTCCACGCGATCAAATTCAGGGCTGGTTAAATCGTTATCAAGGTGGTCTGGGTACTGAAGTCGAAGAAGCCTTAACGGCCGGTGAGACCGAAGAAGATAAAGCCGATATAGAAAAACTAAAAAACCTTAATCTAAAAGACTCTAAAAAACTCGAAACTATAGTACAAGATGCCCCTATTACCCGGGCGCTTAATTCGATTTTAGAATATGCCATTAACGCAAAGGCGTCTGATATTCATATTGAGCCACGTCGTAATGATTTAAAGATTAGATTTAGGGTAGATGGTATCTTACAAGAAGTAATGAGCCTGCCCAAGACTACCGAGGCAGCATTAATATCGCGAATTAAAATTCTCTCTAACCTAAAGATAGATGAACACCGTACTCCTCAAGATGGCCAAGCACAGTACCGCTATGGCAATAAAGAGGTAGATTTGCGTATTGCCATTGCTCCAATTAGTTATGGCGAGCAAGTGGTAATTCGTTTGCTCGATAAGTCTGATACATTACTTACCCTTAAAAAACTCGGGCTTCGTGGACGCAGTTATCGTCTAATAGAAAAGGGAATTCAAAAACCACAGGGTATGGTGCTTTCTACCGGACCAACCGGATCGGGTAAATCCACTACTTTGTATGCAATTATTCAAGAAATAATTAGCCCTAAAATAAATATTGTAACTCTAGAAGATCCGGTGGAATATAAAATTGATGGAGTTAATCAGATTCAAGTAAACACTGCAGTGGGTCTGACGTTTGCCAGCGGTCTGCGTTCTATTTTACGGCAAGACCCAAATGTAATAATGGTAGGAGAAATTCGCGACCACGAAACAGCTGACCTAGCTGTACAGTCTTCGCTTACAGGTCACTTAGTACTTTCAACACTTCACACTAACTCGGCGGCCGGTGTGTTGCCTCGAATGCTAGACATGAAAATAGAGCCATATTTAATTGCCAGCACAATTAATACGTGTGTTGGACAACGTTTGGTGCGAACTATTTGTCCTAAATGTATAAAGTCATATAGTGCCAGCCCAGCGGCAGTACGTATGATAAATAAAGTATTGGGTAAGATATTATCACCTAATCCTGCTGATGTAAAAAAAATTTCTGAGGAATATGGGTACGACAAGTTGCCAACCTATAGTGAAAACGCTTATACTTTATATAAGGGGGAAGGCTGTAGTGAATGCCAAGACGGCTATAAAGGCCGAACCGGCATTTACGAAGTTTTCGAAATGAACCAACAAATAGAAAACCTATTGCTTACTCGTGCCACTACCTCGGCTATTCAGGCACAAGCTCAGGCTGATGGTATGATAACAATGCAACAAGACGGAATATTAAAAGTATTAAGTGGAGTTACTACGCTCGAAGAAGTAGCCCGTGTAGCCTCGGAATAACATATGCAAAATTCAATCCCCAGAATCGAAAAATATCTCGAAGAAGTTGTACGCCGCGACAGCTCGGACCTTCACTTACAGGTTGGATTGCCAGCCATGCTACGTATTGATGGCAAACTAACACCCGTAGAAGACAAGTTAGCACTCAGCGAAAAAGATATAGAAGAAATTTTGGCTACATTGCTCGATGAACCACAAAAGGCCAAATTGCAAAAGAACCGAGAGCTTGATTTTTCGTTTGCGTTTGGCGATCTGGCTCGGTTTCGTGTAAACGCCTTCCACGAAAAAGGCAACCTAGCTGCTGCCCTCAGGCTTATTCCTACCAAAATTCGTACTGTAGATGAGCTTGGTCTACCGCAAGTTATTAGCGGCTTTACCCAATTGCCTCGTGGGTTGGTGCTTATTACTGGCCCAACTGGCTCGGGTAAATCTACCACTCAAGCGGCTATGATAGACCTTATTAACACCAATCGCTCAGAACATATTATTACTATTGAAGACCCTATTGAATACCAGCACCAGCACAAGAAATCCATTATTGTACAACGCGAAGTGCAGTTTGATACCCTTACCTTTGCGGCCGCGCTGCGTTCGGCTTTGCGTGAAGATCCAGATGTTGTGCTAATTGGCGAAATGCGCGACCTCGAAACTATTGCTACAGCTATTACTGTTGCCGAAACAGGTCACTTGGTACTGGCTACCTTACACACCAACTCGGCTGCGCAATCAATAGACCGTATGATAGATGTGTTTCCGCCACACCAACAACAGCAAATACGCATTCAGCTCTCTAATGTATTAGCTGGCATTGTTTCGCAACGCCTTATACCAATGGTAGGGGGTGGCAGAATTGCTGCGGCCGAAGTGTTGGTAGTTACACCAGCGGTACGCAATATTATCCGCGAAGCTAAATCACATCAGATAGATGCGGTTATTCAAACCGGTGCCGACAAAGGCATGCAATCTATGGATAGAGTATTGGTTGGTCTTATTAATGAGGGCAAAATTACCTACGAAGAAGCCAAGAATTATGCGGTAGACATGCAAGAGTTTGAACGCCTCATGAGGAAGTAGTACAAGAATGATAGAGTTTGCATACACTGCCAAAGACGAGCGGGCCGGCAAGGTTGTTAAAGGTAAAATATCAGCCGATAACGAGATGGCGGCTGCCAATATTCTTAACTCTAAACAGCTTTTTCCGATAAAGATTGTGCCGGCTAGTAGCCAGAATGTTTTTGGTAACATTACCTTATTTAATAAAGTAAGTGGCAAAAGTCGAGTTATCTTTACTCGTCAGCTGGCCACATTAGTAAAAGCAGGCTTACCTATTACCCAGGCTCTTAACACCTCTATAGAGCAGGTAAATGATAAAAACTTTAAATCTATTCTCGAAAAAATTGCCGCTTCGGTAGAAGGGGGTACCAGTTTGGCAGACTCATTTGCTCAGTACCCATCAATATTTAATCACGTCTACGTTAGCTTGGTACACGCCGGTGAAGAGTCTGGTACGCTCGATCAAACCTTACTGCGCCTAGCCGACCAGCAAGAAAATGAGCAGCAAATTATCTCTAAGATCCGCGGCGCGCTTATATACCCGGCGCTTGTTTTGGTTACGATTATTGCAGTTTTGGCCTTTATGTTGGTATCGGTAATGCCACAGATATCAAGTCTATATACCGAGCTAAAGAAGCCGCTACCAATAGTCTCGCAAATTACATTGTCTGTATCTCAATTTACTATTCATTACTGGTGGCTAACTCTTATACTGCTAGTAGCTGCCATATTTGGTGTACGTGCCTATATTCGTAGCCCTAATGGTCGTCGTGCTTGGGATAAACTAAAGATGAATGTTCCGGTGCTTGGCACACTCTTCCGCAAGATGTATATGGCGCGTTTTACCCGTACCCTCGGTAGCCTTGTAAATTCGGGTGTACCACTTTTAGAAGCACTCAATATTAGTGCCGAATCGATTAACAATGTAGTACTAGCCGATATTGTACAAAAGGCCGCTCAAGATGTAAGAACTGGTAAGTCGCTTAGCGGTGCGCTCGAGAAGAACGAATATTTCTTAAAACTTGTACCACAGATGATAAAGGTGGGTGAAGAATCTGGCACGCTTGGTGATATGTTAGATAAAGTAGCTACGTTTTATGAGGATGAGGTAGACCAGGCAGTAAAAAATATTAGCACCATAATAGAGCCAGTATTAATGATTGTGCTTGGGCTGATGGTTGGGTTTATTATTATTGCTATTCTGTACCCCGTATATAGTTTGGTAGGTGGAGGGATTAACCTCAACACAACTGGTTCATCAAATTCAACCACACAGGTAAAATAACTCAGCTTCCTTAGAGAAGAGTGGCTTATTTCCTAACTAACGGGGTTGACACCAAAAAGCTTATGCTTCAGAATAGAAAACAAACAACATAACAAGTATTAATAAGGAGAAAACAGACAAATGAAACCCACCCCCAAAAAACAAAACGGCTTTACCCTGATAGAAATTGTAATTGTACTCGCAATTGCAGCGCTTATTATGGTAATTGTGTTCTTAGCAATTCAGGGTGCACAGAGAAGTCGTAGAGATACTCAACGTCGTGATGCGGCAGGTCAAGTTCTAGCACAAATGGAGAATTATGCAGGCAATCATTCAGGCGACTACCCTGCCAATCAAGCAGCATTTAATACTCAAATGACAACAGGTGGCTATGCATTAGTAGGGAATGCTAATAATGACCCACTTTCTAATTCTGCCTATCAATATTCTGGTGCTAGAACACCATCACCAACAGCTTCGGCAGGATTTACATACACTTTATCTGGTAAACAAATAACTGTTTGTGTAAATCTTGAATCTAGTGCACAGGCTTGTTTTAATAACTAAGTAGCGCTTCTCTCAAAAAAAGACCCATCAAGGGCCTTTTTTGATTAATAGCGCATTACCCGCCATAATAGAATAATGATTCTAACTATTACACTTATGTTTGCCCTTATTGGCGTTATTATGGGGAGTTTTTGTAATGCCTGGGCATATCGATTGCTAAGAGGCGAGAGTATTGCCAAGGGCCGCTCTAAATGCCCACATTGTCATCACCAACTTGCTTGGTACGATAACATACCACTTCTTAGTTATATTCTGCTCTGGGGCAAGTGCCGATACTGTAAAAAACCTATTTCTGCACAGTATCCACTAGTAGAGCTGGCAAGTGGGCTACTATTTGCTGGGCTCTACCTATTCTTCATACCTGCTACAAACCTTCAGTGGCTGATGCTTATTTTGTGGTGTTTGCTTAGTGTATTCTTAATTACATCATTTATTACTGACTGGCTTGAGCTGATACTACCAGATAACTATATGGTGCCAGCTATTGTAGTCAGTCTACTTATTGCACTTCTGGCATCGTACACATCAGGGCAAGGGTTTGTTTGGAATGTTTTATTTGGCCGAATACTACAAGCAGGTATATTTGTGGCTATATATTGCGCATTATATTTTGGTTCTAAGGGTAAATTTATTGGGGATGGCGATATTCGTTTGGCCGCAGTGCTTGGTTTGGCTTTGGCACTACCACAGCTCTTGGTAGCTGTTTTTGCTACCTATGTTATTGGTGCGGCTATTGGCTCGTTTTGTATCATCTCTAAGCTAAAGACTCGTAAAGATGTAATTGCTTTTGGGCCATTTCTAATTATAGGGCTCTACATAGGCTTATTCTGGGGCGAGCAAATTGCTCGCTGGTATCTCCATCTCTTTTAGGCATTGAGTTTATACCAGATAGCCATAAGTGGTATAATAATGGTATGTTGCAAAATAAAAAGTTTGGCTTTAGTTTAGTAGAACTGGTAATTGTATTGGCGATTTCGTCAATGCTTCTGGTTATGGTCGGCGGGTTTTATGCTCAGCGCAGAACTGTAGCTTCTGACGATGCCATTAGGCAAATGATAAGTAGTATACAAACAGTTCAGACCGAGGCAAGAACAAATTTAGGTCCCACTAATGGTGCTGTGTTTGCACCAGGAGATACATTTTTTGGTGAAGCAATAGAGTTTAGTAATGATGGTTGCGGGGATGTTTCTTGTATTGTTGTTCACAAGCTAAAAGCTAATGCGACTAATACAATTATTAGTAAGTATGAAACCTATAATATTACTAACTCACAAAATTTGCAGTATTTTGTTGGATCTGGTGAGTGTAGTGACACTACTTTCGTTAGTTGTTTCACATTTAATAGCGGCACTTCTAGTATTAGTAATTTTGCAAGTTACTTTGTGGTATTCAAAAGTGGAAGTGGTGACCCTGTGTATTTAGATAAAACAGCAAGTGGTTGTGGAGGGCCGTCGTATGCAAAAAGTTGCTTTACACAAAATGGCAAACTACAGCAAGCAGTTTCGAGTGAATCAGAAACGGCCGGGAATAGGTATTTATTGAAGATTGATATGGCTGGAGGGGGTAATTTAACCTACACCAAGCTATGAGAAATCGACTACCAAAAGGAGATACATTAATAGAAGTAATTTTTGCCTTTGCTATACTTGGCACTATTATTGGCTTTGCATTTACTGGTGTTATTCAGGGTCGTAGAAGTGCAATATCTGCTCAACAACGTACCCAAGCACTTTTTCTATTACAACAACAAAGTGAGGCACTGGTGGGTTATAGAAGTAGTTTGGTATGGAGCTCAGCAGATGGTTGCCCAAGTTTCTTAGAAGGTGGTACTGGTAGTCTTTGTGTTGGTAGTAGTTTGCCAATTATTACTTCTGCTCATGAATATTGTCTAACAACCGTTAGTGGTGATCAGACTACTTGGAACCTGATTGATACAACTATCAATCCAAACCAATGTCCAGCTTCTGAGAGTGGTATAACAGTACGGACCAAATTTACTGGAAGAAATCCATTGTCGAGTGCCGATCTTAGTCTGGGTAATGTAAGTAGTGCATCAACCGAGGTACAGGCTAATATTGTAGCTACCTGGACCGATTCTTTTGGTAATCAGAGTGCACAAAATATTGTAATATTAACGAAGAATAGATAATGAACACAAATACTACTCAGAATAACAGAACTAGGTCTTCCCAGGGCTTTACATTAATTGAGCTAATATTTTCGATTGCACTGATATCGTTTATGTTAACAACTGTTCTGGTTACTTTTTTAGGTGTATTTCGCTTTTATTTGTGGTCGCAAACTATTAATGCAAACCAAATATCTTCAAGACAACTCTTAACTAATTTAAGTAAAGATATTCAGTCTGGTGTAGTAGACAGTGCTGGAGTGGGGTCGATATGTATCAATACACCAAATAGTATTGAGGCAAAATCAATTTATTATTTTTTGGATGTAAATCACCAGGTTCATAAGAAACTAATTAGTTCACCCAATTGTAACCCACTCAATTTAGTGTCTGAAGAAATCATATCTAACCCAACTTTAACAGTTGATAGATTAGATTTTGGCGTTGTTAGGGGCGCAACCGGCAATAGCTGCAGTTCTCCAACTACTGATTGTAAACCACCACTGCGACAGAGTGTTACTATCAACCTAGATATAACTAATGGATTTCCAGACGCTGTAACGGGTAAATGTAAACCAGGGGATAATTTTTGTAATCAAGCATCATTTATTACCGCAGTAAATGAAACTACAAGATGATTGCAGTGTTAGGGTTGAAAGTTTAGAATAAACATAAGTATGAAAACCTATGAGAATCATAAAAATTATCCAAAGGGAGCCGCCTCACTTCTTATAGTAGTTGCACTATCTCTTATACTAATTACTATCGTAATTGGAATAACGACACTTTCTATTAGGCAAAGCAGACAGGCACTCAATACCGATCTTAGTAATCGTGCACTAGCTGCCGCAAAGTCTGCTACTCAAGATGCGGCGCTTGCGGCACTGAATGACCCGCAGATCAATTATCCCAATTGTAATGGTAGTGATGCCCGTAACTCAGCAGGAACAGTTAGTTCGGCAGAAGCAAAAAAGTTTACACAACCCCTTGTTTCAGCTGATGCGGGTAACCAAACAGAAATTGTGTGTCGCACGTTAGTCTCAACTGCTCCTTCTATTACTGGCCAGCTCAAAAAAGATGAAGATACACAAATTCTTCTTACGTTAGATACTGTTGCTCGCATTGGCATTGTCTGGAATAAGGAGGGGGTGGATTCTCTTAGCCCAAGCTATAATGGCAGCATTTACCCTTCAAGTTATGGATACTCTAATGCTGCAGGTTTAGAACTCAGTTTTGTATATTGGCCCAAATCTGGTGTGAATGCTCCTCCTGGTATAAAAACCTTCTACGTTATGCCTGGTAATTCCGATCAATCGCAATTAAATAGCCATAAAATAAATGGTAACAGTATTGTTAGTTCTAACTGCTCAAGCTTTCTAGGCAGTGGATATAGTTGTTATTTAACTCTAGATACAAACAATCCTAATACAATTACTAACTTAGGTATTAATCCAGCTACGTATAATATTGCCATGCGCATAACTGCTCGATACGCGCAGGCTACATATCAGGCGCTGTTTTATAAAACTACCTCTGAGAATGTCGGTCAAGATCCACCAACTGCAAATGTACAAAACACAAAGGCTGTTATTGATGTTACCGCAAAAGTCGGTAATTTATATCGAAGAGTACAAGCCGAACAGCCTATTGGTAATCTGAGCTTTTTAGATAGTGTACTATATTCAGGTGGCTCAATTTGCAAAAATCTAGTTGTATATGATGACCATACATCTAGCCCGTCGGTAGGTAATGGTAAAAATGACTGCGGTAGTATTAACGATTAATTATTGATTACCAGAATGGTACTTATTATGCACCTCGCGTAGGCGAGGGTCGGTAACATGGGTGTATACCTGAGTAGTCTGAATATTGGCATGCCCCAGCAAGCTCTGTACGCTACGTAGGTCTGCGCCATTGGTAAGTAGATCTGTCGCAAAGCTGTGTCTTAGGGTATGAGGTGTAACATGTTTGGCAATACCGGCTTTCTTAGCATAACGTTCTACCAGGCGCTGAATAGAGCGTACCGAGAGGCGCGTATACTCACCGCCATTAAAGTCCGACTGGCTACCTCTAAAGTGCAGAAAGAGTGGGGTAAAGTCGTCTTTGCGGGTATCTAGGTAGCGCTGCAAAGAAACTATCGCAGACTCAGAGACATACACTGGTCTGTCTTTTTGTCCCTTGCCCCGTACGGCAAACTCACCATTCTTAACATCTACATCAGATACGTTGAGTGCAGCTAGCTCGCTAACGCGCAAGCCAGTAGAGAAGAGGAGTTCTAAAATAGCCCTATCGCGCAAGCCAATGTTGGTTTTGGTATCTACGGCCTCAATGAGTCGTACAACTTCTTCTTGAGATAAAAATTCAACCTTAGGCCTAGCGCTTGTGGCGAGTTCTATTTTTTCTGGTGCAAGACTTTGTACATCTCGCCTGGCTAGGTATTTGAGAAAGCTGCGCATAGCTATAAGGTGATAGTTTTGGGTAGCAGGCCCTATTTTGCGACCATCTTCGGTTTTGTATCTATTGAGCCACTGTCGCCATTTGCTGATAGTTTGGCTGGTTATTTTACTCACCTTAATATCATCACTAAATTCTAAGAAACGGTTAAGGTAGAGAGAGTAGTTTTCGATAGTCTTAAGACTACGGCCACGCTCTACCTCTAAGTATTCTAAAAAATCACTCATATATTCACTAAACATAACCTTATTATGATTGTGCGACGCAATATTTGCAAATCGCTTGTTTATCTGGAATAAATAGCATTTTCTTGGTATAATTCAACTCGAATATGAAAGCTGTTCAATCTAAACATTATGATGTAATTGTTGTGGGTGCTGGGCATGCTGGTTGCGAGGCTGCAATTGCCAGTGCTCGACTAGGCGCCAAAACCGCCCTCATTACTGCTAACCTAGAAAAGGTGGCGGCTTTGCCATGTAATCCTTCTGTAGGCGGCCCAGGTAAAGGGCATTTAGTACGTGAGATAGATGCATTGGGCGGAGTAATGGGTCGTGTAGCCGATGCTAGTGCAATTCAGATAAAAGAATTGAACACATCTAAGGGTCCGGCCGTACGTGCGTATCGTGCTCAGTTAGATCGTAGTCTTTACAATCAAAATATGAAGGCTGAACTCTTATTGGTAAAAAATCTCGACTTAATACAAGATGAAGTTGTAGAAGTTACAACAAAATCCCAAAAAATTACCGGGGTAGGTACAAAAATATATGGCAAAATAGCTGCCAATACTGTCATTATCTGCTCGGGTACGTTCTTGAATGGCGAGATTATTTTGGGTCCCAAAGTTATTAAGAAGGGTGGGCGAATGGACGAAACTTCTTCTGACTTACTCTCAAAATCACTTACGAAGTTGGGTCTGGAGAAAGGACGACTGAAAACTGGTACCCCAATGCGTATTAAACGTAGTAGTATTGACTACAGTCAGCTTGAAGAAGCACCCGGTATGGCGGGTAAAATTAGTTTTTCTCATCCAGACAAAGAGCTAATGCCGCTCGAGCAACAGGAACTTTGTTGGCTTACTTACACCAATGAGACTACACATAAATTGATATTGGATAATTATCATCGCTCTGGAAACATTTCTGGTCTTATTACCGAAACTGGCCCACGAAGCTGCCCCAGCTTAGACCTAAAAGTAAAGAACTTTCCAAACAAAGATAGGCACCCCATTTTTATTGAACCAGTTGGTCGTGAAGGCGGTGAAGACGGCGAGCGTATGTATTTACAGGGCTGCAGTACGGCTTTTTCTCCATATTGGCAGCGAAAGATCATCCGTTCTATAAAAGGGCTTGAGAAGGCTGAGTTTTTAGAATACGGCTATGCAGTACGGTATGATTATTTCTTACCCCATCAGTTAAAGACTACCCTAGAGGCTAAAACTGTACCTGGTTTGTATTTTGCTGGCCAGATGAATGGCACAACCGGATATGAAGAGGCTGCTGCCCAAGGGTTAATAGCTGGCATTAACGCTGCGCTAAAAACTCAAAATAAGCCAGAATTTGTTCTTAGTAGAACAGAGGCATACATTGGTGTATTAATAGAAGATTTGGTGACTAAAACCCATGTAGAACCATACAGAATGTTCACCTCTCGGGCTGAGTATCGGTTACTCTTACGCAACGATAATGCCGATATTCGTCTGAGCAAAAAAGGTTATAAGCTTGGTTTGATATCACAAAACCGATACAAAGAAGTGCAGCGTAAAGAAACGGTTATTAACGAAGAAATAGATAGATTGCGCCGTGCAAAGGTAAAATTGCCAACAGCCACTATATCTGCTGCAGAGTTCTTGGCTCGACCGGAAAATTCATTGGCCAATCTTAAAACATATAATATAAAAAAGCCAAAAGAATTTGCTGAGAATGTAGAATTACTTATTAAATATGGTGGGTATTTTGAGCGACAAAAACGCAGTGCCCAACAGTTACAGACAAGAGCTAAACAGAAGTTACCTGCTAAGTTAGACTATCAAAAGATTACTGGATTGCGTAATGAGGCGAAAATGCGACTTGGACAAATTCGTCCAGAGACCGTAGCTCAGGCAATGCTAGTGCAAGGGATTACACCTGCAGATATGCAGCTGGTATTAATTCATGCGTATGCATTGCAGAAAAGCCGCTAAAAACCGACAGATTATAACTGCTTATTTTCCCTTTCAATAAATATACACTACCTGATATAATAAACTGACAATGTTTGGTCTTGAATTAGATAATTTAATTAGAACGATTGGCTATGTCGGGATTTTTGCAATTGTCTTTGCTGAATCTGGCTTGTTAATAGGATTTTTCTTACCAGGAGATAGCCTACTCTTTACTGCAGGATTTTTGGCTAGCCAGGGAGTGTTTAATATCGCTATTCTCTGCCTTGTCACTTTTGTGGCGGCAATAGCAGGGGATAATGCGGGTTATCAGTTTGGTAAAACCGCCGGCCCAAGACTCTTTAAGAAAGAAGATTCACTTGTCTTTAATAAAAATCATATCGACAAAGCCATGAGTTTTTATGAAAAACATGGTGGAAAAGCCATTATTTTTGCCCGTTTTATTCCTGTTGTACGTACATTTGCACCAATAGTGGCTGGTGCTGGCAAGATGAAATATAAGAGGTTTCTTGCCTTTAACATAGTTGGCGCTGTTATTTGGGCTGTTGGTATTACATTACTTGGTTATTTTTTAGGTTCGGTAATTCCTGATGTTGATAAATATTTAATCCCGGCAATAATTATTGTTGTTTTACTTTCAGTTATTCCAAGCCTCTATCACTTACTGAAGGACCAAGAAAGACGCGCTCAGATTATTGCTGGTGTTAAGAGTGTCCGAAAAAAACGTCGCAAGCAAGGCAATAAGTAATGCACGAGATTACTGAGCTTAGTAACGGATTACATATAGTGACTCGCACAATGAGCGACACAGAATCGGTAACGGTTAATTTCTTTGTTGGTGCAGGTGGGCGCTACGAAGATATGGAAAAAGAATATGGCGCCTCACATTTTCTCGAGCATTTACTCTTTAAGGGCACTCATAAACGACCAAAAGCCCAGATTATTTCAGAAGAGATAGACTCGGTTGGTGGGTATATGAACGCTTACACCAGCGAAGATCATACGAGTTATTATATTAAACTACCAAGAAACTACTTTGGTTTAGCCTTTAATATACTATCTGACATTATTACCGACCCATTACTAGAGCAGACCGAGATAGATAGAGAACGGAAGGTTATTCTCGAAGAGATAAAGGTATTTAAGGATGACCCGGCACGGTATGTGTATGACTTTGTGGGAGATCTTTTATGGCCGGAGAGCACTCTGCGAACCAACGTTATTGGTAATGAACACATAATTGGTTCAATGGATAGAGAAACTATTAAGAGTTACTTTGAGCAAATGTATGGCATGAATAACATAGTTATATCTGTTGCTGGCAATGTTATGCACCGCCAAGTAGTAGAACTAGCCAAGGGATTATTACAAAAAAATCAGCATCGCACCAAGCGAATGTTTGCACCAGTAAAAGGGAGCCTTTCTCGGCAGCGTGTACATATCGAAAACGAAGATAGTAACCAAGCACATTTGGTGGTTTGTGGCCGGGCCCCATACCTGAATGCTGCCGATGAAATGCCAATGAAGGTACTTTCTACCTTGCTGGGTTCTGGCATGAGCTCGCGGCTTTTTCTGAATGTTCGTGAGCAAAAAGGCTTAGCGTACTCGATATATATGAGCACAACTGGCTTTAGTGATAGTGGAAAGTTTGAAATATATGCCGGAGTAAACCACGAGAAGGTCAGCCAGGCCATTCGGGCAATTCGCGACGAGCTAAAGCATGTACAGACCAACGAGGTCGACGAAAAAGAATTGGCTAAAGCAAAAGAACAGCTTAGAGGGCGCTACATAATGGGCTTAGAGGGTAATGCTGCCATGGCCGATTTACTTGGGAGTCAATTACTTTTAACCGGTAGAATTCATTCACTGCCAGAAACACTGGCCGAAATTGATGCCGTTACTCCAAGTGCAGTACTGGCTGCAGCGCATCGGTATCTACAAATGGATGATTTGCGCCTGGCGCTGATTGGCCCGTATGATGACAAAGAAAAATTTGAGAAATTAATGGAGGAATAGAAGATGATAGAAAAAACTTTAGTAATAATTAAACCAGATGCTATGCAGCGCAGTCTGGTAGGTGAAATAATTACTCGTTTTGAAAAAGTTGGTCTTAAACTAGTTGGTGCAAAGATGGTGCAAGTAGACAAAAATTTGGCTGACAAGCATTATCCAAAAGATAGGGAAGAGTTTATTTTAGGTATGGCCAATAAGACGTTAGAAAACTACAAAGAGCAGGGCCTGGATGCCAAAGAACAGCTCGGTACGGATGATCCAAAAGAAATTGGCCTAATGCTGCAAGGTTGGTTGGTTGATTTTCTTACTTCTAGCCCAGTGATGGTACTTGTTTTAGAAGGACCACACGCTATTGAAGTGGTACGTAAGATTTGTGGGTTTACTCTTCCTTCTAAAGCCGACCCTGGTACAATTCGTGGTGACTATTCGTTTGATTCATCTGGTTATGCCAATACCGCCAATCGTCCAATTCGCAATCTAGTGCATGCTTCTGGTAATCAAGAGGAAGCTAAGCTAGAAGTGGAGCTATGGTTTAAACCAGAAGAATTGTTTGACTACGAAACTATTCACTACAAACATATGACCCAATAATTAAAAACCCCACCTGTATCACTCTCGAGAGAGCAAGACAGATGGGTTGTTGGATTTAGCTAGGTCTTAGCGGCCTAGCAGCAGAGTTGTCTTTAAGGCGTGGCAGCATCTATATTTGAAATCTGCTTTTCTCAGGTCTTACTGAAGAGCTAGCTGCCGCTGAGCAATCACCATGGGTTCTGCCTCGACCATCGAGATAGTGCCCGGGTCGCGGCGTCGGCCGTTTGGACGCTCGCCACGATGTGCAAACCGAGCTCGACGCTTGCGACTCTGCTGTCTACCGACGAAGCCGCCAGACTGCTTGTTGTTCACAGCTTTTCCCGTAGACCTGAGTGGAGTGGTCAAGGATAGTTGCCTCCTACTGTGCATCGCTAGCCCAGACTGAGCTAGATAGCTTTAGAATACCAACTGTTACTTTAGTTTGCAAACCAAGAATTAACTACTTTTTTACTGAACAGGTGAGGGAAGGTGGCTACGCCACTTCTGTTCGGTGCTCGATAAACACCCAAACAAGTTTGGGTGTTTATACTGCGCGGCCGAACTCCACCGAACCCTTCAGGTTCTCATCCTTCTAAAATACCAGAAATTTCAAAGCCAGCTAAAGTGTCTTCGAAATTTCTGGTACCCTGGGAGGGAATCGAACCCCCGACGCTCTCCTTAGGACGGAGACGCTCTATCCACTGAGCTACCAGGGCATTTAAGCTATTGTAGCGTGCAAACCATAAATTGACAACTCACTAATATAATTATAATATAGTACACGCAATCGCACGCTGACAAAAAGGTTGGGTCAATATGGCCACATCACTTAGTGAGATTTCTACCCGTAATGTAGTAATTTACGTTCGTCTTGGGTATCGTGAAACAACGAGAATTCGAGTAGCGAAGTCAGTTGTCGAGGCCGCTCTTGCAGGTGATGAGGCTAGCCAGAAGAGGCTTTGCATTATCATTAAGAGTAGTCTTAATAAGCAAGGTGGCAATTACAGGTGGATTCCTTGGAATGCAGCAATGTTGGTTGATTTTTTTGACGATGGTCATGCTAGTGGGCCCCAGGCCACCATTGATAGCCCCTCTGATGAAGAATATTACGAAGCACTGCAGCTGTTTGATCTGGAAGCTAAGCCTGTGAAGGCAAGCTATCAGGTACTGTGTGAATGTGTACCTCCCTCCGTCTGAGTAATCAGGCGGATTTTTTTATTACGCTCTCGCTTTAGTGTACAATGTAGCTATGTTAAAACGTAGCAAGCGCGATAGATCGAAAGCTAAGGCAAAGAAAAGCTTTGCTGGCCAAGAAGATGGCGAAAAGGTCTTATTAGTAGAGCGCCAATATCCTATAGTATTGCGTCGACCACTCATTTTTGGCTTAGTTATTATGCCGGTTTCACTTTTACCTTGGGCAATAGCTACCTATAACAGCTATGACTGGATAAATTACACATATTGGTGGATGACAGCTTGGTTGGTATTCTTGTTTTGGTTTTGGCTGAGAGCCTGGGTGGGGTGGTTTTATACCGTCTATGTGCTTACCAATCAACGGATTTTGATTGTTAGCCAGCATGGGTTTTTTAGTCGAGAAGTTAACGACCTAACACTCAATAACATTCAGAACGTAAACTATAAGGTGGCAGGCTTTCAGGCCGCATTATTTGGGTTTGGTACCGTTACTGTAGAAACTCTCTCTGGTGGAAAGCCTCTGCGTTTGCGGTATATTCATGGCCCTGCGGAATTTGCTCAGAGTATCTCTAAGGTGAGTCGTATAGAGAATACTAACTCATGACATGCTAGAGAAATCTACGCTACTCTGGTATTATGGATAAGACACGTTTTTATTTAAGGAGATAAAGAACAACATGGCTAAAGACCCTGATATTAAACCATCTAAAAAGTCCTCGGCTAAAAAACCGAGTGCTAAAAAAACTACCCCTGCAAAAACCACGAAAGTAGGTAAAGACCAGAAGGGTACCAAGAACGTATCTTTTCAGGAAAAATTACAAAAGCTTAATATTGATCCAGAAAAAAACAAAAAGACGCTACGTATTGTTGGTATTGGTGCATTAGTAGCTTTAATTGTAACAATTACAACATTCGGTGTACTTATTTATCGATACAAAATGAGTAATCGAGCAGTAAAGATTGCTAGCCGTGTAGTACCTTATCCAGTAGCTTCGGTGAATGGTAATATTCTCTACAATACCGTCACCTACAATGACTATCTCTTTGAGCTTGCTTCTATCGAGAAGTTTTACCAGAGCCAAAACCAAGATCTTACGAGCACCGAAGGTAAAGCTAAGCTCGCTCAACTGAAAAACGATCTTATTACTCAGCTAGAAAATAACCTACTTATTCAGCAGCAAGCCAAACAAATGGGTATTACAGTTACCAATAAAGAAGTTGACGATCAGTTTAATCAGCTTGTTCAGAATGCTGGCGGACTCGATAAGGTGAAAGCAACACTCGATAAGCTCTACGGATGGTCAGTAGACGATTTTAAGCAAAAAATTCGTGATAGTCTCTTACAGCAAAAGGTTGGTAATAAAATAACTACCGACGAAAGCCTGAATGCTCCTGCCAAGGCTCAGGCAGAATCTATTCTAAAGCAAATACAGGGTGGTGCTGATTTTGCAGCTCTAGCCAAACAGTACAGCCAAGATGGTAGTGCTGCCAATGGCGGTGATCTTGGTCTGTTTAGTAAGGGTCAATTAGACCCAGACTTTGAAGCTGCTGCTTTTGCACTCCAGCCAGGACAAACCAGTGGTATTGTTAAGACCCAGTATGGTTACCACATTATTAAGGTTACCGACAAGCAGGGCGACCAGATTCGAGCAAGCCACATTCTTATTAAAGGAATCGATCTCGACTCTTGGTTGCGCGATCAGCGAGCCAAAGCCCATATTGTTCAGTATTTCTTCCCCAACTAACCAGTTAGTGTAATAAAAAAACACCTCCTCGTGAGGTGTTTTTTTGACATCAAATATTCCTTTTGCTAGTATAAAAGCATAAGAGTTAAAACAATGTTACTGAACAAACATCATACAACTTGGTCATCGTTTGTTAACAGCCTAAAAATTGCTTGGGAGGGTGGTTTTTAGAACTCATAATTAGTTAGGAATACATAGAAGCTGCCCTCGCGGGCAGTTTTTTATTGCTCGCGAATCCGCCAGTTGGTGGAGCACCTTGAAAGGAGAAAAATGTTCATTATAGAAAGCGAAGGTCATTGCAGGGTAGCTGACTACCCAGGTATACAGAAGGAGGTATGCTGTGGTTGTGAGCAATATTTTGTGCTTGAAGATAGCTTTGAGCCACTAGTAGACCGTATACGCAAGCGCAGCTATCTTATTCACACCAATTGCTTCGATCTACTCGAAGCCAAACTCAAAGGAGAAGGTAATGGAAATCTTCCGCTCTGGGCTCAATCTTGATTATCTACTTAGCGATGTGGTGACGTTTGGCGGTACATTTGTACCAGAGGCATTCACTAGAGAATATCTAAGCTACCTTAATGAAGAGCTCGATAGTCTTCACTACGGCCAGTATCAGTCTGGTGATGACGCGAAGGTGTATGAGCGCCATAAAGATTTTCGGGCACGGGTGTATGATACTCAGGCATATATTCCGCGTCTAACTGAGCTTGTGGAATATATTGGCTGGCAAATACGTGCAGCCAGTGTTAGTAAGGCTAATAATGAGCTCTTTTACCCAGATGACGTGAACGTCTGGCGTTATAGCGATGAGAGTAGCGGTATAGGTAGACATCGCGACTATAGCCACGACCTGTACTTAATAGTAGGTATTACTACTAAGGGTTGTTGTACCCTCGAATTCTATGGAGACAATCCTGATAACCCATCTCCAAAGATCTGGCAGGCAGGACCAGGCAGCCTGATGTTACTGCGTGGCCTGGGGTTTTGCGAGCACGATGACTGACCATGGCACGCGGTAAACCCGCCATTGCATGGTGAGCGAGTATCAATTATTATTCGCCAAGACATTCGCGATAGTCAAGCAGAAAGTACAAAAGAGTACTAATTTAACCTGTAAAATAGGCGAAATAGTATCTTTTGAACACTTAGGCTCGAGAATAAATCTCGAGCCTGTTTTTGTATACGAAAGTTATACAAATAAAAAACCCAAGCGTGTGCTTGGGCGAGGAACAATTATGTACTTGAAGGTAAAGGATTCATGTTTTCATCAGCATTGTGAAGAGTACGGTTAACAACCCTAATCACGTATTGGAACGCTTCTTTCAAGTCAGGTTGCCGAAAAGCTGGCGTAAGATGATCTTGACCAGCAGTAAAATCGGATGGCTCCATCCTGTCAATTTCTTCGAGTGCTTCTCGATACTTACAAACATGATCTTGATCATCAAAATTGCAACAGCTAATATTGCCATTTGCTACTCGAACATGATCGAGTTTGCGATTGATAATCATCGGGTAATAACCATCAGGTACATCCAGCGGCAAACCTGGTTTATCTGGATTTTCGGCAAATCCATACGTTGTAATAAATTGGCGCTGAATTTCATTGATGTATTCGAGCATGATCGCTTTCTCCTTCCACGGAGTATTGCAAGGTTCAATGGCTAACCTGCTGCATAATACTAGATAATGAAAAAAATGTCAAAGAAAAAACCCCACTTCTGTGGGGTGCTTTCTATGGCGGGGGCTAGTTGTTACATTGAGAACTTGTGCTAATGACTTTGAGGGTTATGAGTTTGATAATTTGTTTGACGCTATTGAAGAGCACGAGCCAAGTCTTGCCATATTACAACCAGCATCAGCTCAATAGGCTATAGCTCACTTGTTGATTAGAGCCTTTTGAATAGGTCTACTAGCGATATATTAAGAGCCTTTGCTATCTTATGGATATTCCCAATACTCGGATTGCGTTTACCTTGCTCAATAAACCCAATATAAGTTCTATGAACATCAATTATATCTGCTAGTTTTTCTTGCGTAATACCCGTTTTCTTACGAACTTCAGATATTCGCCGACCTAACTCTTTTAAAAATAAATCTTCAGAAGCCATACATACAGTTTGTCGCTATTAGCCTGTTGCTTCTACAGACAGCTTGTAGCATAATTATGAATAAGAAATAACAATTTAAGGAGAAGATGTAATGAAAAATGAAGAACACAAAGCTGCCCCTGCACAGCCTGAGGCAGCTCATCACCCTGTACAAGCACCTACCAAAACAAACACCCTAGCAATTTGGGGTTTTATTCTAGCTATCTTACTGCCACTTATTGGCCTAATTTTATCAATTATTGCAATTTCACAGATTAAAAAATCAAATGAGGGCGGCAAAGGTTTAGCCATAGCTGGCATTGTCATAGCAAGCATTTTGCTCTTTTTCCAGCTAATTATATTTGTTTCATTGGTTAATGGGGCTAAAAATATTTCAACAACGACAAGCTCAGACAAAAGCTCACAGTCATCTTCAAGCAACTCAGGTTCAAAGCCTGCTGAAGTAGCTAAAATTGGCCAAGCTGTGCGAGATGGTAAGTTTGAGTTTACTGTTACGGGCTTCAGCTGTGGTCAAACATCAGTCGGGACAAACCAATATCTAACCAAGCAAGCTCAAGGTCAGTTTTGTATGCTAAATCTTAGTATCAAGAACATTGGCGACCAAGCTCAAAGCCTATTTTCTGGCAATCAAAAACTACTTAACGGCAGCACCCAGTATTCTGCAGATGATACGGCTACTTTGTATGCTGGGCCATCAGGCTCAACTTCTACTTGGTTCAACGACATAAACCCTGGTAATAGCGTTTCAGGCACAATTGTCTTTGATGTGCCAAAGGGCGTTACCCCAACCCAGGCTGAATTGCACGATAGTGCGTTTTCAGGTGGTATAAAAGTTAACTTGCAATAAGTTACTATTTGCCAGGCATTGAGCCGTCTTTTGGCGGCTCTTTTGCTTTTTGTTGTTTAAGATATTCAGCCATCTTCTTGCGACCCTCTTCTGTTCGACCAAGAGTAATCTCTTTCATCCCGTTTGACCATAACTCAACTACACCCTCACGCATCAACTTATTTATTTCTTGTGTTGTTGGCTTTGCTTCAGGCGTTGTTTGAAGTATTAGAGCCTTAGTATCTGCTACCGCTTTTTTGTTTTTGTAATGCAGATGTACTAACTCGCCGATAAACTCGTCTTCTGGGATTGAAGGTATCGGTGGTTTCTCTAAGTATTTAACTAGGAACGACTTATAACCATACCTACTTCTAATAACTTTAGTGACCTGAGCTAGGTCGCCAGCTACAACTACAAAGTCGTTCACTTCTATATCTGGTTTAGTCTTCTTGGTGTGTAGGGCCACAGGATAATCATTTTTTTTCACAAGGTCAGCACACATCTTGAGAAAACCATTTGTGTTGTGTATCCGCATCAAGTCTTTAGTGGCGTTAACAACGTGCAGTGATAGTATGCCAACTCTGCTCAGATGCAAATCTAGGTCGTCTAGGCTCAGATTACGGCTACCCGCAGAGCCTCCAGGATGAAGCGACTTGCTTTGACTACCCAGCGATACGTAGTGTGTCCTTAAGACAGCCTTTTGCTGTGGCTTCATTCTTGGAAAAACCGCTTGAAACCTAAGGTTAAGAGACCGTAGGCTACGTTGAATTTGTCCAGTTTTAGATATATTTGCGTACCAGCACTTATTTGGGTCAAGATTTTTGGCAAGGCTGTCAGCTTGCTGTATTAAGTCAGCTTCTTGATATGCGTAGTTTGCATTTTCAGAGCCGTAATACTCCTTAATATCTGCCTGTGTACGTTGCAGCGACTTAAGCTCGTGCAGTACTAGGTAATGCTGATAATAGTCTTTGTTGTTTGCCAACCTAAACCCGACCAAATCAACCATAATCTCGGTCATCTTTCTTTGCCATAAGGCTAGCTCATCAATTCTAGATTGCAATACATTATCAGCAATTCGCTGCTGCTCGTCATTCAGCCCGTCAGGTATACCTTTAACACGACTTTCAACTATAAACTCCGAGGCTTGCATCATACTCATACCAGTCTTTTCCACTTCGTTCAAAACGCCAAATAAGTAGTAGCCTTTTGGGTCGTGAGAATTTGGCCCGTGCATAAGATGGTATGAATTATTATCCCATCTTAGCTTTTTTCTTAGTTGAGCCGCACCTTTAAGGGGTATATCTAAAAATGCATCGTGACGCTTTTTCTCATCACTTTTACTAGGCTCGACTACTGGTGGTTTTGGTTTGTCGGTCATACATAACCGAGTTACTTTTGCTTATTCATCGACTACACCGCCAAAATAAAGCCCCTTGTATATCTCATCGTTGTTTTTAAGGATAATCTCTTCACCTACAAAGTTACTCATATCACCATTCCAGCTATTACGATATACTAGATTATCCTCAACATATTCCTTTGGCCCTCTGTAGGGATGTTGCTCAGGAGCTTTTAGTAAGGCTTTACGCAAGAATGCATAAACATCGTTTGAGGTTAACTTGGTATTATGAACCCAGCCACGGTATTGCATTGCCCATATAGGCTTATCATCTTTATAAACTACTTCTTGGCCAGCGTAAGGGTGACCGCCGTAGAAGTAGTCACAGAAATGCCAGTTGTCCTTGGTGTGATTAATAATATGGCCGCCGTCATCTGCTTTTTCAATCTTTACGGTTGGATTGCCGTATCCAGAATTATTAGCTTCAAATAGGTACTTTCTTACGCCCTCAATCTCTGCACTCATACTATTTTCCCACCTTTGATTTTTATTGGCTCGCTACCAATTGTGTATTGTTTTTCAGCTTCAACAACCACTGCAGTGTCGTCGTGCAGACCATAAATGAGACCATCATAGTTTTTGGCTACTTCTAGTAGTACTTCTTTTCGGTTGTTTGGGAAAAACTTACTACCTAGGTGTGGTTTGATAGCCAAGTCAACTAAGCTGAGGTATTTTGATACGCCATAATCGTTTTCTTCGCCGTAAATCTTTTGATAAGCCTCGGTTGAAACACGGTTACATATAACCATAGAACCCGCACTACTACCGACGTATACTTTACTTTCCAAAAGTTTAGGAAGCAATTTATCAAAACCTGTCTTCTTGAAGATGCTCATAAGGTAATCGGTTTGACCGCCTACAACGAAGATTACATCTGCGAGTTTAATTCGTTTCTTCACGGTGTCTAGGTCAAGTGCTAGCAGGTTCACAAGCTCCATATTGCCCTTGAAGTTCTTTTTTATGCGGTTTAGGTCATCTAACACCCAGCCGTGGTCGCCGTGCTCTACGGCGTATGCTTCGTTAATGACAGCAAAGTTAATTTTGTCCTGTGGTTTTCCAACCAAGTGAACACACTTCTCAATTATTGCAGGTGTATAAAAACCAGCAGAGGCTAAAATGAGCTTCATTCTTGCTCCTCATTTAGTAGTGATATGATTTGATAACCATATTTTTCAATCTCTTCTTTGGTCCAAAAACTACCGTCCTTTGTTCTCCCGACGTATCCAACCTTACGACGTAGCTTGCGGCCAATGAGTTGCTTTGTATCAGTATCAATTTCGTTTAGCACTAAAATATCACCAGGCTGACAATCCCAGTCTGCAAGTCGTAGCTCATATGTCTTCTCGCCACTGATTATTTTATTAAAGTATTCAGTAAGTATTTTTTTCTCAATTATGTTACTCATTTTGCCTCTAAAAACTTCATTAAATCTTCACGCTTATAGCGTCGGACACCACGTACACCAATGCGGCTAGCCTTAAGGATGCCTTTTTTATCCCAGTTACGCAAAGTGTTTGGGTGCACCTGCAGTAGCTCGCAGGCTTGTTTTAGTGTTAAGTATTCTGGTAAATCTTTTTGCGACATATTCCTCACTTTTGCTCACATTACTATACAATTATACAAGAGAGTGATTGCCTGCGATAGAGCAGGTTTTAGAAAAGATGTGATGAAAAAAGACGACAAACAATCTGGTAATCGCAAAAAGCCGCAGAAAAAGTCTGCTGGCAAGCCTTTGAGTGCTAAGAAAAAGCCAGCACCAAAATACTTTCTGGACCTTGAGGCTATTGGCAAAGAAAGCGAAGCCGAGAGCGGTATTGTGTTGCCAAAAAATCGTGGTTTAACCCTGGGCCAATGGCAGGAATTGGCAAAAAAAGACCCCTCGCTTCTTTCGTCACAAGAGGCTCGACAGCTAGCAGAAACAAATAAAATGGCTGCCGATTTTGCCATACAGCTTTCTGAAAGATACGACTTTGCCAGCCTCTTTAAGACAACACCTGTCTTGAAAATGGTTGAGGATATTGGAAAGGCCGCAAGTGCAACAAAAGCTTTGCATATGAACCTAGCCATACCTGCCCAGCAACTTGTTAACTTTCAGCGTAGTATGACCATTACAAGCAGCGTAATTAGCCAGGTAATGATTGATGCTGCCAATATGGCGAATATCACACATAGCCTGTTTGCAGGCTTTGAAAGTTGGCATACACAATTTATAAAATCTCTAAGTATAGATATTGCCTCGTTAGGCAGCACTATGGCCCGTATCACGGCCGTTGAGACGATAGATTTTGATGTATTGGAAATTGGCGAAAAAGACGGCCACATTGTTGTCAAAAGTGAAACAAGCCAGGTGCAGAGGATTGATGACTATGAGCTTGTTAGTAAGGCTAATCTCGACTTACTATTTACTGAATTTCGTGCTACACGCTCTGAACTTGCTGAGATAAAAGATTTAATCAATAAGGGTTTGCAACCTGGTATTTCTAAAATAGCATTTGCTGATGCAAAGTTTAAAAGAGAAGCCTCCAATCTGATAATCAATGGCTTTGATGTGGTTGTTGGCCGTAATTCTAAGCAAGCACAGTTTTGTGAATTGTTTTTCAAATCAGAGGCAAATTTTAGCAAGAAGTGGGATATACAAGATTTTGTAAACGCAGCATTTGGTCTTCAAATCGGGCTAGATGGCAACGAAGAACAGATGTTAAGCCTTGTAAAAGGCTATGTTCACGCACTTAATCAGAAAATAGTTGCATCTACCAAGGGCAAATTCAAAGATTTTTTTGTACTTGTTAAACTAGAAGTTTATATTAACCCCGAATACACTTCCTAATCTGTAAAAGTCATTATTAAAAAAGTTTAAACCGTTTAAACAACGGTGTTGTTTTAATGGTTACTATGCATCAAGAAAGTAGCCAGCAACCAAATAAGAACGTCGCTTTGCAAGATTTTATTGCCGAGCTTGGTCGAGACGAAGAAGCTAAAGCCAACATTGTTGGCTATCTTGATGTACTGATTGAAATGGACCTTGAATTAAAGGAACAAGAAAGGATTGATGAAAATGGAAACACCTAAAGAAATAGCAGACTATTTTGAGCGTCTGTGCAGTAAGTGTTTGCTTGTTGCTATAAACGAGTATCTTAGTCGGGCAAGCCACCAGGAGCTACGTGCTTTAAAAGCTCGTATCTATTTACTACTTGAAGCACCTTGCAAAACTGAAGAGTGCCAAGAGGATTGTAATGAAGATTAGCGAAGTAAATGTAGTGCCTATTAAACCGACTAACGGTTTGGTGGCTTTTGCGAGCGTGGTAGTTGATGAAAGCCTGTATCTTGGCTCAATTGGCATATACACCCGACCAAATGGCTCGTTTCGTATAACCTATCCAACTAAAAAAGTTGGCGTAAGAGAAATGAACCTCTACCATCCGATAAAACAGGATGTTGGCAAGCAAATTGAGCAAGTAGTATTAGAGAAATATCAGCAAATTTTTGAAAGAAGTGATGACAATGATAGACACAATAAAGCTAGTGGTAAAAATGGACAGGGCACTCTCTTCAAGAGCGAACTTCCAGCCGACGCTTAATGCTATTAGTGAAGACTATTTTGGCTATTTCAAAGCGGTGTTAAACCCGTCAGCTATCAATAAGAAGCTAGGTAAATACCAGCCTCGTTTGACCTATACCCAAAGGCCGAGAGGCTATCAAAGAGCCGCCTATGAGCTTGTTATTGAACTTTCCCTGCCAAAGATAGCTTATGGTAATAACTTTGACGAGCTTACTGATACTGATTTTCCTAGGCTTGTTAAACAACTGCGAGATACACTTAAAGAAATGAATATCTGGTTATTCACACACCAGCTAGAAGAAACCGAAGTGCGAGCCGTACACTACAGCAAAAACTTTGTTTTTACCGACTACACCTCGTGCTCGTCTGTTTTGCAAATGCTTCGCACTGCAGATATTAGTAAAACGTATGATGTGCAAAGCACCGACTTTAGAAATGGCGGCTATGTTTTACACATACATTCTAACTCACTAGATATTGCAATTTACGATAAGCTGGCTGACCTACAGCAGTCCAAAACTAGCGAAAAGCGAGCTATTGAAAAAGATAACTATGTACAGCTTGATATGCTTGACCTGATTGCTCCGAAAAAGCCAGTATCTGTAATGCGGTATGAAGTTAGGCTAAACGGCAAGAAAAAGACAAGAGATGCTCTAGCAGCGGTTGGCTTTACTGAGCCACTTACGCTCAAAAGTGTTTACTCAGCAGAATTGGCTAAAAAGCTACTGCAAAACCACTGGCAAAACTTCTTTGACAATTTACCCAAGCTGGCACTAGATACCGACGACCCAGATAAGGTGCTGGCTAATATCCTACGTTCTAAGGAGCTAACAGGGCCGACACAGGCCGCTGCACGGCTTGGTATGGCACTTCTACTCAAAGACAGTGAAGACCGCTACGTCAGGACACTATTTGAAAATCGTTTTGGCAAGCACGCCTGGGCACGGCTCAAGCCGCTTACTAAGCAACCTGCCAAGGTGCAATACAAGACGATTTTAAACATCAACAAGATGTTAGAACTGTTTGAACCAACAAAAATAGAAGACATAAAAGACGCAATATAGATTGTTACTAAATGTTACTTAATGTTATATACTAATAGAGAAAGGACAATAATGAAAATTAAAGCATTTTTAATCGCCAGAGTGTCGGATATTGACCAACGACAAGCCTTACCAGCTCAGATAAGGAAGCTCACAACCTATGCAGAGCAGCAAGGTTATGACTACGAGCTGTTTGAGTTTGATGAAACCGCCTATAAAGATACACGCAAAGAGTTTGGTAAAATTGTAAACGCAATACAAGCCTATCCAAAAGAATGCATTGTGGTTTTCGATAAAATAGACCGCTTGAGCCGAGATATGCATCAAGATGAAGTTAAAGCACTTAATAAGCTGCGTGATGCTGGCAAAATAGAGATACATTTTCCATCGGATAACTTATTTGTTCATAAAAATTCACCAGCTACCGACCTATTTCGTCTCGGCATTGGCGTTGTGTTAGCAAAATACTACTCTGATAGTATCAGTGACAACGTAAAGCGTCGTTTTGAACAGAAGCTAGCCGACAAAGAATGGCCAGGTAAAGCACCCATAGGCTATCTGAACCAGCGTATTAGCGAAAAAGAAACTACTATCGTTAAAGACCCTATACGCTCGCCATACATCATCAAGGCTTTCCAGATGCGGGCATTAGGTAAGCCATATCGAGCTATTGCTGCCGAGCTTCGCGAAGAGGGTTTAAAAAATAACACACCCAAACAAAATCCTATTTGCCAACGTCACATTGAGCAAATACTGAAAAACCCGTTTTATCACGGCGTTATGCGGTATAGTGGCAAGCTTTACCCACACAAGTACGAGCCACTAATTAGTCGTAAAATGTTCAATAAGGTACAAGAAATGAACGACCAGCGGACCAATAATAAGACCAAGACACAAAATGCCGACTATACCTTTAATGGACTGCTTAAGTGTGGCAGTTGTGGTTGTAGTGTTTCTTCTTACACTGCCAAAGGCAATGTTTATATGCATTGTTCAAAGGGTAAAGGGCCTTGCAAGCAGCCGCATACCAAAGAAAGCGAGCTTGTGCCCCAAATGGCTGAGTTACTTGGTAGGCTAGAGATGAATGAAGACATTGTAAACTTTGTAATTGGCGAGCTACGTAAGCATCACGATGACCAACAGGTTTATTATGCCAACTCTATTGAGCAAACACGTGCTGAATACGACAAAATACAGAAAAAGCTACGGGTTTTGTACGATGATAGGCTAGATGGGCGTATTACTCTCAATGAATACGACGAATATGTTAAAGACCTAAAAGCTAGGCAAGAGCAATTGGATGAGCAGCTCGTAAGCCTTACGCATAACGACAAAAGCTTTATGTTAACCAGCTCATACCTGTTAGAGATAGCCACAAAAGCCCCTAAGCTATTCCAAAGTTCTAAAGCGGCTCTAAAATCAAAGCTATTACACTTTGTACTTTCTAACCTTGAATTACACGATAAAAAGCTCCATTTCAATCTAAAAACACCCTTTGATGTAATCGCAGAGTGTTCTCAAAATGCTGATTGGCGGGCCCGACCGGATTTGAACCGGCGATCTCCTCCGTGACAGGGAGGCGTGTTAGACCACTTCACTACGAGCCCGTATTGAAATGAGTATTTTTAACCTGATTATTCTAACAGAATTAGTATATTCGTGCAATATCTATAAAAATAAAAACATAACAATTTTCGTTGACAATGGGGTAACAATTTGATACTATAGGTGGGTTAAAGAGCTTTGTACCAATACCATTTGGAGGGTGCAAGGTTTTTTATTTTGTTTGTGAAATTAAGGAGTTAAAAATAAAATTATGCAAGTTTTAAGTTATTATCAGGTTACTCGTCCACGAAAAGTAAAAATTCGCGTGGTCGCTGCGCACGAGCATGTACCGTACTTAGACGGTAGTAATGTTATTGATGTACGAGCAATTGCTCAGGGCAGTAAGCCGCGTTTTGGTTCTTCATTCTTCTTAAGTCCAAACGAACGTCAGATTACCGAGTATGAGGCCTGGCAAAAACTTAGTCGCCGCCTCAGCAAACGACTTGTCTAGGCAGCATATAACAGATAGAGAAGTAAATAAGTGTGATATAATACAAGGTACTTTTAAAAGAAAAGTACCTTGTATTTATTGGTATGTTAATAATCTGTTAGAGAGTTGAACAGGCGAGTGTGGTTCAATGGCAGAACGTGACCTTCCCAAGGTTGAGACGTGGGTTCGATTCCCATCATTCGCTCCAAACCTTTTTACGCTGAGTTATATGTTTTGCCGATGTAGCTCAGTTGGTAGAGCGGCGCTTTCGTAAAGCGTAGGTCAGCGGTTCGATCCCGCTCATCGGCTCCACGTCGGTTTATTACTTAAGTTTTCGCAAAACATCTGCGATATTTTGCTTCAACCATCATAAATAAACCTCCTTTACCAACAAAAATATGCATTTTTGTTGGGGCAGGAAGTAAAAGAATTATATATATGAATTTTTTTAGAAAACTCAATAAAGAACTAAAAGACCAGAAGCTGTTTCGAGATAACTGGTTTTTGGTGTTACTTTTTCTTTTAGTAAGTGGAATAGTATTTCTTATTGTATGGTCAGTTACTCATATCCATGCTACCGATATTGACGTACCAATACGTTTTACCAGTCTTACAAACTTTGATGAACTAGGTAAGTGGTATCAATTATACGAAATACCGGTTATTGCTATTCTTGTGAGCGTTATTAATGTATTCTTTGCAGCATTACTGCATAAAAAGAACCGAATAATCTCAACATTTCTTATAATTACAGCATTAATGGTGGTGGTCTTGGCAATAGCCATACTCCTTGGGTTTACCGCAATAAAATATGGCAGCTAACAAACCAGTTACAATCGAGCCTGTTACTTTTGCCGATAAGCGTTGGTTTTACCGTTTACTCGAAATTATCCCCGGCGCCCTTACTTGGTCTATTTTGCTTGGGCCGATAATTTTAAGCCTTGTATTTCCAATTGCCGTGGCTTACTTTATTATCGCCTTCGATCTTTTATGGCTTATGAAATCTATTCGTATGAGTTTTGCGCTGATTTTGGGCTATAGACGCACAAAAGAAGCAGAGAATAGAGACTGGAACACTCGTTTGCAACAGCTGAGTAATATTCCAGCCAGTCTCGAGCAGGCTCAGGCCGAGCTAAAGCGGGCCCCAAATTCTCAGATAGGTCGCCTCGAAATTGACTTTTTAAGATCAGAAGTAGAGCGGCTGCAACTACTTGCTAGTAATGAAAACGTTATTATGCAGCCCAAAGACATTTATCATCTGGTAATCATGCCAATGTATAACGAGCCAATAGAGATTGTAGAGCCTGCGCTGCAGGCCATTCTCGACTCGGAGTTTTCGATGAAGAAAGTATATTTTGTATTGGCCTACGAAGAACGGGGTGGCGCAGAGACTAAGGCTACTGCTCAACTTCTCGAAGAAAAATATGCAGACAAATTCTACAAATATTCTACAATAGAGCATCCCGACGGTATTGCCGGAGAAATAAAAGGCAAAGGGCCAAATATTACCCATGCCGCCCGAATTGTTCTAAAAGATATTGAAAAATCAGGAATAGATCCTGATAATGTTGTAGTTACTACAATAGATTGTGATAACAAAGTACATAAAAAATACTTTAGCTGCCTTACATATCACTATGCTATTAATCCTAATAGGCGTCATACATCGTTTCAGCCTTTAGCGCTGTACTTTAATAACATCTGGGATGTTCCTGCCCCTATGCGCGTACTTGCTGTTGGTAACTCCTTTTGGGTAATGATAGAGAGCGTACGCAAGCAGCGACTGCGCAACTTTGCCTCACACGCACAAGGACTCTCGGCGCTAATAGATACTGACTTCTGGTCGCTAACGAGTCCGGTAGAAGACGGTCACCAATTTTACCGCAGCTACTTTACCTTTAATGGTGACTATATGGTAGAACCCCTATTTGTACCTATTTATCAAGATGCAGTGTTGGCCAGTAATTACCATCGTACCTTTATTGCCCAGTTTAAACAGCTTCAGCGTTGGGCATATGGTATCTCGGACTTTCCATTTGTGGTAAAAAATTCTATAAAAAATAAAAATATTCCCCTGGGTGATAAACTCATTCAGATAGGTCGTTTGCTCGAAGGACACTTAAGTTGGTCTACTGCGCCACTTATTTTAACTTTTGCTGCCTGGGCTCCCTTGTATCTGAATGCTGGTTTTTCTCAAAATGTGATTGCTCACCAGTTACCGGTAATTGCCTCACGTATTCTTACTCTAGCCACAATTGGTCTGTTTACCACGATATGGATTAGTTTTATTATGATACCGAAACGGCCAAGTCATTATCCTAAATGGAAGATGATATTTATGGTTTTACAGTGGGTATTGGTACCAATTACCGCAATTGTGTTTGGTGCTTTTGCAGCCATTAACGCCCAGACCCGTTTGATGCTCGGCAAATACCTCGGCTTTTATGTAACAGAAAAGGCGGTTAAAAAGCGATGATCTATTTTGTTGGGTTTATTGTAAGCCTCATTCTTGCAGCTTTATTTGTACCAATCGTAAAACGCTTCGCCTTTAAGGTAGGAGCGGTTGATAAGCCAAGTAAGATTGCTCGTAAAATACATACCAAAACGATGGCCAGGGGTGGGGGAATTGCAATCTTTTTAAGCTTTCTCATTGTTAATTTAGCCCTTATAGGTCTCCACTGGTGGCAGTTTTGGGGTTTAATTGTGGCTTCTACTATTGTAATGGCAGTTGGATTGCTTGATGATATTAAACGTTTGCCTGCAACAACTAAGCTGATAGTTCAAATTCTGGCCGCATTTGTAGCCATTTTTGTATTTGGCATTCAGATAGAAGGCCTTTCAAATCCATTTACGCAAGGTGTGTTAGCATTCGACCCACATATAACTTTTGCGTTATTGCACCATACTATCCAAATTAATATAATTGCTGTAATTATTACAACTATTTGGCTTGTTGGAATGACCAATACTATGAATTTTGTTGATGGAATAGATGGTCTTTCTGGTGGTGTGGCAGCAATTGCAGCCTTTGTTATGTTTGCTCTGGCTATCGGGCCAAAAGTAGACCAGCCTCAAACCGCAGTAGTGGCGATTGTTTTGACTGGTGGTTGTCTAGGGTATTTGATTTACAATTTTCATCCTGCCAAGATTTTTAATGGTGATTCAGGAGCGTATTTCTTGGGTATGGCACTGGGTATTCTGGCTATCTTTTCGGGTGCTAAGCTAGCTACCGCTGCACTTGTACTTGGCGTGCCAATAATAGACGCTACCTGGGCGGCCTTACGACGTATTCTGCAAGGTCGCTCTCCGTTTAGCGCCGATAGGGGGCATTTACATCATCTCTTACTTGATGTTGGTCTCTCGCAGCGTCAGGCAGCGCTGCTAATATACGCACTTTGTGCCATATTTGGCGGTATTGCACTTATTGCATCACCAGAACAAAAACTTGTGGCTATCTTCTCACTCATAGTTTTAATTATGCTGTTATTCTTGCTACTTACACTCTTGCGCCGCCGGAAGAATCAGAATAAAAACCAGCTTACGTAATTGACACCTTAGCACCAGATGTGCTAGTATTTCTATGTAAGAGGGCAAATAAACGTGAATGGTAAGAACCTTCAAGAGTTAATTAAGAATCTACAAGTCTTTTACACCTGTCCTTCTTGCGGTGCACATTATCGTAATGAGGATATTGCTTTTTTAGGACGTGTAGATGAGCACTGCTTTATGCAGCTTACCTGCCAGGCCTGCTCATTGCCAATCTTGGCTACTGTACTGCTTGCTAGTCAGATAGAAAAATCTGTTAAAGCTGACGGTGCACGAGCTAACTTTGCTACTTCGACGCCTCGAAAACGATTTCGCTCCGACTTAAAACGCGGTGAGAAAGCTAAGTTTAGTGGTTCAAGCGAGATTAGCAGCTCTGAAATTGCCAACCTTCATCTTTATTTGTCTAATAATTCGACAGATTTACACACTTATTTTTAGTTTATTATGGAAAAAATCAATCTTATAGCCCACAAGCGAGAGGTTTTTGGGAAAAAACTTCGTACTGTCCGCAAAGCCGGTGATGTTCCGGCTATTGTCTATGGACAAGAAAAAGAACCAGAGCCAGTAACCGTTAATGCACACGAATTTACCAAGATTTATGCCCGTGCTGGTCATAACACTATTATCGATCTTAAAATCGATCAAGATGCTAGTGACAACGTTTTAATTCAAGATGTAGCCACAGATCCTATTAATGGCGATATTACTCATGCCGACTTTTATCGCGTAAATATGAGCCAGGCAATTCGTACCTCGGTACCAATCCACTTTGTCGGTGATGCTCCAGCTGTTTACCAAGATGAAGGTACACTACTTACCAATATTGAAGAAGTAGAAGTAGAGACACTTCCAGCTAAGTTGCCTGCTAATATAGAAGTGGATATTTCTAGTCTTGATGACTTTGAAAAGGCTATTCATATCTCAGATCTTAAGGTTCCAGAAGGTGTAGAGATTCTCGATGATCCCGAAGAGCTTGTTTGTAAGGTAGATCCACCACGCTCAGAAGAAGAACTAGAAGCTCTTAACGAAGAGATAGTAGAAGAAATGCCTGCCGAAGAAGGTGCAGAAGCTAGTGAAGAAGCTGGTGAAGCCGAAGGCGGTAGCGAAGATAAGCCCGCTGAAAAACCTGCTGAGTAAATTAACCAGCTAATACATTAAAAATACCTCAGAATAGATAAGTCTGAGGTATTTTTTTAGCTATGTTCTGCTAGATAGTGAAGATAAGCCTTCTTATCTATTGGTTTAATGGTTGCCAGGGTAAGACTAGCTAGTTCTTTGCTCGATACGGTGGCATCGTTTTGCTCTAGTAACTTTATTTCTACCGTATCAGCTAGTTTATCAATCAGTGCATAATCTTTGCTGTTGCCCTGAAAACTCTGGGCGATACTCATATAGAGCTGAGAGCGGTGATAGGGGGAGGCAGAATTATTTTTGGTGATAGCTACGTGTTGCATATCTGGTTTCTCAAAGGTAGTAAAGACCCGCTTGCAGTTTCTGCAATACTTACGGCGCCATGTCTGGGTTTGGCTACGAGTAGATCGCGAATTGGTTGTGCTTGTACTGGTGGAGTTACAAAATACACATTTCATATCTATATATTGACATACTACTATAAAAAAAACCAGTGGAAAAGGTACCAAATTTCTGGGGACAAGTAATAATATGTTCGTATTATGTTTGCTTTTATATCTATAAAAAATTACAATAAAGAAGCTATGCAAAAACTTATTAACCAGTTGCCCAAACCCAAACCATATTCAACACTTTATATCGATATGGATTCTTTCTTTGCTTCTGTTGAGCAGTTTTATCACCCCGAGCTTAGAGGTAAACCAGTTGGGGTGGCTACCGGTACGACTGCAGGGGCCAGTATTGTGGCTGCTTCGATAGAAGCGAAGAGAAGGGGCGTACGAGGAGGGGTAAAAATTGATGTTGCACGACGTTTGTGTCCGGGAATAGCCATTGTGAGTGATAGCCCACATTCGTATAGAGCTATTCATCGGCAAATAATGGCTGTTTTGCAGGCCACGCCATGCATGGTAGAGGCCAAAAGTATCGACGAGGCAGTACTAAGAATTCCACATTATATGCAAAATCGTAATGATATTTTTGCTTTAATAAAAGCAATAAAAGCTAATTTATACAAAATGTATAACGAACATATATATTGTTCTATTGGGGTATCGAGCAATATGTGGCTGGCGAAGATGGCAGCGAGTTATAAAAAGCCCAATGGTGTATATATAGTACATAATAAGCTGGCGGAATTTTATACAGATCATTCTCTCTTAGATCTTACGGGTATTAACTACCGTATGAGACGTCGTTTGCACGCCTTACAAATACTTACACCCCTCGATCTTTATTGTGCACCACAACCATTCTTGCGTAGGTCGTTGGGGGTAGAGGGCGAGAAGTGGTATTTTCGAATGCGCGGGTATGAGGTAGATAGACGACCTTTGGTAAAACAGCGCTCGTTAAGCCATCAAGTTACTACTATTCCAGATTATCCAGATAATTTAGAAAAAATTACAACATATTTAGTAAAGATATCTGATGTTCTTGGTAGAAGATTAAGAGAAAAGCATCTAAAGGCCCGTTCTGTTTATCTTAGCCTGCGTTTAGAAAATAATACCTACTTGATGAGTGAGTTTAAAAACGTTGCAGAATTTAATGATTCATTAGTTTTAACCAATTATTTAAAAATGTTGTTAAAAAAACTAGAAATTAATGTAAGGGTTATTAAGATAACGGTAGGTGTGGGTAAAGTTAGCGAGAGTTGGCAACTCGATTTTGATAGCCATATAAAGCAGAGGCGGGCAAATACGGTGTATGCAGCACTCGATAGGATATCGCAAAAATACAATAAGGCCGATCTGGTGCGGTCACTTAAACTGAGTAATAGTGATTTTATAGACTTAGAGCGAGTGGGTTTTGCCGGCGATATTATTCGCCATACTTCAGATTTGGCAAACTATTAGGTATAATACATCAGATGTGGGTCCTTAGCTCAGTTGGCTAGAGCGCTTCCTTGACGTGGAAGAGGTCAGAGGTTCAAGTCCCCTAGGACCCACCACATTATAAACACCTGCCAGGTGTTTTTTGTTATAATAATGCTTATGGAAAAGCATCCTCTGCAGTCAAAATATCCTGAGCTACATACGTCTAAGCCAGTAGAGCACGAGGTTGCCCGTCAGCGCCAGCATGGTGAGCGTATTCCCAATGAGCCGGCACCCAAGCTAGAAGCTTGGCTCCGCTTATTAGAGAGAACCCACACGGGTAAAGGTGGTAGTGAGGCCCGCCAAGCCGCGCAGCCACAAATATACGAGCGCATAAAAACTCTCTACCATCGTCCAACCCAAGAGGGCGGCTATATTACCGGTCTTGATGATGCCTCTATAGAACGCTATTTACACCATCAAGCCCGGATTGCCCACGAGCAAGGCCATGGCACCATTGAAGATATTATGGCCCGAGCAAATGACCAAGTGCGAGCCGAGGCCAGAGAGACTATCCGAACCGACCAAGAACGCAGTCTCGATGCTTGGTTGGATTATCTTATCTCTGATGATGCCACGTACCCAATGTGGTTTAAGTACTACACCTTCCGTAACATTACTCGTCTGGCTGACTATGACAAACAAAAAGGCGAGTTTCCGAAGCGTTCTAAATCTACTACTGCACCTTTTCCAGATATTAATCGCGAAGCCTTGGCATACATGGAAGACAGCTTAGCCAAACATTATGGCCTGAAAGCCATTGACCCAGATAATACTGCCGAGCAAATAACACCAGAGACCAAAGCGCTCTTAGATAGAGATGCTAACTTTGCCAGTCTCTACAAGCGTGCTATTGAATACGCTGCTCCCAAACACGCCGAGAGTCTTAATGTTACCGATGGTCGCTGGGTAAAGTACGACCAGACAAGTGACAACAGTAAGAGTAAAGAGCTAGCTCACTCACTGCATGGCTATGGGACGGGCTGGTGTACGGCCGGCGAAGGCATGGCTCATAGCCAACTGAGTGGCGGTGACTTTTATATCTACTACACGAAGAGTGAAGATGGTCAGTACTCGGTACCCCGTGTGGCTATCCGGATGCAAAACCAAGCTGGCCAGCAACGCATTGCCGAGGTGCGGGGAATTGAGACCGACCAGAACATGGAAGCTGAGTTGGTACCGATTGCCGATGCTAAGCTTGCTGAGATAGACTCCGCGGGTGCTGAAAGATATAAGAAATGCTCTGAGGACATGCGCCGTCTTACCGAAATAGACAACCTACTTAAAGACAACCCAAATGCTGAGCTCAGCAAAGACCAGCTGAGATTTCTCTACGAACTAGATAGAAAGATTGAAGGCTTTGGCTATGAGAAGGACCCACGGATTGCCGAGATCTTACAAACTCGTAACCCGAGGGCTGATTTGGCTTTTGTATTAGATCTACAGCCAGAACAAATTAGTCTGTCTAAAAGTGAAGCCTTGATCGGTAATATACTCTATCACCATGGTGATCTCGAGCTCAGCGACCTCACCACCGCCAAAGGCATATATCTGCCAGCGAATGTTGGCGGGTATCTCAGCCTTAACAGCCTCACCACCGCCGAAGGCTTACACCTACCCGAGACGATCGGTGGTGATCTCTACCTCAACGGCCTGCACACCGCCGAAGGCTTGCACCTGCCCAAGACGATCGGTGGTGGCCTCTACCTTAGTGGCCTGACCACCGCCGAAGGCTTGCACCTGCCCAAGACGATCGGTGGTGATCTCTACCTTAGTGGCCTGACCACCGCCGAAGGCTTGCACCTGCCCAAGACGATCGGTGGTGATCTCTACCTTAGTGGCCTGACCTCGGCCGAAGGTTTACAGCTACCCGAGACGATCGGTGGGTCTCTCTTCCTCGGGGCCTGACCTCGGCCGAAGGTTTACAGCTACCCGAGACGATCGGTGGTGATCTCGACCTCAGAGGCCTGACTTCGGCCAAAGGTTTACAGCTACCTAAGACAATCGGCGGGGTAATTAGTATCTATAATCTACCCACTAGCGAAAGGTTATTACTCGAAAAGGAGTATCCACAATTTGCAGATAAATGGCAATGGTTTCCTGAATATTACGAAGAATAAGAAGAAGAAGAACCAGAAGAGATAGAGGAATAATTAAAAATAATGGTTAAAATTGTTTGTTAAGTGCAAGATTGTCTTTATTTGCAATAAAAATAATTGCAATACTTTCTCTTGTATAAATACATAATTTCTTGGTATAATAACACGTAGTTACATAAGACGAAGTAGCAGACCTCACCAACCTGCGAAGTCTCGCTGGTATATGGCGTACATATGCAAAAGAGAGATCCGCCATGGATAAACCAAGTGGAACCTCCCAGACCGTTCTGGGACTTGGTAGATAGGGCGGTTTTTGTTTTATAAGGAGAAATCATGACAGATGCAAACTTAGATAAGATTCGCCATAGCCTAGCACATATAATGGCAGCGGCCGTGCAAAAGCTTCATCCAGAAGCTCAGTTTGGCGTAGGTCCGGTAATAGAAAATGGGTTTTATTACGATATTAAGCTCGATAACCCACTTGATGCTCAGGAGCTGAAAAAAGTACAGAAAGAGATGAAGAAACTTATCTCTGCCAAAATAGACTTTGTACGCGAAGAGTGGCCGATAGATGAGGCTATAAAGTACTTCAAAGAACATAAGCAAGGTTTTAAGGTAGAGTTACTACAAGATTTAAAAACAAAAGGTACCACGGCAGTGGCAGATGCTGGCGATTCAGATTTAATTGACAATTCAGTTGAGAAAATTACAACAGTTAGTGTATATAAAACAGGCAATTTTATCGATCTTTGTCGTGGCCCACATATAAAGAACACCAGCGAAATAGATGTTGATAGCTTTAAGCTCGATAAAGTAGCTGGAGCCTACTGGCGGGGTAATGAAAACAATCCTCAGATGCAACGTATCTATGGGGTGGCTTTTGAAAACAAGGCTGGTCTCGAAGTGTATCAGCAAATGGTAATAGAAGCTGAGAAGCGAGATCATCGCAAGCTGGGTCAGCAACTCGATTTATTTACCTTTTCTGATTTGGTAGGTCCTGGTCTGCCACTGTACACACCCAAAGGTACAGTGCTTATTAATCAGCTCAAAGCCGCATTAAATGAAATTAGTAATAAGTATGATATGCAGCCAGTATCTATTCCTCATCTGGCAAAGCTTGATTTATATAAAATCTCTGGGCATGCTGAGAAATTTGAAGATGAGTTATTTAAGGTAGAAAGTCATTACAAGCAGGAGTTTGTGCTTAAGCCAGTAAATTGTCCTCACCATACCCAAATATACGCATCGCGGCCACGTAGTTATCGCGACTTGCCAATTCGTTATATCGAGCAAACCATGCAATATCGCGACGAAAAGCCAGGGCAAATAGGTGGCTTACAACGTACTCGTGGATTTACCGTTGATGATGGACATACATTCTGTCGAGTTGATCAGATAAAACATGAGGCCGAGATGATAGCCGAGATTATTGAGAGCTTTTATAAAAACTTAGGATTATGGGGTAACCATTGGGTTTCACTCTCGGTTAGAGATCCTAAAAAACCTGAGGCTTACATTGGCGAACCATCTGATTGGGATGAGGCCGAGCAAATGTTAAAAGAAATTGCCCAAGAGAGAGGCTTGGATGCTAAACGAATGGAAGGCGAGGCGGCTATTTATGGGCCAAAGCTCGATTTTATGTTTAAAGACGCTCTCGGGCGCGAAACTCAGCTTGCCACCATTCAGCTCGATTTTGCTATGCCAAAGCGTTTTGAGCTGGTCTATACGGACGAGACAGGTAAAGAAAAGAATCCAGTTATGATCCATCGGGCAATTTTAGGATCGTTTGAGCGCTTTATTATGTTATTAATAGAACATTTTGCCGGAGCATTTCCGGTATGGCTGGCACCAGAACAGGCAAGAGTATTGCCGGTATCAGATAAATTTAACAAATATGCACATGAAGTTGCATTAAAACTAAAAGAAGCAGGTGTACGTGTAGAAACAGATGATAGCTCTGAATCTTTAGGCAAGAAAATTCGTAATGTTGAGATGATGAAGGTTCCATACGCACTTATTGTAGGAGAAAAAGAGCAAAAAAGCCGCTCGGTATCTGTACGCCGCTATCAAAAAGGCGATGAAGGTCAGCAGAAAGTTAATGTATTTATAACAACATTATTGAAAAATATATCTGATAAGTCACTCAATTAGACCAGCATGTCGAAAATGATTACTATTCTTGGCCCAACAGCATCTGGAAAGACTGTTATGGCGGTAGAACTAGCTAAAAAGTTTAATGGTGAGATAGTTTGTGCCGATAGTCGCACTATCTATAAGAATATGAATATCGGTACGGCTAAACCTACAAAAGTAGAACAACAAAACGTTCCTCATCATCTATTAGATATCGTTTTGCCAGGTGAAGTATTTAGTGTATTAGAATTTCAAAAGCTAGCAAGGTCTTGTATTGCAGATATTCAAAAGAGAGGTAAGCTACCGTTCTTAGTTGGCGGGAGCGGACTCTATATAGATTCGGTTTTATTTAATTACTCATTTCAGCGCAGCTCTGTGGGCAGAGTAGTGACCAAAAATTTATCGCTACAACAATTGCAGAGTAGAGTAAAGGCAGAGTTTCCAGAAATTGAATTAAATAATTCAGACATACATAATCAACGTCGGTTAGAGCAAATCTTAAGTCGTGGGATGGTAAAAAGTGATGACAGAAAAAAACAGAAAATTGATAGCTTAGTGTTAGGTTTGGACATAAAAATACCAGTATTAAAGAAAAATATAGCCCAAAGAACAGAATCTATGTTGAATAAAGGTTTTATTCAAGAAGTAGAAAATATCATCTCTACGTTTGGTGAGGATTGCCCGCAATTACATACAACCGGATACAAAGAAGTTTTAGATTTTATTCATTCTGGCACAACCAAAAACCAGCTGGAACTACAAATTAACTCGGCTACCTACCAACTAGCTAAGAAGCAAATAACTTGGTTTAAACGCAACCCTGATATTATTTGGGTGAATACCTTTGCAGAGGCAGAAAGAAACGTATCAGATTACCTTAAGCTTTGATACAATAAGTGTATGAAAAAAACCGCAGCAATTTTGGCTGCCAAAGTAGTTAAGTCGGCATCACGCATAAAAAAAACCGCAGCCACAGCTGCTCCGGGTTATTTGGCTGAGCGGATTGATCCAAACCTGTTAAAAAAGTTGGGTAGCATTAATTTTCCTGATGGTGTTGTGTTGGTTACAGGTACAAATGGTAAGACTACTACGACAAAGGTATTAGCCGACGTCTTGCGAAATGGGGATATTTCTTTTGTGAACAATCGCGCCGGTTCTAACCTGAGCAGAGGTGTTATTAGCTCGATACTGACCGAAGCGAATTTAAGAGGTTTTACCCAGGCACGCGTTGGATTATTTGAGGTAGATGAAGCCTATTTACCAGAAGTGGCTGCCGCCCTACAGCCCAAAATGGTGGTGGTGACAAATTTATTTCGAGATCAACTTGATAGATATGGAGAGCTGGATAGTATTGCCAATAAGTTTCGGCAAGCGTTTAAGAATCTGCATTCTACTACTTTGGTCTTGAATGCTGATGATCCATTGGTGGCTAGCCTTGGTATGAAACTCAGTGGAAGTCTAAAGGTCTTGTACTTTGGTATATCTGATAAGTCGGCTTTTAGGGCATTACAACACGATAACAGTGCCGATAGTATTGTTGACCCATTTAGTGGTGATACATTGCGCTATACACACCGGTATTTTGGCCATATTGGTCTTTATACTACCAAATCACATTCGTTTAGCCGACCCAAGCCACAAATAAATGTTACTAAACTAATAAAATCTAGTGAGAAAAGTATAAAAATAAATGTAAAAACTACAACGGAATTACTTTCCGTATCTGTAAATCTTTCAGGAAACTATAATATATACAATGTTCTGCCAGCATTTGCCACGGCACAATTATTTAGAATAAATAACACCATAGTTTTGCAGACACTTGCCAATCTTAGTGCTGCTTTTGGTAGAACCGAGGCAATGCAAATAGATAAGACAATTTTCGACCTTTATCTAATTAAAAATCCAACAGGTTTTAACCAAGTGATACAGTCATTTATACAGAAAGACTCTAAATGCCCACTTATACTTGCTATTAACGATAATATTGCTGATGGACGTGATGTATCTTGGTTGTGGGATTGTGCAATTGAAGATTTTGCATCTAGAGTAGGCCCCGTAATTCTTACAGGCACCCGGGCTCTGGATATGCAACTCCGGCTAATATATGCTGGCTATAAAGGCAAGATAATAACCGAGACAAATGCCAAAAATGCACTTAAAACTGCTCTTGGGTTGGCAAAGAATAATCGAGTAATAGTACTTCCTACATATACTGCTATGTTATCTCTTAGATCTCTTATTAATGAAGCCAACGATGAAACCAGCAAGGAGTTTTGGCAATGAGAAAACTACGAATTTTACACCTATATCCTGATAGGATGAACATTTATGGTGATATGGGGAATATTATTTGCCTACAAAAACGTATGGACTGGTTTGGCTTAAAGCATGAATATATTACCAACACTGTAAGTGAAAAGCTGAGTGGTAAGTTTGACCTTATTTTTATGGGAGGTGGGCAAGATAGGGGGCAGATAGCTGTAGGGAGTGATTTACAAACCAAACAAGCGATTATTAAAGATCATATTAACTCTGGTGTACCAGCTTTGACTATCTGTGGTGGTTATCAGTTATTTGGTAAATACTTCCTTACAAAAGATTCGGGAAAAATAGAAGGAATAAGTGTGTTTGATGTTGTAACAAAAGCAACAGAATTGAGAATGATAGGTAATATCGTCTGTGTAAGTGACGAATTTGGTACAATTGTCGGGTTTGAGAATCATAGTGGCGCTACACAACTTGGTGATAGTGCTCAACCACTAGCTAAGGTAATAAAAGGCTATGGAAATGATGGTAAATCTGGTTTTGAGGGGGTAATTTATAAAAATGCCATTGGTAGCTATCTTCATGGCCCGCTCTTACCTAAAAATCCTTCTCTAGCAGACTTTCTTATTGGCACAGCGGCCCGAAATATTGATAAGCAATTTATATTAAAAAACATTGACGATAGTGTAGCTATGCTAGCAAATAGTTATGCTCAAAAATTACCACAGTAGGGTAAAAAACTTTTATTAACTGTCTAGATTTTTTATTCATTTACCTCTATAATCAGGAGTAAATATCGAATAAACGCATAAATGAACACATTTATGCAGGACGATAAGGTGGAAGATGTTTGAACAATTGTTTGGATCAAAAACTCGAGTAAAACTACTTAGCTTGTTTTATAACAATCCCGAGCGTCCTTTTTACGTCAGAGAAATTACTCGCAAAATTGACGAGCAGATTAACTCTGTTCGTCGGGAACTGCAAAATTTACTAAATATTGGTATTGTCCGCTCGGTTAACCAAGGTAACCGATTGTATTATGAAGTTAACCCTAAATATAAGTTTTATAATGAATTGCAGGCGATCTTCTCTAAAATTCCTGCTAAATCAAAAGCTATTAAACAAACCAAAGAAGATGACCATATCTTAAAAGAACTCAAAAAAGCCGGAAATGTACGTATGGTTTTCCTAAGTGGGGCATTTGTACGAGGCAGTAACCAGTCGATAGATATCTTTATTGTTGGCGATATGAACAAGGCTAAGCTTGCCAGTATAGTAGCTGAGCTCGAGAAAGAAATGAGTCGAGAGTTAAACTACACTGCAATGCGATTAGAAGATTTTGACTACCGTCGTAACTTAAGTGATAGATTTTTGCTTGATATACTCGATGCAAAAAAAGCTGTTCTTTTTGATAGTCTAGGCATCTTTGAAAAAGAGAAGAAAGATCAGCCAGAAAAAATTCCTGTTATTGATCAAAATGAAGATTACTCAACAGTAACAAAATCGGCGGTATAGGGTATGAAAAAAGTACGCCACATTGTCGTAGTATCACCCTTATCGTTCTTATACTTACTCGGCACGATTATTTTGGTATGGCTTACTATACAGCTATCGGGCATTATATTGTCACTGATTGTGGCTGGTATTTTTGCAATTGCCCTTAATCCACTCGTTACTTTTTTAGAAGAAAAGCTAAAAATTCGTCGTGGTTTTGCCGTGGCAATAGTAATTATCAGTATAGTGGCGGTATTTGCTTTTATTATGTGGCTAATCATTCCAACTACAATTACGCAGGCTCAGACTCTGGCAAAAAATTGGCCATCATACCAAACAAAGCTTAAAGACTATACTTCTCATAACAGCAACCTATCATGGGCATATCAGCGTGGTGAACAGTTATTCCGAGATAATACAAGTCGTATCTCTAATAACCTAACGAGCATCTCACTGAGTTTAGCTGGTGGTCTCTTTAGCTTTCTTACTTTCTTTGTCTTCTTAATTTATATGTTAGCCAGTGGTCGCCGGTTTGCGGTAATACTTTCTGGTTTGTTACCTAAGAAGGCCTGGCGTATACAGTTTGTGAGTATTATGCATGATGTTTCTAATAAACTTGGACATTGGCTACGTGGGCAACTAGTATTGTGCTTTATTGTCTTTATATTAAGTTATATTGGTATGTCGATACTTGGTATAGATTATGCATTAACCTTGGCATTATTTGCTGGTCTAATGGAGGCAGTACCGATGGTGGGTGCATACTTAGGTGCAATACCAGCAGTAGCCTTCGCCTTTGTTACTACTGGATCTCTCTGGAAGACCGCTGCGGTTGCAGTACTGTTCTTGGTAATCCAGCAGCTAGAAGGTAATATTATTGTGCCTCAAGTAATGAAGAAGGCGGTGGGTGTGCACCCTATGATTGTTCTCTTAGCAGCAATGGTAGGTGGAACGCTGCTTGGTTTTGTTGGTGTGCTCATAGCTGTGCCAGTCACGGCAGCTTTATCGGTAATATTTTCGAGTATGCGCCAATATTATGATGATAGGATAGAGAAGTAATCGATAAAAATTGTTATAATAGAGTCTTATGGAAATAACCAAAAACAATCAGGATAGCTTTTTACTTGTCACTAAACAGGTAGATGTAGCTATTAACCCAACAGGTGAGTCAAAAGCAGGTGTGGTATTACAAACTACCTCTGAACATACATATGCGCCTACAAAAGACCAAATAGTTTTTGATGGACCAGGCGAATATGAAGTAAAAAATACAATGATCGATGCAGTTGGCTTAAAAAACACAACTGGATTTGTTGTTACATCATCTGGTTTGCGAGTAAGTTTTGTACATACCGACGAAAATAACCTCGATGAGTCCCAGATAGAGGCTTTGGGCAACCCGGATATTCTAATAATTAAGGTATTCGGAGATAAAGCCGAGTCACTCAATAAGCTTATTAGTGAGTTGGAGCCCAGTATTGTTGTACCCTTTGGCTACAGCGAAGATCAATTAAAGTCACTTTCGGCAGAATTTGGAAAAGACATTACTCGAAGTGCTAAGCTTAAAGTTAGTAAAAAGGATGTCTCGATAGAAAATCAACAACTTATTGTCTTAGAGTAGGCAAGTAGTAACAAAAAAGCCACCATTTATTGGTGGCTTTTTTGTTAATAGAGTATTATTTCTTGGTTGGGTTCTCGGTTGCAGCAGCCAATTCCTTGGCGTTTAGTTGGGTTTCATACTTGCGTAGAGTACGAATTGTAGAAGCAGCCAGCTTTAAGCGAACCTTCTGGCCATCTATTACCAGGGTCTTCATTTGTAGGTTTGGCTTCCAGGCTTTTGGAGTGGCTCGCAAAGAGTGTGAGCGGTTATTACCAAACTGTTTTCCTTTACCGGTGATATCGCATTTGTATGACATAACCAGACTAGTGTAACAGGTTATAAATTAAATTTCAAGTCTAAAAAGAAGGTATTCTTTTGCGTTCAAACCTATATCTGCAGTACTATAGAGACTATGCATATCGATATTATTACATTAGTAATGTATCTCATTATCCTGGTTATAGCTCTGACTATACACGAGTTTTGCCATGCCTGGGCTGGACATTTACTGGGAGATGTAACCGCCAAACAACACGGGAGACTTACTCTTAACCCATTGGCACATATTGACCCGCTAACAACCCTACTATTACCGATTGGGTTGATTATGCTTGGCTCGCCAGTTGTGTTTGGTGCGGCTCGACCAGTACCATTTAACCCATATGCGGTGCGATATGATAAATGGGGTGTAGTTTTGGTAGCAATCGCCGGTCCACTGAGCAATTTGGCTATGGCAGTTGTGGTAGGTCTGTATCTACGCTTTGTACCTATCTCGGGAATATATGGTCAATTTTTATTACAATTTGTAATAGTGAATCTAGCTTTCTTTATATTTAATATGATCCCATTTCCGCCACTAGATGGAAGTAGGGTATTATATGCTATTGCACCTGCATCAATTCGCGACATTATGGATAGAATTGAAAATTACGGTATTGTAGTGGTATTTGTGTTTATTTTGTTCTTATTTCCGCTTATCACTCCATTTATCACCAGAAGTGTACAGTTTTTACTAAACCTTATCGTGGGTGGCTCAGTAGGCCTGTAGCGTGCTAGAATAAGAATGAGTTCTGCTACGCCCGCACTTTACTAAGGTTACATATTTTTTCTGCTTAGACATTTTACTAGGGAATCTTAGATTACTCTTAAGGAAAGCCTTAGGATGTTGCGGATACCCACCTGAACTTTTTTTCAGGAAAAATACTAGCCTTGCGGCGATGCGGACTCTAAAGAAATTATAAAAAAAACGGCGCTTTCTAGAGTTGAAAGTGTCGTTTTATTTTAGCTTCGTCTTCGAGATGGCTCGCAACAATGAGTCGAATTTTTTGACCGAGATTATAGCGAGCTCTGGTGGTTTCAACATATTTTATCGGGTTATATGGTGAAAGCCAAAGACCTTTGCTGTAGTTGTAGAAATGAGCATTTTTAAGGTCAAGAATAATTTGATTACGTATTGCTTTCTGGCTCTCTGGTATATCAAAGGTAACAAGGTAATAGCGGCCATCCCATCGACCAGTGGTTGGGATACTAGCTCGGGTCTGTTCGCGTTGTAGTTTAGTGCGACCCTTCTGAGTGATAGTGTAGACTTTCTGGTTATCGAGTATTCCGACACTTATATAACCCTGCTTGGCAAGGAGCGCTAGTGTATCAGTAATACGTCTCGAAGCGGTGGTGGTTTTTGAATCAGAAAATACCGATACCAGGCTTGGTTCGGTGGTAATTTTGCTTTGCCGCAAAAGGTCTTTCTTGGCAATAAAAGAAAGTATTTGAGCTGATTTGGTTAGATTCTGCACTAAAATTACTCTTACATACATAGTATGTCATAACATAAGCTTTATGTGAATAGTATTATCAGAACTACTTTGTGATATCTGGTATAATTTTTTCATCGGGGTGTGGCGCAGTTGGCTAGCGCGTACGGCTGGGGGCCGTGAGGTCGGCAGTTCGAGTCTGCTCACCCCGACCAGTCAAAATATCCAAGCGTAGCTTGGGTACTTTGACTGGAAGAATGTATGAGAACTGCCATATTTTGCTCTAGCACAATGGCAGTTAGCGCGAATGAATAGTATTCAATTCGAGCGCTGTCTGCTCACCCCGACCAGTAATTATTTTGAAATAGCTATGCTTTACATTTTGCGACGTTGGTCGTAGTTTAGAACTAATGGGTAAACTTATAACTATTACCGTAATCGTGTCGTTATTGTTGATGTATGGCAAGTACATGGCAGATATGCAGCAGCAGGCTGTGCAAAATCTTAACAATATTACGCATTTATATAGTCATGCCGAAGAAGTAGCTGCACAGCTGCACTAAAACAAGTCTAAGTGCTATACTAAATAAGTTATGGCTGATTCTGTATTTACCAAGATGCTTAAGGGTGAAATCCCACGAGAGATTATCTATAAGGACGATGTGTGTTTTGTTATTCCAACCATCGCGCCTCATACAGAAGGTCATGTAATGGTGATACCGATAAAACAGGTGGCAAATTGGGAAGACTTAGATCCTAAGACCTATCAACACTGTATGGAGGTTGTGCAAAAAATGGGGAAGATATTAAAAAAAGTATATCAATGCCCAAAGGTTGGGTTAGAAATTGTTGGATTTGAAGTGCCTCATGTACATATAAATGTAATTCCGTTCTATAAGATAGAAGACATGGATCATACGAGTGCTAAAGAGGTAGAATTTACCACATTACAGCCGGTTGCCGAGAAGATTCGTACAGCAATAAAGCAGGAGGGAGCATAAAATAATGATATTTATTGTAATATTACTTTCAATTGTACAGGCGATTACAGAATTCCTGCCTATCAGCAGCTCAGCTCACTTATTGTTAGTACCCTGGGCTTTCAATCTAACTGATCCGGGATTGGCTTTTGATGCTGCAATTCATATTGGTACGGCTCTTGCATTGCTGGTCTTCTTCTGGAAAGACTTTTGGAAGATGGTAAAGACCAAAGATAGACTTCTTTGGTACATAGTTGTTGCATCTATTCCAGCGGGCGTAATTGGATTCTTTGGTGATAAGTTTATCGAGAAAACTCTGCATGCTAGCAGTTATGCACCACTCATTGTTGGTATAGGAATGATTTTCTTCTCATTACTGCTGTACTATGTTGATACGGTTGGTAAAAAGAAAGAGCAAGAAAAAGAAATTACGCTAAAGCAAAGTTTATTTGTAGGCTTTGCCCAGGTTCTTGCCTTTATACCCGGTGCTTCGCGATCTGGTGTAACTATTACCGCTGGTCTCTGGCTAGGCTTTACTCGTAAAGAGGCAGCCCGGTTTAGTTTTTTACTTGCTACTCCTATCTCATTAGGAGCCGGTCTATATAAACTCTTAGAATTAATTAAAAACCCTAGCCCAACACTTTCTAACTTTGATATTCTTGTAGGAATTATAGTTACCTTTGTTGCCGGTATCGTAGTAATTAAGTGGTTATTAGATTACCTCAAAAACCACTCAATGTTGTTATTTGTAATATATAGAATCGTAATTGGATTGGCAGTAGTAGGGCTATGGCTGATACGGAGGTAATTGTCTATTGTGACGGGGGTAGTCGGGGCAATCCTGGGCCTTCAGCTTCAGGTGTTGTAATAAAATCTACAAAAGGTAAGGTTTTGGCTGAATATTGTGAATTCTTGGGCGAGCGCACCAACAATTATGCAGAATATTCAGCAGTAATTTTGGCACTGCAAAAGTTGCACGAAATGGGGGTGAGCAAAGCTGACTTTTATTTAGATAGTCAGTTGGTGGTACGTCAGCTGAATGGGGAGTACAAAATAAAACATCAAGATATGAAGTTATTATTTGCAAAAGTCGAAGAATTATCTCGAGGAATTGAGGTGAGCTATACGCATGTTTTGCGCGCAGACAACAAAGAGGCAGATGCAATGGTTAATAAGTGTTTAGATGCTGAATAGATTACTATAGACAATTGTATAATATTATACTAAAATAATAATGTGAGTTAGCGCACAATCGCTCGTTTTTTACGAGAGGAAAGTCCGAACAGCACAGAGTACAGTAGTTGCTAACGGCAACCTAGGGTAACCTACGGGAAAGTGCCGCAGAAACTATACCGCCCCTCACCATATCACTTGAGTTACGAGTGATATGGTGAGGGGTAAGGGTGAAAAGAGTGTCCTCGCTTGCGAGGAGTAAGTTTTAATCACACAGTGATCAATATTTACAGGTAAGAGCTCACAATCTTAGTTGGTGACAATTAAGAGTTGGTAAACCCTGCTGGCTGCAAGATTAATGGATCCTTCTACATATTGTAGACAAGTTACTCGCTTGAGAAATAGGATATATCGCATGATCCCACGCCATCTGATGGTGCGGGACGCCCGGAAACGGGAAGATAGATGATTGTGGTCTCTCACTATGCAATGGTGAGAGATACAGAATTCGGCTTATAACTAACTCACACCAGAAAAAGCTCTATTGAATAGGGCTTTTTTGGTATAATAAAGCAAGCATGAAAAAACGCAGCGAGCTGGCATTTTTGCTTATACATATACCAATAGACTATCTTATGATTGTTTTTGGATTTGCTCTGGCGTACTTAATTCGAGAAGGGCAAGCCAAACCGTTTGCCTATTCGATAGCAGGACGACAGTACCTACTCGGTCTTTTAGTACTGTTGATTAGTTGGTTAGTAATTTATGCACTCTTTGGTTTATATAGTTTTAGTAGCGCTCACCGTTCGCGTTTGAGCGAGTTTAGTCGTATCGTGGGGGCTTCGGCAATTGGTACTACACTACTAATTATTTTCGATTTCTTTTCTACTAATCCAATCTTTCCGTCGAAGGCTGTACCAATATATGCATTCTTGTTTGCTACGGTTTTAGTCTGTTTAGCTCGATATAGTCTTTATTTATTACAACAGCTTTTATATCGCTATCAATTTGGAACTCACAATACGTTGATATTAGGTAGTGGCCCAGCGCGGATAGAGCTCGAGAATGTATTGAATAATATGGCACGTGGATACCATATTGTTGCAAATAATACTACAAAAAGTTTTTTTAGCCAGAAAAATTGGCAAGAACTTCAGAGCAAGTACAATTTAGATGATATCTTTTATATCGATAACAGTGAAGATGCAGAAGCAATAACAAAGCTATTATTGTTTTGTCGACAACATCAAGTACAGTTACATGTGGTACCAACTATTCGTGAGCTCTATGGCACTACTATGAAAACCGCCCGACTTGGTGATATGGCGTTACTAGAAGTAATAGCAACACCCTTAGATGGTTGGGGGCGGGTTGTTAAGCGAATTGTTGATCTCTTATTGTGTATGGCGGTACTCTGCATAGCTCTACCGGTAATGGCAATAATCGCAATTCTGATTAAAATCTTTGATAATGGTCCGGTGTTTTATACGCACAAAAGAATTACTCGTTCGAGTAAACCATTAAAAATCCTCAAGTTCCGTAGTATGAAACAGATGTACTGTACTGGCGGAAAATATGACGGCAAGACAGATTTAGAGGTTTTAAAAACGTTTAATGATCCAGAGTTAATTGCAGAGTTTAAGCGTGATCAAAAAGTGAAGAATGATCCGCGTGTAAGTTCGATTGGTCGTTTTTTACGTCGCACCAGCTTAGATGAATTACCGCAGCTGTTTAATGTATTAGCAGGACAGCTCAGCTTTGTAGGGCCTCGACCGATTGTAGAAAATGAACTTAGTCGCTATGGTGATGAATCGGGAATTTTCTTACATATTAAGCCGGGTCTAACTGGACTATGGCAGGTTTCTGGCAGGAATGATATTGACTATGATTCTCGGGTAAAATTAGACATTTACTATATAGAAAATTGGAGTTTGGGACTAGATATCTCTATTCTGTTTCGAACAATTCCGGTTGTTCTATTTGGTAGAAGTGGATATTAGGAGTTTATGAGGGTAGCAATTGTACATGATTGGCTCACTAACCTAGGTGGAGCAGAACGAGTAGTTGAGGTATTAAGCCGAGAGTATCCAGAGGCACCAATTTATACCAGTGTGTATGATGATACTCGATTAGATTTGTTTAAAGACAAGCAAATTACTACCTCATTTTTGCAACATTGGCCATTTTCAAAAAAACGACATCAGCTCTATCCAACACTCAGAAGGTATGTCTTTGAGAGCTTTGATTTTTCAGACTATGATTTGGTCATTACATCGGCAAGCGCTGAAGCTAAAGGAGTAATTACTCGTAGTGAGACCCTACACGTAGCCTATATTCATACGCCTACTCGTTATTATTGGAGTGGTTATAGCGACTATGTAAAAAATCCCGGATATGGTGTACTTAATCCGCTTATAAAGCTGATTCTCCCGAGACTGGTAAAAACAATGCGTTATTGGGATTATGCGGCTGCTGCACGGGCCGATGTGGTGATAGCTAATTCACAAACGGTTGCCCGGCGTATTAAAGAGTATTATAACCGTGAAGCTAGAGTGATTTATCCACCGGTAAATGTAAAAAGATTTGCAAACCCTATAACAAAAAATGAAGGCTATTATTTGGTTGTAAGTCGCCTTATACCATATAAGCGAATTGATCTGGCAGTGCAGGCTTGCAACGAGCTTGGTAAAGAATTGATTGTGGTAGGTAAGGGCAGCGAACTAGGAAAACTACGCAAACTTGCAGGTAAAACAATTCGATTCGATACTGAGGCGAGTGATGAGGCAGTGGTAAAATATATACAAAAGTGCAAAGCGTTCTTGTTTGCGGGCTTTGAGGATTTTGGTATTACACCGGTAGAAGCAATGGCTGCGGGTAAGCCAATAATTGGGTATGCTAACGGTGGTTTGGGTGAGACAGTCATTAACGGTACTACCGGTATTTTGTTTAAACAACAAACTATACGTGATATGAAGGATGCGATAGAAAAATTTGAGCAAACCACATTTAGTGCAGTAAAAATAGCACAGCATGCTCAAAATTTTTCTGAAGCTATTTTTGCAAAGAAAATGAAAGAAGTGATAGATGAAGCCCTCACTAAAAAACAGACCTAGACCAACCCTATTACAGGCAATGGCAATTGCTGCTGGAATGATTTTTGTGGCTTTTTTGATAGTTTTTGTGGTTAATAAAGTAATAAGTACAACAATACCCACTCCAAAGGAACTTCAATACAGCCATTTGTATGAGTATTTTAGTGGTAAAACTAAGCCCACCAAAACTCTAATAGTTTTTGCGAATAATGCGGAGCAACGTTTTGGTGGGGGGTTTCTTGGTTCGTATGCAATCTTGCAGGGTAACAACGGAAAATTTAATCTGAGCGATGTAAATAATATTTACAATATAGACTATGACACGGTAAATGCTAAGCTGGGTATTCCGGTGCCAGAATACATGAAATACTTGGCTCCGTATTTGAGTCTGCGTGATAGTGGCTTGGTTCATAATTGGCCTACGAATGCTCAAGAAGCAATGAAATTTTACAATGCTGATACAGGTGATAATGTAGATGCAGTGATAGAAGTAACACCCCAGGTCTTGCGTGAGTTATTAAAAGAAACCGGCCCAGTTACTCTAAAAGACTATAATCTGACTATTACAGATGAGAATTTTCTCGAGAAAGTACAGTTAGAAGTAGAGGCCGGAAAAGATAAAATTGCCGGAAAAGACCCAAAGGCTGGTATCCTTACTGGCCTTGCCCAGGTACTAATGCAACGTTTGGCCGCTCAGCAGAATATTCAAACACTTGCTCATTATTCAAATCTGTTTACTAAACTTGCTAATGAAAAACATATTTTACTCTATAGTAATGATCCAACCGTACAGGCCCAAATAGAGGAGCTCGGCTTCTCGGGAAGTATTAAAAAGACCGACTATAATTATTTTCAGATAACAGAGGCTAACTTTGGGGCTGATAAGAGCAGTCCGTTTATCGAACAAAAGGTAAATTATGATCAAACAATACTGCTAGATGGCACCAGTAGTGTTGTTGTTGATATCTCTCGCCGTCACACAAAACCGCAAAGTTTTCCGTATACAAATCCTTATACCAACAAACCAGACTGGCTAATAAAAAGTAATATTTCGTATATGCAAGTTCTTGTGCCATACGATTCACAACTAAAAAGTTTTTCTGGGGTTGATAAGATTACTACCAGTTATGAGAAGCCCATCCAACAACTTAGTTATATTTCTCTGTTAGGTCCACTTGGTCCGCCCCAGACTGTTCGGCTGAATTATTCTGTGCCACAACATTATGATGTTGGCAGAAACATTACGGTAAATCTTCTAGTGCAGAAACAATCGGGTGGTTGGCCATATGGCTTGGTATATCGCTTGCACACACCAGCAGGGTATCACTTGGTGGCAAGTAGTGATAACCATACAGCCGCAATAGATGCCAATACTACCGAGCTTCGTGCTACAATTAATACAGATGCCATCTTGAGTTTTGTATATGAAAAAGACTAATCAAAAAAAATCTCACAACGTTATTTACATGAAGTCACTCAGCAAACGCTACGATGATGAGGCGGGTGTTTTAGATGCTCTAAAGGGAATTAACCTTGAAATAAAAGATGGTGATTTTATTGCTATTATGGGACCATCTGGCTCGGGTAAATCGACACTAATGAATATAATTGGTTTACTCGATAGACCAACTGCAGGTGTATTTTTATTGGATGATGTAGATATTGCTACACTTTCTGAGAAAGAACTGGCTCGTTTGCGACGAGATAAGATTGGTTTTGTGTTTCAGAGTTTTAATCTGTTGCCGCGGCTGAATGTTTTTCAGAATGTTGAGCTTCCAATGGTCTATGCCAGAAAAAGTAAGTCCGAACGCAAGCTAAAGGTTGCCGAGGTTTTAGAGAAGGTAGGGTTGGCCGATAAGGCAAAAAATCGATCAAATAGAATGAGTGGTGGCCAGATACAACGTGTGGCAATTGCTCGTGCACTCACTAACAACCCAAGTCTTATTCTTGCCGACGAACCAACTGGTAATCTTGATACTAAAACCGGAGAAGAGATAATGGATTTGCTAAAAAGCTTGAATCAGCAAGGAGTAACTATTGTACTCGTTACTCACAATCCTGAAGTAGGAAAGTATGCCAACAAGATCGTATGGGTAAAAGACGGCTTACTTACTAAGAAGAAGGTGCCGGTATGATTTTGCAAAATATCAAAATGGCGCTTATTAGTATTCGTTCGGCCAAAATGCGTTCGTTTTTAACGATGCTCGGTATTATTATTGGCGTTTTTGCCGTCTTAGTTATGATAGGCATTGGCGATGGGGTAAAGAGTCAAGTTTCTAGTCAAGTTTCGAGCTTGGGCTCTAATTTACTTACAGTTACATCTGGACAGATAGGTGGTAGCGGGACGACTGCAAAGAATGGACAGCAACAAAAAGGTGGTGGTGGGTTTAATTTTGCCAGCTCGGTTGGTACATCTACACTTACTTCTCAAGACGTAAAAACAATCGAACAAACTAAGAATGTTACTGCAACCGCACCATTTAATATTGTTTCTTCCAATGTAGCTTACCAAGATTTATCAACAAGCTCACCATTTATCTCTGGGACAACTGCAAACTATAGTGATATTCGACAGCTCAAGTTAGAGAATGGTGCATTTTTTACAACAAAAGATAACGATAATAATGCAAAAGTAGCAGTTTTAGGGGCTGATACTAAGCAAAATCTATTTGCTGATGGTGATGCGCTAGGTAAAGAGATTGTTATACGAGGGCAGAAATTTACCGTGGTGGGCGTGATAAAAAAATCTGACACAGGCGCGGGTTTTGGTGCCAGTTCTGACGATATTGTCTATATTCCTATTAACACAGCCAACCAAGTTACGAATTCAAACCAAATATTCCGTATTCTAGTGCAAGTAAATGATCCAAAAAACATCTCGTCTACACAAAACGCTATTAAAGACGCCTTAAAAACAAATCATGCTGGTCAAGAAGACTTTAGCGTACTTACCCAAGAAGACCTGCTTTCTACCTTTAATACAATTCTCGATCTTCTTACTGCCTTTGTGGTAGCAATTGCATCAATTAGTTTGTTGGTAGGAGGAATAGGTATTATGAATATAATGCTTGTAACCGTGAGTGAGCGTACTAGAGAAATAGGTATACGCAAAGCTATTGGTGCAACCAGTGGTAATATACTTAGTCAGTTCTTAATAGAAGCAGTTATACTTTCGGTAATTGGTGGATTACTGGGTCTGGCACTCAGTTACGTTGCTGGCTTAGTAGTGAAAAAGTTTGCTGGTATCACACCAGTATTTAGCCTTAAAGCGCTTGTGCTTGCCCTTGGTGTGAGTTTGTTTGTGGGAGTTGTGTTTGGAGTTGCCCCAGCCATTAAAGCCGCTCGTAAGCGCCCTATACAAGCCCTAAAGGCATTGTAGAAGTTTAGAAAACAATATTGTAGAGTCTGTCTTGTAAAGTGGTTGTATGATCACCACTACAACTAGCTGGATCTTTTTTAAGGTTATATTCACTGGCTTTATTTGGTATGTCATTATCTCGAGCTATAAGCTCGGCGTCTGTCTCACTGCCATAGTTAATTAATAACTTGTCTTCCGATCTAATAACTATGCCGCTTAGTGAATCAAGTTTGCGTCCATTGAGTAGGTAGGTTACCTTATTCTCTGGGTTGTCTTGATATACTTTACCAGCGAGATTTACATAACCTTTCTGAGCCGAGGAATTAATATTTTCGAGGAATTGAGCATAGGTAACTCCATTAGCATGCACATGAATAACATCATAAACATTATTGTGCATATGAGCGCGGTGAAGGGGGTCAGAATCGTCATTAATAGAGCAGCTGGCGACTTCTTGGTAGAATGCTGGTTCGGGAAACATTTGTTGTTGTCCGTTAATCCAAACCTGCCAATTGGCATGATAATGTGTGGCGTGGTCGGGCTTGTAGGTAATAAATCGAAAAAGAGCAAAAAGTACTAATCCAACAAGCACACCAATAAGAATGGAGTTAACAATAACAAGCGTATTTTCTGTTTTTTCTGGTTGTGAAGTGGGTTTTTTTGCAGCTTTCATTACTCTATAGTACCAAAAAACCTATCTTATTCGATAGGTTTTATATCTGGAATCTATTATTACTTAGCTGCTTTAACAACAGCCTCAAATGCTTTTGGCTCGTTAACGGCAAGTTCTGCCAAAGTTTTGCGATCGAGTTTAATCTCGGCTTTCTTTAAACCGGCAGTTAAAACAGAATAACTTGTACCATTAATACGGGCAGCGGCACCAATACGTGTAATCCAAAGTGATCGCATATCTCTTTTTAGATTACGACGATCTCTATATTGATAACTCATTGCTTTTAGTACGGCTTCGTGGGCTTTACGATAACTACTTCGGCGAGTTTTGCTGTAGCCTTTGGTAAGCTTGAGTACTTTTTTATGTCGTTTGGTGGCTGTTACGCCGCGTTTTACTCTCATCTTAGATTCCTAACATTTTCTTAACGTTTTTACTATCACCCTTAGCAGCATCGTGTTCTAGCGTGTAGGCACGTTTACGTGCAGCTGATTTTAGCGTAAGTTTGTGCGCCCGTGTAGCTTTACGGTGCATTACTTTTCCGCTACCAGTAACTTTTACTCGTTTAGCGACTGTTTTGTTAGTCTTAATCTTTGGCATCTTCTTGCTTTCTTTGACTTTTAACTTCTTTTTTTAGTCCGACAACGATAGACATATCGCGTCCGGCTAAGCTTGGATCTGACTCGATAATAGCGATGTCGCTAAGCCCTTCAAAAAATTTATTGAGCACTGCTCGACCTAAATCTTGATGAGTCATCTCGCGACCCTTAAAGCGGGCAGTAATTTTTACTTTATTGCCAGCATCTAAGAATTTACGAGCAGCTTTACGCTTAACTTCTATATCGTGGTCACCAATTTTTAATCCCATTCGAATCTGTTTGACTTCGATGGTTTTCTGCTTTTTACGACTCTTAGCGGCTTGTTTTTCTTGCTCGTACTGGTACTTACCCCAATCGAGCAATTTACAAACCGGTGGTTTCGCACCAGGAGAAACTTCGGCTAAGTCGTATCCTTGCTCTGAGGCCATCTGTAGGGCCTGCGAAAGAGTTACGACGCCAAGCTGTGAACCATCAGCACCCAACAAACGTACGGTTGGGGATTTTATCTCATGATTCAACTTAAAACGTGGTTTTTTCAGTGATTTCTCCTTAAAGCTCCAGACAATAGTAACACGAATAGCTTGGCAAATCAAGACTCTTCTGTTGATAATAATTTGTCGCTTTGGTCTTGGGTAAGCTCAAAACCACGCTTTACAATAAGGCGAAGTTTCTTGCTGTGTAAACCAATAGAAACTGGCTTTTTCAGTACCGCACCAAATGGGTCACGAATAGTGCCGGCTGACTCAATCTGCGCCACCTTAAACGGTAGGCGAAATTGCAGCTGGCTTGATTGCACGTGATTATTCTTAAAGGCGAGGTTTTGCAAAATAGGAGTCGACTCGGTTTCGAGTTCGTGTTTCTCATAGCCTTCAATAACGAGCGACTTAGAAGGGTGCATACTATCAAATTGTTTGTTCAGGAGTTTTATTGATCCTGTAGGGGATTTTATTTGTAATTTTTTGTCAATAAAAAATTGTGTAGTACCATCTTCTGGAAGATCTGTAATCTTTAATTGATAGTCGAAAAGCATAAAGTACTGATTAATAGAGCAGAGGGTTATCTCAAAGAGTTTACGTTGCGCAATGGCCTTACAGGCATCTTTGTGGTTTTTGAGACCAAGTTTTTGGGCGAGAGTATTTTTGGTAAGAGGAATGTAGCCAATTACAGCGTTATCATCAAGAAGTTTTGCATAGCTAAGCAGGGCAGAGAAGGTATCTTGTTTGCCTACACAAATATATGCCGAAGCCGCCTCAGTTTGTTGCTTAAGAATCGTTCCAATCGTAGTAAAATCTTCAACAATATGAAACTCTGCAGTTACATTAAGCTTGCTTGCCCAATCCCTAAGATAGGTTAAAAGTGCCTCGTTTTCAGCAGACTTATTATCGATAAAGAGATGATAGTTACTCATAATTGTTAGGTAGTCTTACACTTGGCATTTAGTTGAGCGCCTTTTTCAACTAAAATATTGGCCGATTCAACACTACCATCCACACTGGCGCAATTTTTTATTTGTACTTCATCGGTAAAACTAGCACTACCTTTATATTTGCCTTCAATAATCCCTACACGGGCGTTGAGATCGGCAGTAACATTTGCATTGTTTCCAACTTCAATGAGACCACTTGTAGTTACTTCTCCAGTATAGCGACCATCCAACAAGATATCGCTTTCAAACTCTACAGTGCCGGCAGCTATAGTTTGTGCCCCTAGGAAAAATTCTGGGTGAACACTAAAACCATGATGGGTACTTTGTTGTTTATTCCACCACATCTTTTTGAGCCTTTTCTCTGTCGAGCGCCTTTTGTAGAGCAATAGTCTCTTCGTCTGAGAGGTTATATTTACTTAAGCCATCTCGTATTTCCTTAGCATATACTCGAGTACCGGTACGAGCGTGTACACTCGAGAGTACAACACCATTATTATTGTTATCGAGCAAGGCAAGAACAAAACTTTGGTTACCGCCAGTATCACCAAATGGATTAAACCGAATAAGCGCCTGCTTAGAGATAGCAAACTTAGAGTTTTGGTGCATTTTGGCAACGAATTCGGCCATCTCGTCTATTTTGTTTTGGGCATCAGCTACGTTATGGCTATATTCCTTAATAAGGTCTTCTACTTTTTTTGCACTAGCTCCTTCGAGAAATTGGCCATATTTTTTTTGTAATTGCCAATACCGCCATTGAGTAAAACCAATTACACCAATGCACGCAAAAAGTATCAAAACAAATAAGCTCGTCTGCATAGTACCCCTATTATATCTGGCTAGAGGACTAGCCACAAGAGAAAGTGCCGTGTACAATAGCAGCTATATGGCAAAAAAGAAGAAACATCGCAAGTCTAGCCGCTCACGCAAGCAGAGAATGCAAGCTACTTCTGCAAATGTAACAGCTTCAAATAATGGGGTGAACCAACGAGAACCTGAATCTGTTGCAGCAGTTACTCTTGCAGCTAAAAATGAGCAAAAACCCAGCAAGAATCAGATGACTTATGATGATGTTGAGTTAAGCTATGTAAAAGAAGATGTAACTAAGACAGTTGTCTTGGTTGGGATTATCTTAGCTATCTATGCTGCTGTTTGGTTACTAATGACCTATACCAACCTTAGTATGCAGATTTTGCATATTTTTTCTCGATAGATAATTTAGCGCTGGGCAACTTGTGGTCGATACTGTAATGCTTCGGTGAAGTGAGTTATATTAATCTCTTTACTGTTGTCGAGGTCAGCAATAGTGCGTGCAACTTTTAAGACTCGCATGTATGATCGGGCAGACATATTAAAATGATTGTATGCTTGGCTGGCTAGCTCTTCTACTTCATTATTAAGCATACAGTATTGCTTAACTAATTTATTGTCCATTTCGTGATTGCATGTAGCATATGATTCTGCAAACCTTTTAGCCTGAATCTCCCGAGCTGCTTTTACACGTTTAGCAACGGTTTTTGTGTCTTCTTCATTGTGAATTTCAAACAAGGCTTTGCGCTCGGTCTTAGTGACTTCAACAATAAGATCGATTCTATCAAGTAATGGGCCAGATACTTTTGTACGATAGCGATTAATCTGGCTTGGTGAACAATTACATGTATTGCTCGGGTCGCCATCATACCCACATGGGCAGGGGTTTTGTGCTGCAACTAAAAGAAACTGAGCTGGAAACTGATATGTAGCACTGGCGCGCGAAACAGTAATTGTTCCATCTTCGAGTGGTTGGCGCATTACCTCGAGTACATGCCGTGGGAACTCAGGTAATTCATCTAAGAAAAGTACTCCTCTATGTGCGAGACTAATTTCGCCTGGTTTAGGATGGGTACCGCCACCAATTAGCGCAATATCGCTCGCTGTGTGGTGAGGACTACGTAAGGGGCGAGTAGTAACAACTTCTGAGTTATTGTGCCCAGCCAAGCTGTGAATGCGGGTAATTTCGAGCATCTCTGAATAACTTGGTGCAGGTAGTAAGCCAATAAGTGCTTTTGCGAGCATAGTTTTGCCGCTCCCAGGTGGGCCGGAGAGGAGAATATTATGATTGCCAGCGGCGGCAATTTCGATGGCTCGGCGAGCTTGGTGTTGGCCATAAATTTCTGTCATATCTACGCTTGCCGCCCTAGTATTGGCCTGAATAACGGTTTTGTTGAGTGGCAAGAGAGTTATCTCGCCAAGTAGATGTTGATAGAGTTCGAACAAGTTTTTTACCGGTATGACTTCTATGCCTTCAATAATAGCCGCTTGTTTAGCAGAGTCGGCCGAGATAAAGAGCCGGGTAAAGCCAAGTTCTACAGCCATTTGTGCCGTAGCTAATGCTCCAGAAACTGCTCGAGTGCTACCGTCAAGCCCAAGCTCGCCATAAAATAAGCTATTCTGAGGAATTTTTTCTATTTGGTTACTCGCCAAAAGTAGACTTGTTGCCATAGCGAGGTCGTAACTTGAACCGGTTTTTGGGATGTCGGCTGGAGCAAGATTGAGGGTAATGCGGCGTGGTGGGAGATGTAGTCGTGAGTTTTTTAGCGCCGAGCGCACTCTTTCTTTAGCCTCATCGACAGCTTTATTGGCCAGACCAACAATAATGAAGGCCGGCAAACCGTTATACATATCGGCTTCTACCTCTACTAACTGAGCTTGTAAACCAATATGACTAATAGTATGTACTTTTGCTAACATTTTCACCCCCTTAACGTTTGTACTTTTACATCATATTATACGAACGTTGTACGAAAGGCAAGCATAAAAATAGTACTATCTTGGTTAACCCCTATACCATTTTGCAGCAGATTCGGGTGGTACCGAATTAATCACCATACTGGTAGCTACTTCAAAACCTCCCCACGTATTGCTACGTCCACATACTTTCACAACTAAACGCTGGTGTTGTGAAATGCCATTTTCGAAAAAGAAATTGAAGCTAATATTGTGACGTGTGAGTTTGGCGCAAAACCGCTTTAGATGACGTGCAATATAGAGTTTGTCGGTCTTTTCGAGTTCGATAGTGGAGGTAATTTTGCGTTTTGGTACTATCCAGTATTCGAAGGGCCATTGGCTAGCATATGGGCAAAATACAATAAACCGAGAGTCTTCACAGAGTACCCTAACCTTATGATTCTTTTCATAAGCAATAATATCGTCGTACGGATCCCGACCATTTGTTTTGGCGTATTCCTCGATTATTCTCGATTCATCAACAAACTTTTGGGGGACAAACGGCAAAGCAAAGATCTGGCTGTGTGCATGGGCAAGGCTAGCTCCAGCATCAAATCCGTCGTTATGAAAGACTAGCACGTACTCTATGCCATGCTCATGAGTAAGGTGCGTGGTACGTTGCTGAAATACATCGATTACTTTTGCTATCTGACCCTCACTTAGATAAGCCAAGGGTTTGTTAGCCAACGGGGTATCAATAATTATTTCTTGTTTACCATAAGCCTGAGGATTGTCTGGGCTAAGACTAGGAAATTTATTCTCAACTGCTTTCACCAGCCAATCACCGTGCTTGTTCTTAAGGCTATAAAATTCGCGATTTCTATCGAGACGTGGACTCTGTGCGGTCTCGATAAGTTTCTTGTCTGGATTATGCATATCATAAGGGCGCGAACCACGTGATGGAGCTACGATGACATAATATTCGTTAAGATAGTCTCGACGAATCTGAGTATCAATGCCGCGGGTATCTAGCTTTATACCCGCATGTTGGGGGGTGAAATGCGAGAAGCAAGCAGCTGCGTTTGGTGGGGTTTGACTCTTGGACTGATGCTTGGTTGTCTCGGTTCGGGCAGCATGATAATTGCTATGAGTTTGGTCGGAGGAATTCATTATTCTTATGCTACCAGCATTGCGCTCTTTCTGTAAAGACGTAATAATAAAGGAATGAAGAAAAAAATATTGGTTTTATCAGCTAAAACAGGGGGTGGGCATCGGGCCGCCGCTCTGGCGGTGCTTGAGGCATTTAATCATATTGAGCACGATCTAGAAATTACTCATTACGATTTTATTGAGAATGCTCCACGTCCCTTCGACGACCTACCAAAGTATTACTCGACAATTACCAAACTTCCACCAGCATATGGTTCGATATTTAAGGCTACAGAAGGAAAACGCCAGGCAAAGTTCTCAACTGATACTATTGCTCGACTTTATAAAACTCATTTAGAGAAGGTAATAAATCAATTTAATCCCGATATTATTTTATCTTTCCATTTTGGGGCTAACTGCCTTATGCCCGTTATTGAAAGCATGGGTAAGACTATACCTTACATTACTGTAGTAACAGATCTAGCTACGGGTCACCCAATGTGGTTTGATGAACGTGCCAGCGCTTGTATTGTACCGAGCCATGAAGCCTACGTACGTGCTCGAACCTATGGAATGCCAGCCAGTAAGTTACACATTATTGGTCTTCCTATTAATCGTCAGTTTGGCTTAGAGAAGCGTTCTAAAGAAGAAATTCGCCAAAGTCTTGGGTGGCCAACGGATAGACCAGCCATCTTGGTGATGACCGGTGGCGATGGGCTCGGTAAGATTAATATGCTCTCTCGACGGATAGACAATACCAAATCGATTGAAGCCTCAGTAGCGATTATTGCTGGGCGCAATGCTACTCTCGAGAAAAATTTAAGTAAAAGAAATTGGAAGAAACCAACAATTATCTATGGATTTCGCGATGATATTGCCGATATGATGCACGCTGCTGACGTATTACTAACCAAAGCAGGCCCTGGAACCATCGTAGAGGCCATTGTAAGCCGTTTACCAATCGTTATCTATGACTTCTTGCCTGGGCAAGAAGAAGGCAATCTAGAGTACGTAGTGAGTAATCACGCAGGGGTTTGGGCGTCGACAGCCACGCTTGCCACGCGAGCTACACATGATATCTTAAATGGCAATATTACGATTGGTGGGGCGGCGTATGAGAAAACCAGGTTACGTCACGAGCATGCTGCCGAGAAGATTGCTGAATTTGTTAAGCACTATCCTCTATGAAAAGATTGTTGATTGTATCTGATCTGTTTGCACCCTCTATAGGTGGTACCGAGACGGTAACCGATGCCATGGCAACTAATTTGCCCAAAGTAGGCTATCAGACTACCGTAGTAGCTCCAGCTGTTGCCCATAAAACAACACCCTATACGGAAAAATCTCAACATGGGTATTCAATTGAGCGTCTGCGCTCGTTCTCACCACACCTACAAAAGAACTTACGCTTTGGTTTTAGACCGTACAAACAACTTGTTCAATATCTTGATCAGGTTGGTCAACCAGACATAATTCATGCCAACAATCTCTTTCCATTAAGCCGCGCGGCGATAAAATATGCGCGTCGTCATAACATTCCATTGGTAATTGGCAGTCATTTAATGCCAGAAAGTATTACATTTGGTTTAAGTTGGTTTAAGACCCTTCAGCGCGGTTTAAATCGCTTTGGCTGGCGTTATATAGCCAGAGTATATAACAAGGCCGACATTGTTATGAGCCCTACCAATACTGGTATTCGTTATCTTAAGCGTAATGGCTTGCGAGTACCAACCCGAGCAATCAGTAATGGTATAGATTTGCTCACCAACAAACCTATTCACACAGATAAGACAATCTTGCGCAAAAAACTTGGTATATCTGGTGATTTGGTGTTGATGTATGCAGGACGACTAGGAGTAGAGAAGAGAATTGATGTAATAATTACGGCCTTTGCTAAAGAATATGCCACCTTTAATGCCAAATTAATACTGTTGGGTGATGGCAATGCGCGTAAACAATTACGTCGCCAAGTAAAAAATCTTGGTATCGAGAAAAATGTTATCTTTACTGGTTATGTTACCGACCACGAACGCAAGCGAGAATATTTAGCCGCAAGTGATGGGTTTGTAATAGCGAGCCCCGTAGAGCTGCAAAGTTTGGTAACTATGGAGGCCATGGCAGTAGGCTTACCAGTGTTGGCCGCAAGAGCAGGAGCGCTACCAGAACTTTGTCAAAATGAAGTAAATGGCTTTACCTTTGCAGATGGTAATACCAATCAGCTGGCCGATAGAATGTTTAAGCTCTTAAGTAGTGAAAAACTTCGTCAGAAGTTTTCGAAAGCGAGCCTAGAAATTATATCGCAACATGATATTACTGATACCTGGAAAAAGTATGACGAGATGTATGCAGAGGTATTAGAGAAGTATAAAAAATAGCCTCAAGATATATATTTGAGGCTAAGTGCAGTTCTTATGTGCTCAGCGCCCGCAGGTGCAATTCTCGCAACGAAACTCACAGGTAATGACAGTAGTGACTGCCAGTGTGACAGGCACCTCTCTAGTAGGCGTAACAAATTGAATTGACTTGAGCTTTTCTCTAAATTCTTTCTTGGCAATTGCTTCGGCAACGGTATCTTCATCGAGAAGCTCATCGATTTCATCTAAGAGAGCATCAGTATCACTCAGATCACGTTTTGTGACTTCGGGTATGTCTTCGACTTCTTCTACTTTGTCTTGCTTCTGACTGCTCTTGGTATTTTGTTGCTGCAAGGTACACTCCTTGTCTATCGGAGAAATATATTTATACCAAAAAATTATTTACAGCACAAGCATAAGCATTCTTGACATTTTACCCTATAACAGGTAAAATCTCTTCTTATGGGGCTGTATTAGCTTTGACATATGGAACTTTGAAAAATATTCGCAAGCCGGGCCGGAATGCACGTTAGCCGTTCCAAAACACTTTAAGTGCCAATACACTTATTAGCAAGGTAAAGGCTGCTTTTGCAGCTCCTAGCCTTGCGCCAGCATTTGCCTAATACGCTATGCCGCTTACTACCCAGACACCAGATAGGGTAACAAGCGTCGATTATCTGGATGCGGTCTTACCACCTCTCTGGGCGAGATCTAAGTAAAAATAAAGAGAGCAAGCAACTTGAGCGCTCTTGTCGGTTTTTTACACTCTTGGGGCTTGTAAAATCCCTTTAGAATCGACTATGCTTGAAGACGATATTTTTTCAAACCGTATGGACGCGGGGGCAGAACCCGCCAGCTCCACCAAAAATGCCTAACCTTTGTTGGGCTTTTTTGATACTATTCGTTTCTTTTTGAACGTTATTACTCCTACGGCAAGCATAACTATACCAACCGGAAAGGTAACTATGCCAAGCATAGAAATGACCAGTAGGGCTGGGTTGTTGGTGGCAAAATAACCAGTCAGACATAGGGGCAGTACAAGTACCAAAACTGTACCCAGTATTACCATGGTAGTGCTACTCATCTTTGATATTAGTTTACTCATGTTATGTGTGGTGGTTTTTCTTATCTGTAACGTAGAGGATATAAGCCAAAAGAGAGGCAAGAAGCAATATGCCAATAATGGATGACCACCAGATGAAGATATAAGTTCGATTAGGATTGTTATTGCGTGTCCTGCCAGTGTTATCTGGGTTGTTATTATTGCTATCGACTATTGTAACAGTGCCTTCAATAGTGCCAGCTGGATGCAATACATATCCATTCGTGTTATCTGTTACTGTTTTGGTAGTCGGGCTTACTGGGCTTGGTGTAGGAGGAATTGGCGTATCTTGGAATGTCCAGTATGTGTTGCCACCACTGTTTATACTGTCGTAAGCAATCATTACAGACGCATTAATATTATTGCTATCACTTACATCTAGATACTGCAAAGTACGGCTGCCTTGCGCATCTATTTGCCAAGGAGTACCCGGAGAAGAAGATACGAGTGTGAGTAGTTCTGTAGCGGAGCCGCCTTTTAGGATGAGATCTCCCAGTATGGTCTCGGTACCACCAGCAGGGAAGGTGAGAGTATCGGCCGAGGCTACAATTTTGGTTAGGTTATTAAAGGTAGTGCCCATAATAATCTGGTTGCTGCCATCGAGGATTACTGTTCCGCCATTAGCATTAAAGGTAGAGCCAGTATTGATAGTAAAGTTACCGCCTACAGTCATGTTGGCACTCGTTGCAGTAAAAGTACCATTATTAATAACACTAAAGTTACTATTTATATCTAGCGTGTTATATGTGCCAAGGTTAAGATCGGTGCCATCGATAACAAGATTATTAGCGTTTAGGCCTGTAAAACCATTGAGAGAATTAGAAGAATCAATCTGTAGTATCCCCGATAAATCGTTAAGCGTTCCTGTACCAGAGAAGGTACCAAAAACATAGAGAGAATCTGTATTGCCCATGACTATTACTGGATTGTTACCTAGTGGAAAAATACAGTCTGAGCCGACCGAAAAGTAACCCGCCGATTTATTGAACGTTACTAAATTAATGACCGCATTGCCACAGAATGCATTCTGATCTTTAGCACCATAAAAAGTAATAGTACCACCGTTAGCATCAAAGGTAGCACCATTATAATTGACAGTAAAATCGCCACCTATCGACATTACCCCGGCTGGTGCAGTAAAGCTAGAAAAGCTACCCTGAGAAAAATTTGTAAAAATATCAACCGAAGAGAAGTTACTAAAGTCCACGCTAACATTAGCTGCAATAAATACACTCCCGCCAACCAATAAGCTATCAAAGCCGGTTAAAGCGTTGGCAGAGCCAATAGTAAGCAGAGAAGCAGAACTAAGAAAACTTAGTGTACCAGTACCATTGAAGTTACCATTGAGAATAATATCACCAGAATTTGTAAATGTAGGATTATTACCCAACTCAAAACTACAATCAGAATTGAAAGTTTTTGTGCCAGTATTGGTAAACCTAACCTGATTAAATGTTGCCCCGCCACAGATTATTGTAGCTGTACCATCACTAAACTCAGTGGTGCCCCCATTGGCATTAAAAGTAGCGGCCGGGTTGATTGTTAATGCTTTCTGAAAATACATTGTGCCCGTAGGTGCAATGAAAGTGCCAGAATTTATTGTAACCGTAGAAGGAAAGTTAACACCAGTCACCGGCACAGTAACACTACCTCCTGTCTGGGTGTATGTTCCAGTTAGACTAAACGTTAAGAAACTACTAAAGTCGAGTGTCGCGTTAACCTCTGCAAATGAACCCGCTGACAGGCCCGAAAACCCAGACAACGATCCGGCACTATTGATTGTCAGGAGGTTTCCGGTAGCTGCCGAGGCTATGGTGAGTGTGCCGCTACCAGAGAGTGTACCGTTTAGGATGAAATCTGTGGTCGTACCACTGCCAATAGTTGGGTTATTGCCAAGTGGCAAGCTACAATCGCTACCAATAGTTTTTACACCAGCTGTATTAGTAAATGTCACCAAATTAAACACAGCACTATTACATGCAATAGATGCCGTAGTTGTACCGTTAAAATTTACTGTTCCACCATTTGCTGTAAAGCTACCTGCCGTAATACTGAATGCACCACCTATAGACATCGTTCCACCTGGGGCCGTAAACGATCCCGAACTCATGCTAAATGCTGTACTAATGGTAAAGGGAGTGTAGCTCCCAGCATTAAAACTACCTCCGGCAATTGTAAGATTCGCTACAGAGAGCCCCGTAAACCCGGATAGACTAGAGCCGCTATTGAGGGTAAGGGTGCCGGCAGACTGTGTTAGGGTGCCCGTCCCAGACAGCGTGCCGTTTAGCACAACCCCTTGTGCAATAGTCGGATTGTTACCAAGCGGTAATGTACAAGTACTATTGACTGTCTTAGCTGCAGTGTTATTGAAAGTTACCAGATTAAACGTTACACTTCCACAACTAAGAGTTGACGTTGAGCCGGTAATGTTAACTGTGCCACCATTCGCATTGAAGGTAAGCCCAGCTGTGAAGTTCAGACCTGAAGCACTAAGGGTTCCGGACGGAGCTGTGAATACAGATGTTGCACCTAACGAAAAGCTTCCAGTCACAGCAAAAGTGGTATAGCTGCCAGCATTTAAAGTACCGTTGATTGTTACATTACTTCCTGAGTTTATACCCGAGAATCCGGAAAGAGTACCCGTTGTGCCCAATATGAATGTTCCTGTTGTAATAGAGAGTGTGCCGCTGCCAGAAAGTGTACCATTTACAGTAATGGCATTGGTAATAGCGGGGCTGCTCCCTACCGGAATAGTGCACCCAGAACTAATTGTTTTTAGGCCCGTATTGGTAAAGGTTGCCGTATTGAGTGAAATACCATTACAAGCTATTGTTGCGGCACCACCTGAGAAGTTGACCGTACCGCTGTTGTGGTTAAAGGTCGGAGTGCCCGTTACTGTAACAGCGCCACTAATAGATGTTGTGCCAGAACTCGCAGTGAATGTCCCACCAGAGAGCGTAAAGGCCGCCATCGTGAATGACTGATTGGATGCAGTAAAACTCCCAGTAGCCTGCGAAAATGTGGTTGTAGTTGCGAAGGTGCGAGCTAAGGTGATTGTGCCAGTATACCCAGCAGCAATGGTTAATGTGGCCACACTTGCTGGCGCACCGGCATCTATCGTCGAATTCTTGGTCGACGTTGCATTAAAGGTAACCGTATCGCCAGCTATCGGACAGGTATCGGTAGTCCAGTTTGCACAGGTACTCCAGTTATTATCAGCCCCACCACCATCCCAGGTGAGAGAAGCGGCGTGAGCGTGCAGGGGGTTAGCAAACAGAGATAAGAGGCTCGTAAACACTAAAAGAACCACTACAGAGTAAGTAAGTAGCAATTGGTGGATTGACTTGTGCTGATCTTTTTTCTTTTTGATTTTGTTTTACCCTATGATTTTTTCAATCAACTAGTTATATTGTATCGAACCTATTGAGATTAGTATATATATAAGTATAAGAATTAAACCAAAGCATAAAAAAAATCGAGCCGCAATTTGGCTCGAATACATTAATTTCTTTCTATTATTTATTTTGTTAAAACAAATTGACGGGGCTTTATGCCTCCGCCAATCTGTAAAAAAGAGCTTTGTTTTTGTTTTGAGTAATTTTAGTGTGCAGCACTAAATCCATAATACTGGTTAAGCATAAGCCTTGTCAACAACTTTTTTCAAAGTTTTTTTAGTTTTTTTGCAATTATTTTTTTTCGCTAGTAAATTTACCGTCACGCGCAAACGAATTATTGGCCAAAAGTTGGGCAAAGATTTTTTGAGCTTCGGCAACGTTTTGGCTCTTGCCGTCCCACTTTGCCATTACTGGGTCTTGCACGGCGCGCGAGAATGAGAAAGTAATAGGCCAGGGTTGTTTGCCGGCGCTTCCGATAGCATTCAGATTGGCTGTAGCCATATCAGGAGATTGGCCGCCAGATAAGAACACGATACCGGCTATATCTTTTGGTACACGCTCGTTAAATACCCCTAACGTGGCGTTGGCAACAGCATGCGGGTCGGATTGTTGCGGATTATCTTTGCCAGCCAGCACCATGCTTGATTTTAATATCACACCAGATAAATCAACTTTGTAAGCAGTAAGCAGCTCAAACAATACTCGTAATACAACCGAGAGTGTATCTTGGCAGGCCTTCTGGCTATGTGTGCCATCATAAAGAACTTCTGGCTCTACAATAGGTACCATTCCAGCGGCTTGAGCCAAAGAAGCATAACGAGCCATAGCGTGCAGGTTGGCATGTATAGCAGTAGAGGTAGGAAGTTTGCCTGCCTCATCTATAACAAATGCAGCCCGCCATTTGGTAAACCTCGCACCCATTTTGTAATACTCAGTCAGCCGTTCGGCGAGGCCATCGAGGCCTTCAGTAACTGTTTCACCAGGGAAGTTAGGCAGGTCTACAAGCCCGCCATCGACTTTTATACCTGGTATTATGCCTTGTTCTTGTAAATAATCAGCAAATGGCTTGCCGTCGTCAGTGGTTTGGCGAATTGTTTCGTCGTAGAATATTACACCGCTGATGTATTGTGCGACATTGGGTGTAGTAAAGAGCATTTGGCGGTATAGGCGTCGCATTTCTTCGGACTGTTCAATATTGAGGGCTGCAAAACGCTTATTAGCACTTTTTGTCGACTCATCGGCAGCTAAAAGCCCCTTTGGATCTGATAATAGCTGACTTGCAATAGAAGAGAGGGAATTCATAGTACCTCTAGCATAAGCAATATTCACCAATAATTCAAGTTAACAGAAGAAAATGTACTGATTTTATACATATACTTAATGCTATAGCACTTAGTATATGCGAAATTATTTTCTGCTAACAGATATAAAATGCAAATGAACACTAAAAATAACTGTACTAATATTTAACGTTTAGACTGAATATCGCGGCTAGCATCGCGTAGCATATCACGCTTTTTTATTGTCTGACGTTTGTCATAGGCCTTTTTACCACGCCCAAGCCCTATTTCTACTTTAATAAGGTTGCGCTCTAGACCCATTGCTAGAGGTAAAACAGTCATGCCGGCTGACTGCACGGCTTCTCGAAGCTCAACAAGCTCTTTCTTTTGCAGTAATAGCTTGCGATTACGGGTAGGATCGTAATCTTTGGTGTGCGAAGCATGTTTGTAGGGGGTGATAGTAGCATTGGTGAGAAATGCTTCATTACCACTAAAGTGCACAAAGCTACCTTTAAGGCTAATTGCACCAGATCTGGCACTCTTGGTTTCTTGGCCACTCAAAACAATACCAGCTAGATACGTTTTACTGATATCATAGTCAAATTTGGCGCGTTTGTTCTTGGCTAAGATTTTCATAGTTCTTATTATAGCCTACTTGATGCTAAATCAGATATAATAGCAATATGGAACTCCCAAAACAGATAGTCTTTCAGGCTATCGAGCAAGCTTATACTAACGAATTTCAAGAGAAACTCCCGACAGGAGTGAGTTTAGACTATTGCGAGGCAAAGTTTGGTGATTTTGCATCGAATATTGCCATGCAATTAGCTCCTAAATTACAACTCTCACCTAGGGAAGTGGCTGATTCTTTAGCTGAAGAAGTGCGGAAAGTAAAAGATATTGATACTGTTGAGGTGGCTGGGCCGGGGTTTATTAATATCACACTCAGCAACGAGACGTGGTGTAGATATGCCGAAAATCTTACTCAGTTTGGTAACCTAAATCAGGCAAAACCTCAAAAAGTACAAATAGAGTTTGTTAGTGCTAACCCTACCGGTCCATTAGTACTTACCAATGCTTGGCAAGGATACTATGGGGATATTTTAGCCAATATCTATTCTAGCCAGGGCTACCAAGTAGCCCGAGAATATTATCTGAATGACGGTGGCAACCAGATAATAGCTCTTGGTGATGCTATTCAACAGAGCCTGGGTAAGGATTTTTCTGAAGAACGTGCCAAAGAGCTTTATAGAGGTGAGTATGTAGATGCAGTTGCCAAGACAATTAGTGAAGAGTATGGAGACGCTAGCCGGGTTTTAGCTACTCAGCCAGCAATAATTGGTAAACGTGCAGCAGAAATTATTCTCGACCATTATATACGTCGTGATCTCGAGCATTTGGGTGTGCATTTTGACACAATCTTTTCTGAAACTATTGCAGATACGAAGGCTACCTTAGCTAGACTGAAAGAAGCCGGGCTTCTAAAAGAAAAAGAGGGGGCTATCTGGCTGAATGGCGAAAAGATTGGTCTCGATAAAGATGAGGTGTTGGTGAGGAGTTATGATAAAGGTGAAACCTACTTCCTAAAAGATATCGCTTATCAACTTAATCGCATAGAGGATAGGGGGTTTGAAAAAACTATTACCATTGTGGGCCCAGATCATCACGGTCAAGCCATACGGCTTGTAAAGACACTCGAGGCACTTGGCCACACGAGTTTTACCGAGCTGTCGACTCAAACTATCCGCCTTATCAAAGATGGGAAAGAGTTTAAGATGAGTAAACGGGCCGGTAATTATATCCTCCTTGCCGATTTCCTTAATGAGGTGCCAACCGAGGCAGCTCGATTCTACTTTGGCATGCGCGACACTAATAGTCATATGGATTTCGATATTGATCTTGTAAAAGAGCGATCACAGAAGAATCCGGTATATTATGCAATGTATGCCTATGCCCGGGCATGTTCACTCCGTTCTTTAGCTAAAGAGAATAATCTAGTGACTGCCAATAATCTTTCACCAGACAACCTATCGGCACCCCAGCGTGAGTTGTTGCGACAGATTAGTCAGTTACCAGAAATATTGCAGGCAATAACTCAAAATCACAAGGTACACCTTCTGCTTCATGCGACATTAGAAGTAGCACAGTGTTTTCATGAGTGGTACGAGCAAGAAAAGATAGTAGGTAGTGATGATGCTCAGCACAAACTCGCCCTACTCGATAGATTCTGCTCTATTTATGAGGTAATCTTTTCTATTCTTGGAGTAACTCTCTTAGAAAAAATGTAACTTGCTTTAAATGGGCAGGCTAAAAAGCCCATCCTTACTAACAAAGTAGAGCAGGTTATTTTTCTCATCGACAGTAAAATTGGTAATATTAGTTGTGTTATTTACAACTAACTGCTTTTGAAATACCGCGCTATTACCCTGGATAGTTAACAACGTAAACGAATTGTTACTGCTGTCGAGTAAGAAAAGCGATTCTGGAGAAGAACGGTAGCCAAGCTGTATGACATTATCAAGAGACGGTATACCGGTAGTGGTAAAGCTTTGGGCTGTATTCTGGCTATATTGGCGAATATTACCTGACTTATTTGTAGTATATATTGTGTTTCCCACAACAAAGCTAACAGCATCCTTTAGGCTCGGATCGTTTGTCTTTAAGTAATTTGTTTGTGGGCCAAACTGATTACTGCCAACAGAGCGAAAACGGTAAATTTGGCCAGCGGACGGCATTAAAAAGTAGAGATTGCCAGCATAGGTGGCGGTGGCTTGTGCGCTGGGCCAGAAACTTGCACTCGTACGTGCTTCTGTGACGGTTAAATCTGGTTTAACTGAGAACACCGATGACTGGGTCAGGGCATAGGTAAGAGGAGAGTCTGTCGATGAAACGAGCCATTTGCTATCAACTAAGCTGGTTTGGGTTTTATTTGTTGTCTTGTTAGAGCTAGTAATGTAGCCTAGAAGCCTACCAGTAGCTGGATTTAACAAATTGAGTTGTGTTGAAGTGCCGGTTAACAGAGAATACGAAAAGTTGTTCTCACTAAAGGTTTTTGTGGCACTCACCCGAAAGATATTATGAATTTCATCGAGTTGAACTTGTGAGTATTGTGCAATCTCATCAAGCGTTGGTTGTTTATGGCCTGAGGCATACTTATTAAGTGTGGTTTTTTCGGTTGCACTAAGGCTAGATATTTCTTTTAGAACTTGGTTAAACTGTGCCTCTGAGTTACTTGTGTCTTGGTTGGTTTTGCTTGCTTGGGCATTTGTATACAGACCTTGAATCTTCTGATACTCTGTTGATGTTTTGCTATTACTACCAAAAATATTCCAAGCGATAATACTAGCAATAATAATAGCTATCACTCCACCAATAATAAGTAATGCTCTCAGTGGGTTTGGATTAATATACGTACTCCATAGCTTTGTCCAGAGTGATTGTAAACGATGTGTAATGGCTCTTACTGGTTTTGTTTTGTGAGTATGGGTACTAGGTTGGCTTTGAGTAGTTTTCTTGGAGATGATACGCGATTTAACAATCCTGTAGTGTCGTTTAATATTGTGGTGAGCTTTGGCAATAATTCCAGTAGAAGCAAGTACGGGCAACTTGCCAAGAGGTGACTGAGATTGAGTGTCAAAGTTAATGATTAGGTTAAACCAAGCAGATTCAACGCGACCATGGGTAGTCAAATGTACTGAATAGGCTATTTCTTCTAAGCTATTTGATTTTGGGTTATTACTGCTTTCGGCGAGGGTAATAAAAAGATGTTTTAAATCTTTGTGTGATCCAGAAATAATTTCTGAAAACTCAAGAAATTCTTCTGGCGTATAAACCTCGTGTAGGCGATGTGAGCTGTCTTCGGCAATAATATAGCCTTCACCACAGGCCGAGACGAGAAACTCGCTCTCAGTAATAGTAATGATGCAAATACTATACTCGTATTCTTGTCGGTGGTCTTTGTAGTAGTGTCGAATTTCTTCCATACCTGTGTTAATGGCACGAATAGACCGACTAAAGCGCTTAAAATTGTCATCTTCAATTTCTGCGCGGTAATAATGATCTTCAAAACTTACAATGGCACGTTCGAATACTTGCTGATGCACTTCTCCAGGAATATATGCCAGAAAGAACGTTTCGCCGTAATGATTGTTATTAGAGTGAGAGTTTAAGACTTGGAAGTGAAAGTTGGCTGCTGTTGGCAAACCTTTTGCGGGAGAGGCTGTCTTATATGTACATAACTCTCTTTCCATAAAACCCCTTTTTATTAGCTTAACATCTTATCTATAGGTTACCAAGTAGATTTCTCGTATAATGAAATAAATGGAGAGGTATAATGCAGCACAAAAGCAGGCGATAGCCCATGGTGAGGGGCCAGCTTTAGTTGTGGCCGGGGCTGGTACAGGTAAGACAGCTGTTATTACACAGAGAATACTTCGATTAATAGAATCTCGCCGAGTGGCTCCAGAAAAGATATTGGCTTTAACATTTACCGATAAAGCCGCTGCAGAAATGCAAGATAGAGTAGACGATATATCGCCCATTGGATATATCGATAGTACAATAACTACATTTCATAGTTTTTGCGCTGAAATATTACGTGGTTATGGGGTAGAGATGGGCCTAAGTACTGATTTTACAATTATTTCGGGCTATCAACAGGTAGTAATTTTGCAGTCTGTAATAAACGAACTTGACCTGGTTTACTACAAAACCAATAGTAGCCCATATAGCTTTGTAAATGCAGTACTTGGTTTTCTGGGACGCCTGAAAGATGAGGGGATAACCGAGCAAAAGTTTGCCCAATTTGTTAAACAGAGCAAGCTAGAGGGTGAAGAAAAAGAGCGAAACGTAGAGCTTTCTCATATCTTTACGGCTTTCGAAAAAGCCAAGCTAGAACAAAATTGTCTTGATTACTCAGACTTATTGGTCTGTTGCTTGGAGCTTTTTCAGTTAAGAAAAGAGGTTTTAAAGTATTTTCAACAACAATATGAATATATTTTGGTTGATGAATACCAGGATACTAACTACGTTCAGAACGAAATAGTAAAAATATTATCAAAAAAACATCGAAATTTGTTTGTTGTTGGTGATGATGATCAGTCAATTTACCGATTTAGAGGTGCAGCTATTAGTAATATATTGCACTTTATCGATGATTTTCCGGATGCGAAGCAATTTGTACTTACTCAAAACTATCGTTCCACACAGCAAATTCTAGATGTTAGTTATCGTCTTATTAACCATAACAATCCCTATCGACTAGAAACTCAAAACAATATCAACAAAAAGTTATCATCTACCCAAAAAGGTAAGGCACCAGAAGTAAATTTCCTTGCAACTCAGCCCATGGAAGCAGAATGGGTAGTTAATAAGATAGAAAGTCTCATTAAATCCGGTACCCCCTCGAATGAAATTGCTATTCTCTTACGTAAGAACAATCAAGCCGAAGTCTTTACCCATCTATTAGAGAAAAAATCTATTTCTTATGAGCTTAGTCAGAACAAAAAACTCTTTGAGCAAGAGCCAGTAAGGTCACTTATTAATCTTATAAAGGCTATTAATAACCCAGACGATTCACAAGCACTCTATCTGGTATTGGTTGGGCACATCTATTCTTTGCCAATCGATGAAATAGTAAGTGCAAGTGCGGCTGCACACAGGGCACGGATAAGCCTTGAAGAATATCTAAATACAAGTAATGAAAGCCCAAATGGCGGCAAACAAGCGCTAGATGATATTAAAGAACTACGCCAAAATGCGCTTACACTAACAGGAGGGCAAATACTTTACTCCTATCTAGAAAAATATCATATTATTCAAAATTTAGTAGATAAATCTGAGTCTGATTATAATGCTGTTTTGCAGTTACAATACTTATCGCAATTTTTCTCGCTCATTCGAGACTACGAAAGGACTGTTGCAACCCCCAATCTCTATGGCTTGTATCAGTATTTCGAATTAATGCATCAAAGTGAGGTAGATATTGTCTCAGAAGTAGCACCGCTTGATCAGTCAGCTGTGCAGATATTGACGGTACATAAAGCAAAAGGGCTTGAGTTTAGTGCTGTATTTTTAGTTGATATGGTAGAGCAGACATTTCCAGCCACACGGCGCCCAGAACCTATTAGAATACCAGATGGCCTACTAGAGGGCAGTGATAGTGCTGATATCAACTGGCATTTACTTGAAGAAAGACGGTTGTGCTACGTTGCTATGACAAGAGCAAAAAACACTCTCTATATAACAGGTTCGGCTGATCATGGTGGCAAGCGATCCAAAAAACCCTCCCGATTCATTACTGAAGCAACAAATTATACTCCTAAGAAATCAGAACTTTCTCAGATAAAATCGGCCTTTGCTGATTTTCAACCCACGCTAGCAGCAAAAACCAGTAAGAATTTTGATCCTACGCAGAAGTACTTTGATGAAGGTGGCTGGCTTCATTTGAGTGCCAATCAAGTAGCTGACTATCTGCGTTCGCCCAAAGAATTTTGGTATTTTGATGTTTTACAACTACCCAAAGGCCCGTTTCATTCTCTGGTATATGGTTCGGCTATACATGCCGCTATAGAGTATTATTATAGCCGTGTAATACGTGATCAAAGGGTAAATCTGAATGAGTTACATACAGTATTTGATAATTCTTGGAAGAGTGAAGGGTTTGTGTCGTTTCAGCACGAACAAGCAAGGCGTAAAAAGGGGAAAGAAGTGCTAGGACGGTTTTACAAGGAGCAACAAGCCAAAAAAGACTTCCCTAAATGGGTAGAAAAAGCATTTACACTGCGATTACCAGAAGTAAAAATGGTTATCCGGGGTAGATATGATGCAGTTTTTGATAGGCAGGGAAAAATAGAGATAAGTGACTTTAAAACTGGTGAGGTTAAGGATGAAAAAGCTGCTCAGAAGAAGCTAAAAGACAGTATACAAATGGCGATTTACGCCTTAGCGTGGGAAAAGATAGCCAAAACACCGGTAGAATCTCTCAGTTTAAACTTTCTTGAAAAGTCTATTCTTGTGAAGCAGCAACCAATAGACGAAAGTGTGGTTATTGCTAAGTTAAATAAAGTGCGCGATGGTATACTAAGTAAAGAATTTAGTCAGAGTGGTGAAAGTAGAGTAAATTTTGGAAGTTTTATCGAATGAATAATCATATCCACAGAGACCAAGAATGGCTCGAAAATATGTTAGCCGACATCTGGTATAAGTACTTTTTTGATGTTGAGCAATCGAACAACGTAACTATACGATATGGCAGAAAAGCTAAACGGCGTCTAGGGTCTATCAGTCTCGATAGAGTGGACGGAGTAACGTCAATAATTACTATAAACCCACTCTATCAAGACGAGATGGTTCCAGAATATGTTGTAAAAGCTACCATAGTACACGAAATGACCCACTATGCACACGGATTTAATTCTCCTCACGAGCAAAAACAGCGGCACCCTCATTCTGGAGGGGTAATACGCAAGGAATTTGCCGAACGAGGTCTAGAAGATCTTTATCTTAAGCAACAGAAGTGGTTAAAGGACAACTGGATAGGTGTAGTCGAGAAGTATTTTGGACCGCAAAAACCAATATATAGAGTACGACGCAAAAGTACCTCACAATCGATCAAAATTAGCCCATGGTGGATGAGCTAAATTATTATAAACATAACTTGCTTAGCAAATTAGTCCGTCATAAAAGCAAAAAACAAAAATCTGCACATAAATTAACAACAAAAAACTTATGGTAAAACTATTGAAAAATAGCATTAATTATGATATAGTGTGTTTATGAAACAGCGAAAAGTATCAATAACGCAAGGTAATAATATAGTTGCACAAAGTTCGGGCTATACATTAAAGCAAAAGGCCTCTATTAGAAGTCGCGAGCGACTCAATAAGTTAGCAGTTACTAAAGCAAGAAAGTACTTACTGTTTGCTCTTATTACTTTTGTATTTACTCAAATAATCAAATTCCTTACTAACAGTGTCTTTTGGAATGGAAGTGAAACTCCAACAGGAGTATTGTTCTTGTTTGTAACTTACCTTCAGATAGGATTATTGTTATTTACATTTATCTTTTTGGTAAGTGCTGCTTACCAAGCATTGAAACGTATTTTTTCTGATATAGCCTAAAACTTAGTATATTCGTATTGTGTTCGTACATTTCAACTGTATAATGGATGTATGATTACTTTTTTATTGTTCTTAATGGTTGTTATTCTCATAGTTGGTTTTTTAGGGCTGTATCTTTCGTTTCAGGGTAAATTAGCACGTCTAAAAGATGACTCTTCACTTGGTTATATCAAGCAAGATCTTGAGGCTCTTAACCAGACGCTTAGTAAGACCCAAGAAGCGATGCATGAACGTATTGATCGCAATAACGCCACTATGCAAAGCAGTATGCATAAACAAATGAGCGAGTCATCTCGACTAATTCAAGAAGTAACTACGCGTCTCACCAAGCTTGACGAAACTAATCGTAGGGTAGTAGACGTAGCCGATGAGCTAAAAACCCTACAAAACGTACTGTCCAACCCTAAACAACGGGGTGTACTTGGTGAATACTATTTAGGTGAAATTCTCAAGAACACCATGCCTCCAGATAGATATCAGCTGCAATATAAATTTAAAAATGGTGAGATAGTTGATGCAGCTATTTTTTTAGATCAGGGAAAAGTATTGCCGATAGATTCAAAGTTCAGTTTAGAAAACTATAATCGAGTAGTTGAGGCAAAGGATAAAGAGAAGCGAGATGCGCTTATTAAACAGTTTAAAGTCGATTTAAAAGCCAGAATTGATGAAACCTCTAAATATATTCGTCCAGATGAGAATACGATGGATTTTGCCTTTATGTTTATACCTTCCGAAGCCATATATTATGACCTCCTTGTAAATAAAGTAGGTACTATCCAGACGAGTTCTCAAGACTTAATAGAATATGCATTTCGAGATAAACGGGTCATTATTGTCTCACCGACATCATTTATGGCATATTTACAGACGGTTATGCAGGGATTGAGGAGCTTGCAAATAGAAGAACAAGCCAAAGAAATACAAAAACGTGTAGGTCAGCTAGGCAAGCATCTAATAAATTATGATGAATATATGCACAAGCTGGGTAATTCTCTTGGTACTACGGTGAACCACTACAATACTGCCCATAAAGAATTGAAGAAAATAGACAAAGATGTAGTAAAAATTGCTACAACCGATGAAGCCGTTGAGCAGCTGGTTATTGAGAAGCCTCATTTAGAAGATTAGCTGTGATATAATTTAGAGTATGAATCCCGTTAGAAAAACTTTCGGGATAGAAAGGGTATTCTAACGGGATGAAAACAGTATTTTCAGGACTAAAACCAAGTGGTGATATGACAATCGGCAACTATCTTGGAGCAATGAAAAACTGGCCTTATCAGCAGGGTCTAGCTAGAACAATCTTCTTTGTACCCAATGCACATGCTATAACTGTTCGCCAAGACCCTACAGAACTAAAAAAACGAACATATGATTTAGTAGCTTGGTTGATTACTGTTGGTTTAGATCCAAAGAAATCGATAATTCTTGTTCAGTCTAAAGTACCAGCTCATGCCGAGTTGTGTTGGATTCTCGATAACTACGTTACAATGGGCGAGCTCAGTAGAATGACCGAATATAAAGATAAGTCACAAAAACTTGGCCCCGAAGGACAGTTAGTCGGCCTGTTTAACTACCCAGTATTAATGGCAGCAGATATTTTGCTTTACGATGCCAATGAAGTACCTGTAGGAGAAGATCAGAGACAGCATCTAGAGCTGGCACGTACGATTGCTGAGAGATTTAACCGTCTTTATGGTAATACCTTTGTTTTACCCAAGGCAACAATTCCCAAAACTGGCGCTCGCATAATGGGTCTTGATGATCCTACTAAGAAAATGAGTAAGAGCGATCATCCTGATAGCTTTATTATGCTTGCCGAAACAGCTGATAGTATACGTAAGAAAATTAAACGGGCTGTTACTGATTCAGACAATAGAATAATTTATGACAAAAAGGGTAAACCAGCAGTTTCTAATTTAATAGAGATATATGCAGGCTTTAGCGATGAAACAATCTCTGTTATCGAAAAGCGGTTTGTAGGTAAAGGCTATGGCGAGTTCAAGGCAGAGCTAGCAGAGCTAGTGGTAGAGAAGTTATCTCAATTACAGGCCGAGTTTTATAAAATTCGCGATAATGAGGCAATGTTAGACAAAGTAATAGACTCGGGAAGTGCTAAAGCTGCCGAAATTGCGAACGAAAAGCTACGTGAAGTTAAAGAAAAAATTGGTTTATTGTAAAATATACCACGTACTCTAACAGGTATAGATGTAATAAATACGTTAAAAAGCATTGACATTAGCATAAGCGTTTGCTACAATAGTCTTAACATTGTTCTTTCAAATAAAAATAAAAACCAACACAAAAACCATGCCACAAATTCTTTACGCATTCTATGACGATACTTGATCTCTATAAAAGTATCTCTATTTAAACCAATTTCAACCTAATACGGTAGGGGAAGTCTGGCTCATAAAAGGCAGCCCCCTTGCTTTTTATAGCCAGTTTTTCCCTACTGTTCGAGGGGCAAACTAAGATAGTAATTTCTGCTGTTCTGTTAAGTTATTTGTACCTTGTCTATCTTCACCCGAAGGAGTCGGCTAGGACTTGCTCTCTAATTCTTTGGAGCGCGAATCCTGGCCGGTCTGCCATACGGATGGTTGGGAAGTCGTCAACCGTGTATTTCAGTAATTGATGCATATATGCGCCTTGACAGCTTACAACGGCTACTTTCGGTTCTGCTGAGAGTTGGCCTTCGGGCCAGCGTGTGCCATTTAGTTAATTCTATTAAGGGCAGATACGTTGGCCCGTAACCAAATTTTGTTGAAAAGTAACCACTTTACTGCCAGTAGGGTGGTTTTTTATTTGTTTTCGTGATAGTATACCTTAGTAAATTGTACCTGGAGGTAAGTCAGTATGCCTACAAAGCTTACACATGGTGCTTATACAAGAGATAGTAAGTATGAGGTTGTGCAGCATCGCTATGCTGCTTCTGGGTTTGCTGCTTATGTAGAGTGCTTAGAGGTAGTAAACCCACCTGATGGTATGCCTAGGTATATTATTCACTGGTATTACATAAAGGATGCGGTTTTCTCAGGGGATCATAGCTGGTATTTCTCTTCATTAAGTGCAGCTCAAAAAGCTTGGGATAAGTTTTGGAGACAATCTCAAAGTGAACCTAAGGAACGGTTTAAAAATCAAGAAGGATTTATTTATTATGAATACAATAGCAGCGATTCTCCATGGTATTACGTAAAGTAACCCTAACCCTGTGTTAGGGTATTTTTTATTGTTATTAATTTTTGACATAATAATAGGCAACTTATGCACAATATCCACAAGCCGAGCTAAAAGTGTTCGGTTTTTTACAAATTACATAATTATTTAATTTAGCTCGCTCAAGCATTACACAAATTGAACTGCAAAATAGAATTTACAAAATATTACAACACTAGTCTTAAGAATAAAATAAGTATTCATTAGCATTTTCTAGTATCACAAAATAAAAAATGTATGCAATATTGAATAGATTATTTGATCAAATAGCATAATTTGATGGAAATGCTCTAAACCAGTACAATAGAAGGTACAAATTATGCTTTCACAACGTTCTGTCATACTACTTTCTATATTTGGGCTCGTTTTTTCATTTATTATCTCTACTCTAGGGGTGGTATATGCCTTATTTACGTATACGCCTGCTAAATTGGGTCCAGCGGGTATTACTTTTTGGTTTATTGGCATACTAATAAGTGTAGGAAGTGTTATAGCTTTGCTTGGTTTCTTGTGGAAGTTACGTCACGAAGAACATCGTTTGACCGCTGCAAAGGCACTTACTAGCTCTTTGCGTACAGGTTTCTTGGTGGGTTTTACGGTATCGATTTTATTGGCTCTCTCGAGTTTGAGAAGCCTAAGTATTCGTGATATTATCTTATTTATTCTTGTAGTAGTGGTAATAGAAATCTATTTTCGTACCAGAAAGAAAAGAGTATGACCTCACAGAACGACATAATTAAGGCCCTAGAGGCTGATTTAGTGCAAGCGAGCAACGAGCATGCAATTGCGCAAGTTAAATCTAAATATCTTGGTAATAATAGTTTTATTTCTGAGCAACTTCGCTTGTTGCCAGGCTTAGCCCCAGAAGAAAAAGCCCAAAAGGGTAAAGAGCTGAATATTCTCAAAAACCAGATAGAACATGCAATTACCGAGGCACGCGAGCAGTTATTGTCATCACAGCAATTTCCAATAAAAGACATATCTCTGCCAGGGCAGAGATTTAAGCAGCCCTATGGGCATATGCATCCTGCGAGTAGGGTGTTACAAGAAACCTATAAGATATTTTCAGATTTAGGCTTTGCGGTGGTAGATAGCGGCGAGATAGAGACTGATTGGTATAACTTTGAGGCTCTTAATATGCCCGAAACTCACCCGGCGCGTGAAATGCAAGACACATTTTATATAAAAAACAATGGCAAGTTAGATGTTTTGCCCCGTACGCACACGTCTGGAATGCAAGTACGGTTTATGGAGGCAAATAAACCGCCATTTAAAATTATTGTACCTGGCAGGGTGTTTCGGAATGAAGACGAAGACGTTACTCATATTTGGGCTTTTCATCAGATAGAAGGCCTGGTTGTGGGCGAGGGGGTATCGATGGCACAGCTAAAGGGAACATTGCTACATGTTGTGCAGGGAATTCTAGGGCCAGAGGCTGACATTCGTTTTCGGCCTAGCTACTTTCCGTACACCGAGCCATCTGTAGAGCTCGATTGTCGTTATAAGGGTCAGTGGTTAGAGTTGGGTGGAGCAGGAATGATTAACCCTGTAGTACTGCAAAATGGTGGTATAGACCCCGAAAAATATACTGGTTTTGCCTTTGGTTGGGGTGCTGAGCGAATCGCTGCTATTAAATATGGGCTCGATGATTTACGCGAGCTGTGGCGACCACGCTTTGAATTTTTGGAGCAATTTGTATGAAAGTAAGTATACAATGGCTTAATAGCTATCTAAAAGAAAGACTTTCGACTAACGAAATAGTAGCCGCACTAGAACGCACCGAAGTTGAGATAGAAGAAGTTATTACACCACCAAAGCTAGATAAAAAAGTTATTACTGCCAAAGTGGTTAATGTAATAGACCATCCAAATGCTGATAAACTTAGGCTCGTTGATATTGAGTTTGGTAAAACAAAACGCCGGGTTGTATGTGGCGCGCCAAATGTTCGAAAAGGTTTGGTAGTGGCATATGCTCAGCCAGGCAGTGTGTTGCCAGAGGATTTTGTTATTGGTGAGAGAGAAATTCGTGGTGAGAAATCGGCCGGCATGTTGGCCTCGGCGAAAGAGCTTGGCATGGGTAATGATCATAGTGGTATAGTAGAGCTCGACCCTGATCTCCCCCTTGGAATATCATTGTGCGACATAGAGAATATGGCCGATATTGTGGATGTTAAGACGCCAGCAAACCGATGGGATTTATTGTCGGTTTTGGGTTTGGCGCGCGAAATTTCTGCTAATTCTTCTAAAAATCAGGTTGTAGAACCAAAACGTGAGAAAATAGAATATAAAAACAGAGAAGTGGTGAAAGTCAAGGAAACTGGGGAGTGTGAACGATTTATTAGTGCGGTATTTAAAATTGATAGCAATGCAGAGACACCGGCTTGGATTGTGGAAAACTTAGAGGCGGCGGGGATGCGAGCTATACACCCCGTTGTAGATATTACTAACTTTGTCATGTTAGAGACTGGACAGCCTAGCCATGCGTATGACAGTAAAAAACTCAAGGGTGCTTTGCAAGTGCGTTTTGCCCGGGCCGGTGAACTCCTCTCTACTTTGGACGGGGTTGAAAGAAAACTGACAAAAGAAGATTTAGTTATTGCTGATAATTCCGGCGCAATTGGATTGGCGGGTGTAATGGGTGGAGCAAGTAGCGAAGTAAGCACTCAAACTCAAGAAATTGTACTAGAAGTTGCTAATTTTAACAAAACCACTGTTCGTAGAAGTGCACTGCGCCATGGTTTGCGTTCTGAGGCGAGTACTCGATTTGAAAAAGGGCTACCTCTCCCTCTTCCCTGTTTCGCTTTTGAGCGAGCTGCGCAGTTACTTAAAGAAATTTGTAAGGCCGAACTTATTGGAGACGTAAATGATCAATTATATGCTTGGCCGTGGATTTCGTTTGTTGGTTTGCGTCAACGTCGCGCAGAAATGGTACTGGGTACAAAGCTGAATGAAAAAGAAATAATTGAAGGGTTGCGTGCGCGTGGGTTTAGTGCAGAACACTTTTCTCTTTCTGCCGAGGCTAAAAAACATCTTGGCAAGCCATATGTATATGGTGCTAGCTTTAAGAAAAACGGCGAAGAAGCTTTTGACTGTTCATATTTAGTAGAGAGAATATATTCAAAAATTGGGATTGCAATTGGCCATACTGCTCAGCAACAATTTAACTCTGGAAAGCCTGTCGAAAAAGATAATCTCAAACCTGGAGATTTAGTGTTTTATTCGGGTCATTGGGAAAAATTAGACGCCAAAAGCCGTGGCGATATTGGACATGTGGGGATGTATTTGGGTAAAAACCAAGTTATTGAGGCAAGTGAATACGAGTTTGACACCAAAATTGGCAAGTATATAAAACGCAAAACTGCCGACGTACGCTATACTACGCTTGATAGTTATACGAGCAATCCTACTTTTAAAGGTGCGCGACGGTATACTGAGAGCTTTAATCATATTATTGCTGTTGTTGCTCCCTGGTGGCGTACTGATATTGTAAAAGAAGTTGATTTAATTGAAGAAGCCGCCAAAATATTGGGGTATGAAAATATGCCGAGCAAGTTGCCCGAATTACCGCCTATGGAAACGGCAGATCATCAAATGTTACCTGGATTAATGGGTATGCGCGAAGATTTAGTAGCTGCAGGATTATTTGAAGTAACTACGTATTCATTTGTTAGCGAGCAAGACTTGCTTGATACTCATATTGATCCCACGAGTGTGTTGGCAATAGAAAACCCAATGAGCAAAGAACAGGCCTATTTACGTAACTCGCTTTTAAGTAGTCACCTACAGACAGTAGCTCGTAATAATACATTCTATGAAAAAGAATATGGTTTTTTTGAGCTTGCTCGAATATACGAAAAATCTCCCCGCTCTAAAACATTAGCCCAAGAGAGCTGGCGACTAGCGATCTGTGCAGTTGGTAAAAACGGTCTCGAAAGGATAAAAAGTGTGCTCGATATGTGTGAAAGTCGCTACCAACTAAGGTTGGCGTACAAGCGCAGTGAAGAAGCCAATTTCTTACCCGGCCGAACAGCCACCCTACAGAGCCAGAGAATACCTGAAGTTAGGGGATTATATGGACAGGTTAAACCTATTTGTCTAAAAAAATTCTCAATTAGTGATGAGATAGTGTTTGCCGAAATTATATTGCCTGATCAGTCTATTTTTGCAGAAAGCACCCAAAAATCGGTGTCCCTTCTCCCCTATCAGCTTGTTAGCCGCGACCTTACGCTCGAGTTACCCAATGAAGTTCTTTGGCAAAACATTGCATTGATTGTAAAATCGCAGAAACGTATATCTCGGGTGCAATTTCTACAGGAATTTGCCAGTGAAGAATTAACAAAAACAAATAAGAAACGGGTGAGTATGCGAATTTGGATTGATTGCGGGGCTAATCCTAGCCAAAAAGAGATAACAAAATATATGAGTGCTATAGAAAGTACCTTACTTGCTGACAAAACGCTAAAGCAAGTCAAAATAGTCTGACTTTTTCTTAGAATAAGAGGTATAATAGGAGAAATATTAACATCAATAGATAATTATGCCAAAATCGCCAAAACCCGATAGTCAACCATATGCTCACCGCTTTGCACTACCAAAGTCGCTAAGTAAATCTGGGCAAAAACCAAGTATGCTGGCTCGAATGCAGTTTGTGGTTCTTGGTGCACTTTTGGCTTTTTTGTGTATTAACGGAGCTGTAGCCGCTGCGCTAACTGGCAGAATTTATCCTGGCGTATCTGTAGCCGGACACGATTTAAGCTTTAAAACTCGCGCCGAGGCGATGCAGACTTTACGGCAAATCCAAACCAAGCGAAATTTTACCCTCAAAGTAGGTGATAAAGTATTTACTACTACTGATGCCGAGCTGGGATCGAATTACGATCTCATAACTACAGCCAATACTGCCTATAGTGTCGGCAAAAATGCAGCCTTGCCAGTTTTTGGTATCTTTACCAGTGAGCGAAATGGACAACTTGGTCTTGCATACAATTTAGATTTGGTAAAACTAAAGGCTTTCACTTCTTCTGTGGTACAGTCGGTTGGCCACGATCCTATTAATGCCACATTGGTAATAAATGAAGGGGTAATAACTGATCAGCCCGACCAAGATGGACTACGTATAGATCAAAAAGCACTTAATCAAATAATTCAGTCGGCACTTAGTGATGGCCAAGATGAAAATATTACCTTGCGACCAGAAGTGCAAAAAGCCGATATCCAAGTGGCCGATTTAGCACCGGCGCGAGCGAGCGCCGAAACTCTGTTGAGTAAACAAATAATACTATCCTATAATGGTAAAAATTTTGTGGCCGATAAAAACGCTATTGGTCATATGATAGTTTTTGAAGCTCAAGATGGAGCTGATGGTAAAAAACACTTGGTAGCCAAAATATCTCCAGAACAAGTTGCTGGCTATGTACAATCGGTTGCTAATCAAATAAACATTGCACCCAAAAACAAGATAATAACGGTAGCCAATGGCACTAGTTCGGTTACACAAGAAGGCGTAGATGGTTTGGCAGTTAATCAAGATCCGGCAATTAATGCAATTGTAGCCGGGCTCAATGCCAATCAGGATGTTAGTTTTAGTCTAACAGCTTCTCCAGTAGCGTTTAAGACGCAGACCAATGCTTTTGGTGGAATTGGTGGATTGGACTATCCGCAGTACATTGAGGTTTCTCTGCGCCAACAGCATTTGTGGGCTTGGCAAGATGGTCAAGTAATCTTTAATGCCCCAATTACCAGTGGTGCTACTGGTGCAGGTTTTGGAACAGTAACAGGGACCTTTGCGATTTATGCCAAAGAACGCAGTCGATATCTTAATGGTGCACAATATGGTTATAACTATAATGTTTTTGTTGATTACTGGATGCCATTTTATAACGGTTACGGATTGCATGATGCCGACAGGTGGCGCTCAAGCTATGGTGGCCAGGACTATTATTATGGTGGCAGCCATGGGTGCGTAAATATGTCAGGTAGTTCAGCGGCATTTTTATATGGTTGGGCACCGATTGGTACACCTGTTTGGGTGCATAGTTAAGACAATATAGTCTCATATAAACATAACTGGTATAATAGGGTGTATGGATCCCCAACAATCTCCTCCTAACCCAAATACTGTTCCTGCACCACAGCCAACAATCGAACAGATTGCTGCACAAAAAGGTGCTGCACCAAACCTACAACCATCCGCAGAGGCTAATAATCCTGGGGTAGAAATTCAAAGCGGACAAGCAGAACTTGCACCTACGCCGAGTGTGGGCGCACCAGTTGCTAACACCCCATCAGCCGCAGTAGTAAGTACAAATACTCCTCCCCCGGCGCAAGTTGTGCATACTGGTAGTGTGCAAGGTCGTGCGCTACAAGCTCAAGACTTGGCAAATCTTTCAGCAAGTGATGACGACCTAATAGAAAAAGAATGGGTAGATACTGTTGATAATGTGATTGAAAAAGATGAGGATGATCCCCTAACTGAGGATGTTGATCACAATACCGTGAGCCGAGCATATCAAAAGCAGCGATTTAATCTGGATGTCTCATAAATTAAGAAATAACACCACCAGATATATATGAACCAATTTGTCATTTTTACTAGTATTTTGTTTCTGCTATTTGCCAGTGGTATATCTGTCTTAGCATATTTTTTGTTGCGCAAACGTGCACGGCATAGCAAAGATATTGAACGATCTCTGAAGATGGTACCACTATTGGTCAAGCTTCCACCTCAAGAAGTAGGTGAAGATGGACGTGACAGCCGAGAGCTTATTAAAGAAAACATTGCCAAGGCTGAAGGTGTGTTTAATTTATTAAGTGGTATAGCGACCGAAAAAGCTTCATATTATGGCAAAAAATACATTAGTTTAGAAATTATTGCTGAAGGAAAGTTGATTAACTTTTATATTGTAGTACCCGTCAGTCTACTGAGTGCTGTGCAAAAAGCCCTAGTAGCCGGATATCCCAATGTACAGATAGAAACCGCCCAAGAAACAAATATATTTTCTGACAAAAGCAAAATAGCTGGTGTGCAGGGCGGTGAATTAGTCTTAGCTAAAGAAAGTATCTACCCTATTAATACCTACAAATCCACAGACTTCGACCCATTGTCTGGTATACTCTCGGGACTAACCAACTTGGGCGATGGTGAGGGTGTGGGGATACAAATTCTTATTCGTCCGGCGGGAAGTGACTGGACTAAATATGCCCTAAAGCGTAGTAAAGAACATTTAGACCCGAGTAGCTCAGAAAATAAAGCCCTTAGTTTTGGCTCGGATGTATTGAAAGCACCATTTAAAGCACCAAGCTCGAGTGACAATGATAAAAAACCCGATAAACAACCCACTGCTATCGACCAGCGCAAGAGTGAGACAATCGAAGATAAGGCAAAATCGCCCGCTTTTGAAACATGTATTCGTTTAATTGCTAGTTCTGACAATCCAGCACGTGCTCATGTAATGATTCAAGATTTACAACTTGGGTTTGCTCAACTCAGCCAGGGCGGCAGTAATGGTTTTAAATATCAAAGTGCTGATTCACCACAAGAAATTGCCACAAATTTTATTTTTAGATTCTTTCCTGTTGCCAAAAAGAAGAATGTATTGAATGCGGTCGAACTCGCTACGATTTTTCATCTGCCAAGCGAGGTAATTGGTATTGCAACACAGCTCGAACGCAAAGCGGTAAAAGAAGTAGCTGCTCCAGCCGGTCTTCCTACGGAAGGCCTGAGAATTGGTGTAAACGAATATCGAGGGACAAACACACCGATCTATATTACCCAAGATGATAAGCGCCGCCACATTTACACCATTGGTCAGACAGGAACAGGTAAATCAACCATGCTTACTAACTTAATGCTCCAAGATGCATATGCTGGTAAGGGTTTTTGTTTTATCGACCCAAATGGTGACGAGGCTGAGAAGTTTTTGGGACGAATTCCGGCTAATCGCGCTGAAGATGTCATTTACTTCAGTCCGGGAGATACAGAATTTCCTCTAGGGTTTAATATTATGGAGTACGATCGTAATCACCCCGAACAGCGCGACTTCTTGGTGCAAGAAGCAATTTCAATGCTATATAAACTCTACGATCCGCAACATCAGGGTATTATTGGCCCACGGTATGAACACTGGTTTCGAAATGCTGCTCTCACCGTTATGGCCGACCCAGAAGGTGGTACATTTATAGAAATACCAAAAGTATTTACTGACGATGAGTATTTAAAGAAGAAATTCAAATACGTTACCGACCCAACGGTGCAAGACTTTTGGACGGGTGAGATGGCTCAGACAGATGCACATTCTAAGAGTGAGATGCTAGGATGGTTTGTTTCAAAATTTGGTGCGTTTGCTAATAACGCCATGCTTCGCAATATTATTGGCCAGAAGACTTCAGCATTTAACTTCCGTCAGATAATGGATACCAATAAGATTTTGATTGCCAACCTCAGTAAAGGTTTGCTTGGTGAGTTGAATGCCAAATTGCTTGGTATGATATTTGTGATTAAGTTACAAATGGCAGCTATGAGTCGGGCCGATACACCCGAAGATCAGCGTGTAGATTTTGCTCTGTATGTCGATGAGTTTCAGAATATCGCTACCGATAGTTTTGCTACAATTCTTTCTGAAGCCAGAAAATATCACTTTAATCTTATTGTAGCCAACCAGTATATTGAACAAATTGATGAGCAAATTCGCGATGCGGTATTTGGTAATGTTGGTAGTATGATTATTTATCGAGTAGGTAATGATGACGCTGAGTATATTGCAAAACAATTCTCACCACAGTATGATGCCAGCGATATCGCCAATATCCCTAATCACTACGCTGCTGCTAAGATTATTGCTGATGGTATTCCCACAACCCCATTTAGTTTGCATGGTGACCCGCCGGTTGATGGAAATGTTATTAATACTAATTTGCAGAATGCTATGCGCGATCTTTCTCGAGCTAAATACGGACGACCAAAAGCAGAGGTTGATGCTGAAATTGCTCGGAGCCTGAGTGACAGTTTACCCACCGAACCAGCGGGTGGCGACGCAGCTGCTGGTGGTATGGGTACAGAACAGACTGGAAATTAATATACTGCTTAAGCCTTGCATAGCTATTGTAGTATGTACTACAATAAAGCATAAGCAATTGTATATTTAAAGGAGAAAGATGAAAATCGTAAATTTCCGAGATGTCGTCACTAACTTTAAGATTGGTGGCATCTCAAAAAACAAAATCTCGTTCTATGCCAAACGTCTTACTAAGGAAACTTCAGCACGACGACTGGCTTCACTACTTTTAGTCGGCCTATTAGTATTCCAGTTTATTACGTTTATTGCTCCACCATCAGCTGGGCGGGCAGCAAGCTGTACGTCGAATGACATTATTAACTGTGGTATTGGTGATAGAAGTAACCAAGGTGTTTTAAATGCATTCAAAAGTACTGGTGCGATACAGCTTCTATACCAGGCAGGTGTTACCGATAATGATGTTTTAAATGGCCAAGCCAATGCTAATATTTGTCGTACACCTGGCCTGCTTTCGATGGGTCGAACCCAAGCGCCGGGATCATTCTTATATCCGGGTCATAATGACATATGGATTGGTGATGCGAGTAGCCGCTGGCTACAAAACTGTTTTGCAGGTGAATTACTGAACGTAAAAGTACAGGGTAGCACAATAGGTACGGGTGATCCCAATGCTTGGTACCAAGTAGGTATTCTCTACGACTGTGGTAACTTGGTATTTATTCCCACCTCGCCACATCAACAACCAAAAACCATTACCTGTTCAAGCTTGAATGTCTCTAGCTTTACAGCTACTGTTGGTCAACCAATCGTAGTTGCTGGTTATGCACACGGAGACAACATTAGTGCTGGCGAGTTAGTCGATATGGCCTATGGCGCCTATGATAGCGGTACTAATAACCTAGTAGGAGGTATTCCCCAAGGAAATCCCCTGGGGGCACAAGGTGTACCGCATGATGCAAATAATAACTTTATTGATAATGCTGGGCGAGCGTTTACCTTTAATCAACCAGGTACCTACGATCTTAGACTGCTAGTTGGATATGATAATAATGGGCAAAAATTGTTTGCCGCTGGTAGTGCTGCCGGAGATTGCGCTCGTACTGTTACTGTTACTCAACAAATGACATTACGATGTGCACAGCTAGATATTGTCGCCAAAACTGGCAATACGCCATTTACTCCAGGCCTAAAAGGCACAGCAGGCGTTGATGGTACTTCGGGTACAAAACCCTATCCTTCTAAATTCGAATATATTCTTTTGCAGAAATATACAGGCCCAGACAATCCAAGTTTGCCGATTGTTACCTATAACGGTGTAAAGTATTTAGAAGGTAATCCTAGTGGCGGGACTACTCGAATTACACACACCAATGCCAATCCTGCGGTCTATACCGACCCCGCATCTAGTCCAGCTTTCTCTGCTACAGAATTCAAACAAACTACACCAGGTGATTTCTTAATTATTCTCCGAGTAACCGACCAGAATAATACAACTGCGCCAGAGAATCCAAACAACTGTTTTGTACCATTTACTACCACCCCTCCACCTGCAGAGTTTGCTTGTAAAACTCTCACTGCTGACCCTGCTACAGGTACCGCTCCACTGAAGGGAGTAAATCTAACCGCAACTGCAACAGTCAAAAATGCAGTGGTTAAATCGTACCAATTTGACTTTGGTGATGGCAGTGCTAAACAAACAGTTACGAGCAGCCAACTTACCGCCTCTACAAAACACGACTATAACAATCCGGGTAAATACACAGCGACTGTTAGTATAACAACCGATAGGGGTACCACGACAGATACCCAAACGTGTAAGACGGTTATTAATCCAACACAGGTGCAATATACGAAAAATGTAGCCAATATGACCCTGCTTACGAATGACGGCAAACCCACCGACGCGAATAATCAGGTAGCAAAAGCCGGAGATACATTGCGCTACCAAATAGCAATTTGTAATGCTAATGGTGCACCCATTAATAACTATGTATTCGAAGATGATGTAACCGACCTATTGTATTATGCTGATTTGGCAGACTTGGGCGGTGCTACCAAGGTAGTTAAAAATGGACAGACCAAGCTTGTCTGGCCTGCGACCGATATTGCCTCGTTGCCGAATGGAAAGTCATGTACTGATAGCTCAGGAAATATTATTCCAGCTAACTTTAGTGCACACTTTAAATCATTTACTGTTAAGGTAAAAGATCCTATTCCAACCAAACCAAATGTACCACTCGACCCATCGGCCTACGATTGTAATATACAAGATAATTTCCATGGCTCTATCGTTACTACTCCAATTGGTGTAGTACCAGCCAAACAAGTAGAATGTGCTGCGCAAAAATTACCACAAACTGGTGCAGGCATACCAATCTTTGTTATTTCGTTCTTTGCCGCGAGCTCAGTATTCCTATTCTTCCGCAACAGATTACTCAAACGTGAGCTAAAACTGGTCGAAACATTATCTGATGATGAAGGAGGCATGTAATGGCAGATAGAGCCGAGCTAGAGCCAGAAAGTGGCGCCGAGAAACTTGAGGTAAGCCAACTAAAAAAACTCGAGAAAGAAAAAGCACCAGAGGTTAGTAAAGCTGAGATAGAAGCTGGAGAAAAAGATTTGGCTCGCCGCCATGAAGCGGCCGAGAGAAATCTGAGTGCTGAAAAAAAACGTGAAGCTGATGCCGAGAAGAAGCGCGAGGCTGACCTAGAGAGAGAACGCAAAGAAGCTGAAAAACTCGAGAAGGTCGAGAAAAAACCACCAAAAGCCAAACCAGCGGCAAGCTATACCAAAAAAGAAAAGGCAACTGTTTATAAAAAAGAAATCAAGATGGTGCAGGCTCAGTTGCCACGCCGTAGTAAAACTTTTTCGAAAGTAATTCATAACCCAGCTGTAGAAAAAGTATCGGATGTAGCCGGTAAAACAATTTTGCGCCCCTCGGCACTTATTGGCGGTAGCGTTGTTGGCTTAGCAGCAGGCGTGACTGTTTATGCCATTGCTCGATTCTATAATTACGGCATGCCTAATTGGCTTTTACCAATACTTCTTATATTGGGTGCGCTGCTGGGTATTGCTGCAGAGCTTATTCTCAACAGATTTCGAACCACTGAATAGTTTTACAACAAGAATTATTTCCTCGAGCCACTAAACTGGTGTAAAATAGTAACCATAAGCTTCTTCAAGTGAGGCAAATGGTTTTTGCTATGCTAAAAAAATATTTTCTCCCAGTTGTAAGTCTCATCTTGGCACTGTTATTCGCCTCAATAGCAACTTTTTCTGTTCGGGCAGATACGATTAGTCAAAGCTATACTGCTGCGGTAAATATTCCTGCTGGTTCACTGGTTGCTTTACAACAAGGCAGTAGCTCGCAGATAGTGCCAGCAGACTCTAGCAATACTGATAGTCTTCTTGGAGTGACGGTGGCTCCGCAGGCTAGTTTGGTAAACCTCAATTCAAACAATGGTAATACGTTGGTGGTTACATCGGGTAATGCGGTAGTTTTAGTAAGTAATATTAATGGCGATATTGCCAAAGGCGACTCATTAACAACTTCACCTATTAGCGGTGTAGCGATGAAAGCTACAGCACCCGGTAGAATTGTCGGGATAGCAACAAATAGCTTTACTGCTGCGCAGGCGAGTTCACGACAAAAGATTGCAGACAAAAAAGGTGAATCAAGTGAAGTCTCGCTTGGTCAGGTGTCGGCAAATATTATGGTAGGTAACTATCAAAATCAACCCACCCTAACAGGCAATGGCATAATATCTGCCGTTCAGGCAGTTGCTACCAGCACAACAGGCAAAAGTATTTCAACCGCGCGAGCTCTTTTGGCCTTACTGGTACTACTTATCTCGGTGGTTATTTCGGTACTTATTCTTTATACGGCAGTGGCTAGCAGTATCCGCTCGATAGGTCGTAACCCACTTAGTCGCCACTCTATTTTACAGAGTTTGATACAAGTAATTATTGCAGTGGTTGTAATAATGCTTTCTGGGTTTTCAATAGTATATTTAATTATTGGGCGTTAGACATATGAAACAAGAACACACCAAACCAAATTCAGCAAAAAGTGTAAAAGTAATTGCGCTATTTGATTGTATTGCTCAGACTGAGCCAGTAGCCGAGGCAAGTGTGGGTGGTGTAATGCAATTTGCTACTGGAGAGGCTGGACTGATTTGGCAGGTATCAGAAAAGTCAGTGACAGTTTTGCTCTTAGCTCGTGAATCTAAAGTAGTAGTTGGTACTACAGCCAAGTTAGCCGGGAATAGCTTGTATGTGAGAGCTGACAATAAAGTGCTTGGGCACAGCGTCGATCCACTTTTGCAGACAATCGATGGGAAAAGTATTACACCATCAGGCAGCCCCCTGCCGGTATTTGGGGCCGCACCAACTTTTCATGAACGGGCAATAGTAAATGAACAACTCGAAACAGGTGTGTTAATGGTAGATACGTTGTTTCCAATTGTAAAAGGTCAGCGCATTGCGATTATTGGTGATAACAAAACCGGAAAGACCACTTTTATGACTCAGGTGGCGGCTCATCAAAAAAACCAAGATTGTGTAATTGTGTACGTTGCCATAGCCAAACGTCGTTATGATGTCGCGCGTTTGCAACAACGTTTAGAAAATGCTGGAGTAATGGATAAGACAATCTTGGTTGTAGCCGATGCTTTCGATAGTCTACCAGCGGCATTTATTGCCCCATATGTAGGTTGCGCATTGGCAGAAAATTTTTGGCGACAGGGCAAAGACACTCTCGTCATTTATGACGATCTCAGTGCGCATGCCAAACTTTATCGAGAGCTCTCACTCTTATTAAAACAACCACCGGGCCGAGATGGCTATCCGGGAGATATGTTTTATATGCACTCTTCATTGTTAGAGCGTGCCGGCAAAATACACCGTAACGGTGCTACCCAAACGGTTTTAGCGGCGGGTACCAACCCCACAGGAGATATAACCGGTTATCTTTCGACAAGTTTAATTTCGATGACTGACGGACAAATTGTTTTTGATGCCGAGACTATGGCTCGTAATATACGTCCGGCAATTGATGTTAACCTCTCTGTTAGTCGTGTTGGTGGCCGAACACAAAGTGGACAGTTTCAGAAATTGTCTCGAGCGGTTATTGCAAGGCTAGCAAATTATCGAGAAGCACGAGACTTTGCGCGTTTTGGATCTGACCAGTCTGATGTTGTAAAGAGTGAGATTGCTCGGGGTGAAAAACTATATGAATTATTTACCCAATCACCGAACGAACAATATACCGCCAAAGAACAATTTATTATGCTTGATGCTTTAATGCAGTCCGATAAACCAGAAGACGTCAGTATAGGATGGCTTAAAAGTATTATTCATGATGTTGCTGGCGAGAACATTAAACCAGATGAGTATGTAAAGATTGCCTCAGAGTTATTAAAAAGTAAACCGGCGGTAAAACAATGAGTAAGAGTCAGCAAATGTATCGACAATATACAGACCTCGCAACTATTGAAGAAGTTACGAAGGTTTTTGAAAGTATTACTAGTATTCAAATTCGCCAAATACGCGACCGGGTAGTTGCCAGTAGAGATTTCTTTCACGAGCTGTGGAGTATGTATGTTCAATTACGAGTCGATGCTAACTCTCCGGTTGCTAGTCTTCTACCAACTCGTAGCCTGAATCGCACTGCCGTGATTCTGATAAGCTCTGAAGAAACTCTTTCGGGAAGTATCGATGAACAGCTTGTGGATGAGGTGCTTGGTTCGGTTAATGAGCAAACCACAGACTTTTATGTAATAGGTAAAAAGGGAGCTAAATTACTACGCAGTAAGGGTGTAATACCAGCTAGAGTTTATCCCCTGCCAGACATTACAAAGCCTGTTAATGTAGTACCAATTATTGCTGCTACTCAAGATTATAAAACCTGTGTTGTCTACTTCGAACAGTTTATTAATCTCACAACACAACAAGTACAGGTTTTTGAATTGGTAGGTGGTATAGCTCGACTTAGCGAAGCTGAGGCAAATAAAGCTGACTCCACGTTAATTTTTGCTTCAGACTATATTTTTGAACCTTCACTAGAAGAAGTTGTGACTTACTTAGAAAGTATGATGCGGGCTACTGCCCTAACCGAGCTTATTTTGGAATCGCGGCTTGCGCAGCTGGCCAGTCGTTTTCGAGCGATGAGTTCTGCCTCGACAGCCGCAGGTGAGTTAAAAACAAATGTTTATAGAAATTACCGTCGCTTGCGACGACAAGGTAGAGATGCAGCAACTCGTGTGTATGTAAAACAAAGAGAGGGTCTGGTATGAAAGAAACACATTCCAATAAAGCTGCACTAACAGGAAAAATAATTGCTGCTAGAGGGATTATTTATGAGGTAGAGTTTGGTAATACTTTGCCAAAAATTGGCTCCATTATGCGAGTAGCTAATGATCAGCATTCGCGACTAATGATTCTTGGCTATATTGCCGCAACCAAAGCCGCGGTATTGAGTATTGGTGGTGATTCTGCTTTGCCGATTGGTTCGGTTTGTGAGCTCTATAAAGAGCAATTGCAGATACCAGTTGGAAAATCTACCCTAGGTAGAGTATTTAATTCAGTAGGTGAAACACTCGATAACTCTGTTGCAATTAAAGATGCTCAGTCAACGGCTGTAGAGTTTAAAGTTGCAGCAAAAAATGCTGTGGTCTATTCGAACGAGATTATAGAAACTGGTATAAAGGCGATAGATTTCTTCGCACCGTTTGTAAAAGGGAGAAAGATAGGAATTATTGGCGGTGCTGGAGTTGGTAAAACAGTTCTTGTTACCGAGCTGATGCACAATGTTAGCCAAACCGGAGCCGGTGTCTCATTCTTTGTAGGTATTGGTGAAAGAATTCGCGAGGCACATGAGCTGTATGAAAATCTTAAAGGTGCAAATTTACTAAAAGAAAGCGTTATGTATCTTGGTCAAATGAATGAGTCAGCTGCGGCAAGAAGCATGGTTGGGCTGACAGCTGCAGCGGCAGCTCGATGGTGGCGAGATAATCAAAAACAAGATGTACTCTTTTTTGTAGATAATATTTATCGCTTTTTGCAAGCGCGCAATGAGCTTTCGATTATGCTTGGCGAACAGCCGTCAGAAGGTGGTTATCAGCCTACGTTATTTACCGATCTCATACGTTTTGAGGACAGTCTCGATAGTAATGAGAATGGCTCAATTACCTCAGTGCAATCTATTTATATTCCAGCTGATGATATTAGCGACCCTGCAGTAGTCGAGATTTACCAGCAGCTAGATTCAGTAATTGTACTAAGTCGCGAGGTAATGGAACGGGGTGTATTTCCGGCAATTGATTTGCTTGCCACCCAGTCTTCGCTCTTAAGTAGCGATGTGGTTGGTGAGAGACATTATGTGTTGGCAACGCAGGTGCAGGCAATACTGAGTAAATATAATGAGCTACGTAACATTATCTCGATTATTGGTGAAGGAGAACTCTCACTTAATGATAGGAGTGATTATCAAAAAGCCAAACGCCTCATTGCTTATTTTGCGCAAAATCTGTTTGTTGTACAGCCGCTTACGGGTAACGAAGGTGAGTATGTATCACGTGAAGATATGCTCTCGGGAGTAGAAGAAATTTTGGCAGGATCTTAAACAAATGGCAGTACGTACTCAATCGGACCAACTAAGTGTAAAGATATTTTCGCCCTTCGAAATATTTTATGAAGGTCCGGCAAGTAGCCTTTCTGCCAAAACTGCTACTGGCCCCTTTGATGTGCTTTACGGCCATGCCAATTTTATTGGGCTTTTGCAACAGGGTAAGGTAGTGGTACGTACGCCATTTGGTCGTCGCAGTTACGATATTAATCGCGGAGTCTTGAAGGTTCATAATAACTATGTTGTAGTGTTTGCAAATATATAAATTGATAAAAGTTTTGCAATCTGTTGCCAATCTGCAAACGTAAGCGGTATAATAAAAGGGCTACCAATTTGGCATTAATTTTACGCTAAGTCAGATTGTAAGAGAGCAGGAGATAGTGGAACAATCTAGCCCACAACAAATACCAAACGTACAAGTTTCGGCGAGTGCCGCTACAACTTTCTCAGCAGAAGTGGCTAAAGAGAATGCAGTTAGCAGTGAGGCGTTCGAAAATAATCAAAGTGTGCTAGCGGCTCATCGCAGAGGCATACTGTTTCGCGCAATGTGGATTGTGCTTATTTTACTTTTGCTAGCCGCCCTAGCATTTGCGGTTTATATTACTGTTCGTTCTCGTGGAGGTATTGGCAAGACGATAACCGCGGCCGATAATTATAATCCTACTAACTTGAGTGTATCTGGCGTTTCATCTAGCCCACTCAATGGCCAGCTTACTGTTAATGGCAATCAGCTGAATAGCGGTAACCTAACCGTACTCGGTACCATAAATGGTGCAGGTGATCTGAATATTGGTGGCAATGCCAATATTGGCGGAACATTAACAGCTACCACATTACAGGGGAGCTTAAATGCCAACTTTATTACCGGCTCACTACCTGCCGGCTCACTACCCAGTGATATTGCTTATCTCGATCGCAACTTCCAGGCTTTTACCGGTACCAATCAAACATTTCGTAATGCAACCAATTCAGTGGGGGCATTTGAGGTTCAGAATGCAACGTCAGGACCAGTATTTAGTGTTGATACTTTGAGTAATAGTGTTGGAATTGGTACGAGTACACCTAACTACACACTAGATGTTAATGGTACGGGTCAATTCCATAACCAACTATTAGTTGGTCCTAACAGTACTCCAGATGGAACAATATTAAATGTTGGCCCGTTGTTTAGTGGAAGAAGTATTGATAGAACCATTACCTCACAGAGAATATTAACCGAGAATACTACCAATAAAGGTATATATTCGGGGTTAGCTAATGAAATTCTCATTCAGCCAACTGTCGACCCAATTGCTAATGACAATATTTTTGCTGGTTCTTATTCCGCACTGCAAACAGATGGCGCTTTTAACTACCAATTGAATGGTGGTGGTCTAAGTTCTTATGGGCATGCAGGTAGTGGGCTTGTTGGTGTTGGAGTAGGACAATATAATACGGTGAGCAATAATGGTACAGGGTCTATTTTGTTTGCGAGTGGTACGATATCTGCGCCTTCTATGACGAGCGGTCGTATTTATAATTATAGTGGGTTTGTAGCCTTAGACCCTAATAGCCAACTTCTTACTGCGCTTGGACTACCCCCGCTTATTAGTGGCGGAACTATGGATGAACAGTTTGGTATTTACATCCAGAATCAACATTCTGCAACCACCAATGCTAATATCTATTCAGAAGGTCCGAGTAGTAGTAATTTTTTTGAAGGTAAAGTCTATATAGGCTTTTGCGGGCCAGGGCCAATCAGTGTTTTATTTGGATGTACAGCAGATACGGGTCCGAAATTGATAGTTAATAACAACGGCCCTATTGATGTTAATTCTGTTGTCCAGGTTACTGCACAGACAGCTACAGACAAGCCACTAATTGTTCAGGGGGCAAGTAGTCAAACTGGCAATCTAACAGAGTGGAGAAATAGTAGCGGTACGGCACAGAGTGTTATTACAGCTAACGGTAGTGCTGGTATTGGCACAAATAATCCTGGGGCGTTTAGACTGAATGTTACCGATACGGGTACTACCAGTGTCGCTCAGTTTAACGGATCGGGTGGGACACAGTGTACTGTTATTACAGGTACTGGCTGGAGCTGTAGCTCGGATGAAAATCTCAAAACCAACATTCTAACTGTTAATAATGGTCTTGATATAATCTCACAATTGCGTGGTGTAACCTATAACTGGAAGAGTGACCCTAATGGCATACAGCAAGACGGCTTTATAGCTCAAGAAGTTGCTAAAATTTTGCCGCAACTCGTTAGCAAAGACAGCAATGGTAACTTAAGTCTTAATAAAGATGGTATTTTGCCCTATTTAGTAAATGCTGTTCAGCAACAACAATCGCAAATTGACGCCCTAAAAAACGGGCAACAAGTTGCTAACGCAGTCTTTTCGGGTGGCATTGTTACTACCGATACTGAGTTTCAGGGCAAAGTTACGTTTACCGCTTTAGTAACCCACCAGGCCGATGTAACGTTTGCTAAGAATGCTACATTTAATGGCACCACTAGCTTTAATGATGTAATTGCAGGCAGCAGTGCTAATCGTGGCAAAACTTCTTTGGCCGCTGGTGCCACAGTACTACAAGTTGGCGTTACCGGCGGACATAGTGGATTGCCCAACGTACAGTTAACGCCACTTAGTCAGATAGAGGGAAATTATTGGGTGTCTAACTCGGGGCCGAATGGGTTTACTATTCACCTAGAAAAGCCACAGGCTGCGACAGTTGAATTTAATTGGTTTATAATTGACTAATATATAAGGAGATAGTGTATGGCAGCTCAAAAAGAAGTAACAATCAAACGGTTTGATATTGTGAGTGTAGGTAAGATTATGGCGGCAATTTATGGATTGCTCGGCATTATTATTGGTGTAATATATTTCTTTATTATCTTCGTAATTGCAATTGCAGCTGGTGCTAGCTCGAACAATCTCGCACTTGGCATTGTTGGTGGTTTGGTAGGCGGGCTGCTACTTGGTGCGGTGTTTGTTGGTGTGTATATATTAATTGGTTTTATTGCCGGTATCATTGCTGCTGGTCTTTATAATGTAGTTGCTAATCGTTTTGGTGGCATAAAAGCTGAAGTTGAGTAAAAATAGCTTGCACTCTATCTGGAACTCCCCTATAATTAAAGTACCTCATAAGCTTTAATAGCTTATCTTTTTATTTGATTTTAGAAAAAGGCTTTTAACTTTAAATGGCAGAAAAAAAACCTCAATATAGTGCAGAGCAAATTCAAGTCTTAGAAGGCTTAGAACCGGTTCGTAAACGTCCCGGAATGTATATTGGTGGTACTGGCAAAGAAGGTCTTCACCACCTCGTTTGGGAATTAGTAAACAACTCTATTGACGAAGCTATTGCTGGCGAAGCCAAAAATATTGAAGTTATATTGCACGATAATGGTTGGGTAACGGTTACCGATGATGGCCGTGGTATTCCGGTCGATAAAGTAAAAGCAACTGGTAAGTCGGCACTCGAAACTGTACTTACTGTTTTGCATGCCGGTGGTAAATTTGGTGGTGGTGGATATAAAGTATCGGGTGGATTGCACGGCGTAGGTGTGAGTGTCGTAAATGCACTCTCTACCGATCTAAAGGCTGTTGTCTGGAAAGACGGCTACGAATACACTCAAGAATATAAAGGCGGAGTACCAACTGCCGAGATTAAGAAGGGTGCAAAGACCACCAAGCAAGGTACGTCTATTAGCTTTTTGGCAGATGAGAGTATTTTTGAATCAACCAAATTTAGCTACTCGACTGTGCTCGATTACTTACGGCATCAGGCATATCTAACAAAAGGTGTACGCATTTCGCTGAGTGATGAAGCTAACAATCAAACCTATGGTTTTTATTTTGAAGGTGGTATACGTAGTTATGTAGAACACCTTAATAAAGGTAAAGAAGCTCTCAACGTTCCGGCTTTTTATGTAGACAAACAAGTCGGTGAAGTAAATGTCGAGCTGAGCTTGCAGTATTGCGATAGCTTTAACGAGCAGCTTAAGGCTTTTGCAAATAACATCTTTACCCCGGACGGTGGTACACACGTTGTTGGCTTCCGGTCTGCACTTACCCGTGTTATTAACGACTATGCCCGTAAAAATGCTCTTATTAAAGAAAAAGAAGATAATCTAACTGGTGACGATGTACGAGAAGGCCTTACCGCAGTTATTTCGGTAAAATTACCCGAGCCACAATTTGAGGGTCAGACCAAAAATAAACTTGGTAATCCAGAAATACGTACCGTAGTAGAGAAGGTACTCAATGAATATCTTAGTTATTATCTCGACGAAAATCCCAACGAAGCCAAAAAAATTATTGGTAAAGGTCTACTGAGCTCACGTGCTCGCATGGCTGCCCGTGCTGCACGCGATAGCGTTATTCGCAAGGGTGCTCTCGAAGGGATGACACTGCCTGGTAAACTTGCCGATTGTAGTAGTAAAGATATGACCAAGTCAGAAGTATATATTGTTGAGGGTGATAGCGCTGGTGGTTCGGCCAAGCAAGGTCGTGATAGAGAATTTCAAGCAATTCTTCCATTGCGCGGTAAGATTTTGAATGTCGAACGCGCTCGGCTTGATAAAATGCTTGCCAATAATGAAGTAAAAAACTTAATTATCGCTCTCGGCACTGGCATAGGTGAAACGTTCGATATTAGCAAATTGCGTTATGCTCGAATAATTATTATGACCGATGCCGATGTCGACGGCTCGCATATTCGTACTTTGCTTCTTACACTGTTTTATCGTCATTTTCCTGAATTGGTTAAGGGTGGCAACATTTATATCGCCCAGCCCCCACTCTTTAAAGTAAGTAAAGGCAAAACTGCCTACTGGGCATATTCCGATAAAGAGCGTGATGAAGCAATTGCAAAAATTCTACAAACCATTGATGAAAAACAACCAACCAATAAAAAGGCTCCTACCCAAAAGACCGAGACTAAGCCAGAAGTTATTACTGCCGAAGATTTAGCTCAGTATGCGGAAAGTGCCGTAGAAGTAGAGGGCGAAGAAGAAGTGCAAGAAGAAGACAACCCAATTAAAAAGGCTGGTATTAATATTCAGCGTTATAAAGGTTTGGGTGAGATGAATGCTGATCAGTTATGGGAAACTACCATGGACCCACAGAATCGCGTACTTCTTAAGGTAACAGTAAGTGATGCCGAGAAAGCAGATGCTATTTTTAATAAGCTGATGGGTGAAGAAGTAAGCTTACGTAAAAACTTTATACAAACTCACGCTAAATCAGTAGAAAATCTGGATATATAATATGGCAACCAAAGATAAACCAGCTAAAAAACAACCAGAGCAAGAAATAGACTTGCTCAATACTGGTAAGCTCGAAGATCGTACTATCGAAAACGAGATGGAAAAAAGCTATCTCGATTACGCGATGAGCGTGATTGTTTCGCGTGCTTTGCCAGATGTTCGAGACGGTTTAAAGCCTGTTCATAGACGAATTTTGTATGCCATGAATAACCTCGGCCTGCGTTCTGGTGCAAAGTATCGTAAATCTGCCACCATTGTTGGTGAAGTGCTTGGTAAATATCACCCTCACGGCGACTTGGCTGTGTACGATTCTATGGTTCGTATGGCACAAGATTGGGTAATGCGCTACCGCCTCGTGGATGGCCAGGGTAACTTTGGTAGTATGGATGGTGATGGTGCAGCTGCTCATCGATATACCGAAGCCAGAATGACCAAAATTGCCGAAGATATCCTTACTGACATCGATAAGGACACGGTTGATTTTATGCCTAACTTCGACGGCAGCCAGCGCGAACCAAAAGTATTGCCAGCCAAATTACCTAACCTACTTCTTAATGGCGTACAGGGTATTGCGGTGGGTATGGCTACTAATATCCCTACCCATAACTTGGTAGAGGTTGTCGATGCGGTAATTTATTTAATTGATAATCCAGAAGCCGGTGTGACTGATCTTATTAAGATAGTGAAGGGCCCAGACTTCCCTACTGGCGGTGTAATTTATGATGATGGCTCGATAGCTCATGCCTATGGTACCGGGCGCGGTAGTATTACAATGCGTGCTGTTGCAAATGTTGAGGAAGAAAAGAATGGCCGCGAAAAGATTATTATTACCGAAGTTCCGTATCAGACCAACAAATCTACACTGGTCGAAAAGATTGCCGAACTAGTGCGTGATAAAAAAATTGTCGGCATTTCTGACCTACGTGATGAATCGGCCAAAGAAGAAGTACGGATTGTTATTGAGTTAAAGAAAGATGCGTTTTCGAATAAGATTTTAAATCAGCTCTACAAAATGACCTCAATGCAAACAGCGTTTCATGTAAACATGCTGGCACTGGTGGATGGTATTCAGCCCCGCGTTCTCAATTTAGAAATGGTTCTGCGCGAGTATCTCAAACACCGTCAAGTAGTTGTACGCCGTCGCACCGAGTTTGAGCTAAAGAAAGCACAGGCCAGAGCTCACATTTTAGAGGGCTTACGTATAGCACTCGATCAAATCGATAAGGTTATTTCGACTATTCGAGAATCTGCCAGTCAAGATGAAGCACGCCAAAACTTAATTACTAAGTTTAAGCTGAGCGAAATACAGGCCAATGCTATTTTGGCTATGCAACTTCGCACCCTTGCCGGCTTAGAACGCAAAAAGATAGAAGACGAGTACAATGCCTTGCAAAAACTTATTAAAGAGTTAAAAGAAATTCTCAGCAGTGAGGCTAATATTCTAAAAGTTATTCGCGAAGAATTAGAAGAAATAAAAGAAAAGTATGGTGATAAACGTCGTACTCAAATAGTTAAGAAAGCGTTGGGCAACTTCTCCGATGAAGATCTTATTCCAGACGAAAACTCGGTAATTAGTCTTACCAAAGGAAACTATATTAAGCGTATTCCAGCTGATACCTATGCCAGCCAAGGTCGTGGCGGTAAGGGCAAGATTGGTATGGGAACAAAAGAAGAAGATGTGGTTATGCACGTCTTGCAGTGCCGCAGTCATGACACAATTCTCTTCTTTACGAGTCTTGGTCGGGTCTTTAAATTAAAAGTTTATGAAATTCCAGCAGCCTCTCGTACCGCCAAAGGACAAGCAATTGCAGGAGTGATTAATCTTAGCCCAGACGAGAGAGTTACTTCGATGTTAGCCCTCACCAAAGATGATCCTGCTCAATTCTTATTTATGGCTACCAAGAATGGGGTAATAAAGAAGACTGCAGTAAGTGACTTTGCCAATATTCGAACCAACGGTATTATCTGTATTAAGTTAGATAGCGGTGATGAGCTAAATTGGGTAAAGAAAACATCAGGTAAAGACGATGTAATTATCTCTACTGCCAAAGCCCAGGCAATTCGGTTTTCTGAAGCCGATGCGCGACCTATGGGTAGAGCAACACGAGGTGTGCGAGGAATTCGATTACGTACAGGAGACAGCGTAGTAGGTATGGATATTCTTAGTGGCGAAGAAGGCATAATGCTCGTTGTTATGGCAAATGGCTATGGTAAGATTACCAAGACAGAGCAGTTTACTCGACACAATAGGGGTGGTGTAGGCATTAAAGCAGGGGTTGCCACCGCCAAGACCGGTAATGCTATTGATGTTCGTGTACTGCATAATACTCAAGATGATGTGTTAATTATTTCTAAACAAGGCCAAGTAATTCGCTTGCGACTTAAAGACATACCAACCATTGGCCGGGCTACTCAAGGTGTTCGTATTATGCGTATGGCTGAGGGTGATAGCGTCGCATCGCTAACTGTTCTGCCAGATACTCCAGAAGAAGCTAAAATGGCCGAAACATCAGAAAAAACCGATACCAAAGAGTCTAAGAAGTAATCTTGGCTTGGTTTCGTAAGAGATATTCGCTATACTAATATAAAGTTAGAGGGGTAGAGTGTGAATGTAACATTTTATTTAATAGTACCGTTTGTAACTTGGGCAGTAGCCCAGGCTATTAAATTTTTCTTAGCACTCGTTCGGGGTGATGTAGATCTGCGGTATTTATATGCAAGTGGTGGAATGCCCTCGGTACATTCTGCAGTGGTTACAAGTCTGGCTACCTGGGCATTGATTGCCGGTGGGCCAAATAATCCACTCTTTGGCTTTGCGGCAGTGTTGGCAGCTATTGTAATGTATGACAGCTTTGGAGTTCGTCGTAGTGCTGGTGAACAGGCTAAAACCATCAATAAGCTGATTGCTGATTTATCGAAATCGGGTGGGCTGAAGAATGTTGACGATTATAGCCAGATGCGTGAGATTTTGGGGCATAAGCCTCTCGAAGTAGTGATTGGCTCTATTCTTGGTTTTGTTATTGCTTGTCTGTTTGGTTATCAAACGGTTTCTCCCTACTTTAATGGCTTTAATACCATGCTGAGCGCTCCGCAAGCTAAGGCGGTTATGATAGCCGCTGCAGGCTTTGCTGCGGTTAGTGTAGTGATATTTTTTATACTGCAATCGTTATATAAAAAAGTAAAAAAAGCTACTAGTTATAATTTTTATCTGCTTTGCACGAATTTGCTTGCAAGCTTACTGATTGGAGTACTGGCATTTCTCTATTACGAAAACGTATCGTATCCTTATGGGTTGTTTGGTTTTGTTCTCATTGGTGTCGCGTGGCTTGTAGGTGTTGTATTTTGTGTCTTTAAGCTGACAAAAACAATTAAAGCCAGCAAAAAACCACAGCATCAACTTAAAAAAGAAGCTTGGTTAAAAAAAGCCGGTAAAAAACGCTAATTCTAACCTGAAGAAAAGTATTGACTTAATAGCCGGGTATACGGTACAATTACTCCAGATTGATAGCACTCTATCAGAAAAACAAAACGGTCAATTTTAACGACACAACGTAAATTGACTGCATTTGTTTTTTTGCGCGTTAATCGCAAAGTGCTTTCAAGATCATTGATATGTAAAATGTGTCAGCAGCTTTGTAGATGTACAATCTACAGGGTAACCTGTAATTTCTTTTGAATGAACAATAACGAACCAAAAGTTCGGTTCAAACTATCACCTTTATGGTGAGTCTCAAATTTATTTGAGATCTCTTTTTTGGAGAGTTTGATCCTGGCTCAGGATTAACGCTGGCGGCATGCCTAATACATGCAAGTCGAACGAACTTTTTAAGAATTTAGATTTTAGATATTGGAATCTAGTGAAGTATTATTTGCTAACTTCCAGCAACTAAGCTCTAAAGGACTAAATTGTTAGTGGCGGACGGGTGAGTAACACGTTGGAACCTGCCCCAAAGTAAGGAATAACTGCCCGAAAGGGTAGCTAATACCTTATAATATCCAATTTATTTGGATTAAAGCTTTATGTGCTTTGGGAGGGGCCTGCGTCTGATTAGCTAGTTGGTAAGGTAAAAGCTTACCAAGGCGACGATCAGTAGCTGGTTTGAGAGGACGACCAGCCACACTGGGACTGAGATACGGCCCAGACTCCTACGGGAGGCAGCAGTAAGGAATCTTCCACAATGGGGGCAACCCTGATGGAGCAATGCCGCGTGCAGGATGAAGCGTTTCGGCGTGTAAACTGCTTTTATCACCGAAGATTATGACGGTAGGTGAAGAATAAGGACCGGCTAACTACGTGCCAGCAGCCGCGGTAATACGTAGGGTCCAAGCGTTAATCGGAATTACTGGGCGTAAAGCGTGCGCAGGTGGTTTGTTAAGCACGATGTGAAATCCCCGAGCTCAACTTGGGAATTGCATTGTGAACTGGCTAACTAGAGTACGGCAGAGGGGGGTGGAATTCCAC
>JAKOQC010000250.1 GCA_029778565.1 bacterium
ATTTGGCTTTGGCATTTTTATTGGAAGTTCATTTATGTCTATTTCCGTTTCTTTAAGCTCTGTTATCTCTTCGCTGTATTGTTGCATATCTTCCGGCGTGGCGAACGATACCTTGTCGCCATCCACAATTGGATTTCCATTTTTGTCTTTTTGAGCATATTCGTTTATAAGTGCACGCTCAGTCTCAACATACATCTGAAAATGCGGTTTTAAGATTGCTGATGCTTTTACAATCGCTTCTGCTTGTTCAAACGGAAACTCACGTTCAACACGGACGTTCTTTTGTCCGTCGAAATATTCCGCATAACGCATCTGTTCGATCGCGACATAAGCGTCAAAAAGTTTTATAAGTTGCATATTAACCTCCCGACATTAAACAACTTTAGCGCCGTTAACATATAAGCCGCCACCCGTAATATTTACGCCGTTGTATGAATAAAGCGTAAGCATACCTCCGGACTCGTAAATATACATTCTGTCATTAAAAATTAATTCATCAAGTCCTGCGATTGAATTAGCAGGAGGTGCGAAATACAAATTGCTATTAAACTCTATATAGCTGTTAGCTGGGTTTTTTGCTAATTTAGATGAAGATATAGTGCCGGTCATAATATTAGCGCCGTTAATGGTGGTTGCACCTGCCGTGCTCAACGCACTGTTCATGCTGGTGAACGTAACGACTCCAGTGAAGGTAATATTTGCGGACGAAAGAGTTATGCCACCGGATGTTAATGAAATCGTGCTCGACGTCGAGCCGTTTGCGACGCTGAGCTGCAGCCCATTAACTTTAAGCGTAAGTGAGCTTATGCTGCCTTCTGCACTTGTTACTCTTGCAGATAAACTTGATGCTGTAAGAGCTAACGATGAAATATTACCTTCGGCACTTGATATCCGGGTGTTCAACGAAGATGATGTTATTTGAAGCGAAGAAATGTTTCCTTCTGCATCAGAAATGCGCGTCGTTAACCCAGAAGCGGTTAGTGTAAGAGTAGATATATTGCCTTCAGCAGATGTAATTCTTGTTGCAAGACCTTCAGCTGTCAGTGCAAGTTCAGCGACATTACCATTTATATCTTCGATTTTTGAATATACAGGTTTGTTTATAAGACTGACACATTCTGGACTTAGATTGTCAAAATCTATATTATTTAA
>JAKOQC010000251.1 GCA_029778565.1 bacterium
AGAATGATGCGTAAGAACACCCTGTTCTCCTTCGTTTAAGTGGTCTTGGAAGTACTGTGTAGATTTACCCAGATCGTGTGTAAGTCCTATAAGATAGCCTGTGTTTAAAATGGCTTCTCTGTGCTGACAATCACTTGGTAGTACTTGGTTTAGTATTTCTTTTGTTCTTATGGCTACATTTAGTAAATGATCTTGAAGCAATCTTCCTTTATGAGAACAAAGTTTTTCTGTACTTACCGTGTTTGTTTGCTCCTTTACATTAGTGCAAGCCTGCTGGATATCCAGCAGGCTTGCAGTGTTTTATAAGCGTTGCTATGTTACTTGTTATACTTGATAGTAATCGTTTGAGACTTATCGTCCCATAGAACTTGTGCACCTAAGTTTTCTGCCACAAACCTAAGCGGAACCATTGTTCTCTCGTTGATAATCTGGGGTCGAACATCGAGCTCTTTAGCTTTGCCATTTACCATCGCTTGCTTGCTGTTAATTGTTAATGTAATGGTTGTGTTTTTAAGGGTTATAGTAACCTTCCTTGTGTTAGCATTCCAGCCAACAGTTCCACCCATAGCCTCTATAACTGCTCTTATAGGTAGCAGTGTTCGTCCTTGGATAATTATAGGAAAAGTGCCTCTGCCAGGGTCTATCTCTTTTTTGACACCGTTAACTGTCATAAATGGGCTACCTATTTTTAAGATCATCGTCTGTGAAAAGATTTTAGCTTTAGGTGTTGCAACTGCTTCATTTGATGCGGGAGCTACTGAACCATCATTGTGCAAAACCCTGACAATGTAGTAGTAAGTTTGATCGTTTTTCACTTCTTTATCAACGTAACTTGTGCCTTTAACAAACGTTAAGGCTTCATCATATTTTCCAGGGTTAACGGTTCTATATATGTAGTATCCAGAAACATTACTTGTATCTGTAGGAGGTTCCCACTGCAGTGTAACTTGGTTGTTGCCAGGTGTTGCTTTTAAGTTGCGTGCAGGTTGGTTGTTTGTATCAGTAGCTTGTATTAATTTGTAAGTCCCAGTGGAATAATCTGGAAGCTGAAAAGTTGCAAGCAATATACGGGGATCGCGTGGATTAACTCTAACCAGATAAGCACCTCTTGTTTTAAAACCATGATTTATTTCGGTCCATGTTTGACCTCCATCTGTAGATTTGCGCACGCTTCTCTCCATACTTTTCCAAGGCTCCAAAGCGATGTAAACAGTTCTTGGATTATTAGGATCAATTGCTAAATCATTTATTTCATCTACTTGTTCATCAAACATTACTCGGACCCAATTTTCTCCGCCATCTGCCGACTTATATACTCCATCATCTCCCGGCC
>JAKOQC010000252.1 GCA_029778565.1 bacterium
AATTATATTACTATATTCATTGGTTGAAAAGCGCTCTTGTCTGACAGTTTTCCGCATCAGCAACTATACCACCACAGCCTTGATGAACTGTGGACGGGCTCCGACGATGGTAACGATTTTCATTTAATTTCCCCCAATGTTAAAACATTTCTACCAGCTTTTTCACAACAAAATCTATCACAAATTTTTTTTCAACCTTTTTCCTATCTTTAATCCCTGCTTCACTTAGCAACCCGAGATCTTTATGCAATCGTTTGATGGCACTTGCTAAAGCTTCATTATTAGCGGCTCTAACTTTTATTTAGCTTGCTAAATCAAGAAATAGCGTTAATTTTCTTTTTACTTAAAAGTAATCACCGACCCTTTAATTCGTTATCTAACGTTTCATACGGATTACCTTAGCATAAACCTCTTCCATTTGAGATACATTTTTAGACCATTCGTAGTTTTCCTGAACATGTAATCTCCCATTTAAGCCCATCTGCTCTCTTAACTCACGATCCCGAACAAGCTTTATTATCGCTTCGGCCGTGCCCGAAACATCCTCTCGTCGTACAATTAAGCCAGTCTTATTTGCCACCACCACTTCCGGCAGACCTCCGACATCTGACACTATTACAGGCAATCCGCAAGCCGAAGCTTCAATTATGGCTACTCCAAAGCTTTCGCTTTCGCTTACGCTTACTGCAACGTAGATATCCATCGAGTTTAAGTATTTTGGAACCTCTTCATGAGGAACCCTGCCGCAAAAGGTGGTTATATCCGCTATATTAAGCTCTCGTGCGAGATTTTTAAGCTTAGTTTCATCGGGCCCTCCGCCTACGATCAAAAGACGCAATTTAGCTGCGTCTTTATAGTTGCCTTTTATCATAGACTCTCTTGCGAGTGCAAAGGCGCGGATTAAAACATCAATGCCATACTTGGGAGCCAATGTTTTTACGGTTCCTACGACGATTTCTTCCTTATCTGGGCGTTGGTCGCTAATTTTATTAAATTTCCTAGTATCTATCCCAAAGGGGATGACACTGATGTTTGGCGTGGGAAAAAGGGACAGAGTCTGATCCTTCATTACGTGACTGGTCGAGCATAACCAATCTGCTGCCCTAAGATTGCGGACTATAATTTTTCTGTGTACCGGTGATTTAAGTGGAAAGTCATAAACATCGCTGCCCCACACGGATAAAATATAAGGATGAAAACCGCTTAGTCGACCCAAAGTTCCGTAACCGCTGGCATAGTGGGCATGTAAGATATCCGGTTTTAGAGTTGACAATAATTTCTTGACAGTCCAAGCGTTAAAATAATACCCGGTTGGAGCTGCTATGGGAAGGTAGTGCACCTTAACCAGTTCATCCAAAGTATCTCCGCCTTTTTGTATGCTCAGCAAGTAAACCTCATGTCCTCTTTCGGCAAGTGCATTGACCCATCGCACAGTATGAATGGAATTTCTAGCAGCGAGAATCGCAAGTTTCATTTGATCAATACCTCCACTTGAAACCATATCAAACATTTGATATCCATGCCTTCGCATTCACGACGTACCAACGACTAAATTACTTGACAATAACACTGGCAATATTGGTCTTGGTAAAGACTTCCCAATTGACGGCAGGGAAAAGGAGATCTGTAATATAATGGTTAAAACCAGAAAAATTAACAAATAGACGGCAATATTAATTCAAGCAAAAATGATTATTTCCAATGACATTACAAGCAATACAACACGCTTTTGATCAGCGTCACGCAATGAGACGACATCTTAAATTTCCTAACACCTGCCGATTTAACTGTTATGTTGCTAAACTCTCCTGTAAAATTAAATCGTTCCTCTTTTAACTGGATTCAACATTCTATAAATTACTTTCTCGACAATTGCCGTGTAGATTCGCAATCCTCTATCCCTGCATTTTTCCCATTCAAGGCGTTGACGCCTAAATACGACATCGTCAGTTAATAATTCGAGCACCTTAAGCAGTTCAATGTGAAAACGATGATAAAAAGGACTTGCTAAATTATTTATCTTAAACGGGCCCATCGACTTCACAGAAAGATCATATAAACTCCAACCACGGCAGTTAAATCTAGGTAATACCTGAATCAAGGTACTTAACGCCTCTTCATATAAATGATTCAAATCCTTATCATTTAAGATAATAGCACCGTCACGCACTCCGAATAATGCTACGATAAAGCCGTTAAGCGTATATGGCGGCAAAGGAAGGGCGTACTCCTCAAACCATATATGCTTATTATCCATGAGACAAGTAACTCCACCTTTATTTATGGATAAAAAAAATGGCTTTAAAGCTTCTCTAGCCTTTTCGTGATACCAATCTTCGCCAGTCATGCAACCAATGCGCAACAGCAGGGAAGCTGCTTGCCCCTGTGCCATAGCCGAAAGCCAATTGGTATGTCCCCGATTGTCAATGGGGTATCGCCAAACTAAACTTCCATTTTCACTTTTGCCGTAATATACTAAAGCTTTGGTGATGTTTAATGCTTTGGTTAAGTAGAATTCATCGCCGGTATCCCAAAATAACTGTAAGTTAGCGAGTCCATTTTGTGCTGCACCAACAGGATTTACAAATTCAAGGTCTGCGTATTTGATAACAGGTAGCCCATTTTTTAATTTCCCTGGATAATTGGCTCTTCCCCTCAAGTCATAATAATACGAAGCAATTCATCTCTGCAATGTGTGGTAGGTGAAAAAAATCATTTTTAGTCACAAATTTTTCTATATAATTTCTAAAACTGCTCACATAGAAACCTCCCTCTTCTTTTTAACTAAAAACATACTTGTTAGCATTTTTGCAGCAGTTTTAGCCCTCTCTAGCCATGTGTGTTGCTCTCTGATCTGCATAACCTGCTGTCGTTTCTTAACCAGCTTAGCAGGATTGTCCCGTAGCCAATGCAATAGATGTCTGGCTTCATCGATATTATTAACAACCCAACCAATATTATTTGCAGCAACAAATCTTGCAGCTTCAGTCCCGGCATTAGTAAGCACGGGCAGTCCATATCCAAGGGACTCAAGTAATTTTACGGGAACGGCAAAGTCAAGATATGAATATGGAGTCCATAATAAGAGAAACAAATCTGCTTGCTCATAGAATTTGGCGAGCTCATCTCCGCTGGCATGAACTATCGAAACTTTTGTATCATCATCTATGCAGTAATAGCCCTTGACAAGATCCCATTCCTTAGGTCGACAACAAAGTATAAGCTGAACGCTAGAAGAAATGTTTTTGAGCAGTTCTATCATTGGCTTCAAGTCATAAGCTGGCGGGGTTACACCCCCCACATAAAATAGGCGAAGATGGTTATTGTTAGTGTAACATTTTTTTTGAACATCATACACTTTGCAGCCAGGGGGCAAAATGCCTAGACGGTCTTCGGGCCAGTGAGAAGGTAAGGCTTCGGCCATTTTTAGTGATGGAATGAATAGATAATCTACTATTCTCTTATACTGCCTCCAGTCGTATTTATAAAATGGAATCATAACAGCTCTTTTGTACCAATTAGCCATCCCTCTAAAATGGGCAAATCTCCAATTTACATCTCTATAATATAATCCAATAGGTATGCCGGTGGCTCGCATTTCTATTAGCAAACCAAAGTCCACTTTGGGACTAATAGGCATGTGGCTTGGCTCTGTGAGAAGAGTAGGTAAAGTGGAGGATTCACTATAGACGAAAGAAAAACGTCTACCTTTCCTTAGCTGTTCTCTGACCCGCTGTGACCGTTGGCTACGTTCAGCTGCGTAACCGGCGATCACTTCCACATCTAAACCCAATGATCTAAATGCTTGCAGCATTTGGTAGGGACGCACTTGACTGCCGGATCTCCCGTTATCAACAATTGGAAGTGGATGATGAAAAATCATTGATTCGCTCATTTTTTACCTCCTTCAAAAAAGTTAAACGTTTGCAATTTAAAAAATATACCATTCCACCAGACAACCATAGCAAATGATTACCTGAAATGTCGAACGAAACGAATGAGTTAAAAAGTGCATAAAACCACACCGCAACAATAAAAGGGTATATTGAGTCTTTCCGATATTTTGATTTGCAGGATATAATTTTAGAAAATGGCACCCAAAGGGTCAATATAAAAGCAATGACCCCCATAATACCCTGCTCTACCATTATTTCCAGAAAAATATTATGAGGATAATCTCTGCCCTCTACACCGTAGAGCGTAGCAAAACCTCCCGTTCCCACACCAAGTCCGCCTGTCTCAAAAATGCCATTTAAGGCTACATTGTATCTTTCTATTCGCCCGCGATCGCTTGTATTTTTTCCGATTGTAGTTGTATAATAAATAATCCGATTAATACCATAAAAGGAATCTTTAATTTTATCTGATTGAAAGACATTGATGCCAATTCCTATCATTAATAACATAATAAGTAACTTAGCAATTATTTTCAACCTTATCCCTTTTGTTGAAAAAAGCAAGATAATTAAAAATGAAGCAAAAAAAATACTCAACAATGGTCCTCTAGTTCCCGTAATTAAGACTGCAAAGAAACATACCACAAGGAAACCTAAACCAATTAAAACATTTATAAATGATAACTTTGGTTTAAGCAGAAGATAGCCTAATAATATTGTACTTCCAAAACCAATAGTTCTAGCAACACTTATAGAACTAGCTTGATCGCTAACTGTGGCTCTTTCGGCAAATGTGTCGCCAAAAGCGTATAATTTTATTGCCATAAGAAATGAACCTATAATGATAACCTTAAGTATTAGTTGTTTATCTTTTTCGTTATATGGGTATAACATCCCTAGAGCAAAAACTGGTAAGACTCCTTTTAGGATAAAAAATATAGTTTTTGAAATTCCATATAGTGTATTATCGGATAAATATAAATAAAATATCACCAAGGACGCTAATAACATAATTGATATAGTGTACTTATTTTGAATGAAAGTCAATGATACATATTTACGTTTAATAAAATAAATTACAGTAAAAAATATAAAAAACAACTGCGTAGCAAAAGCAATTCCATCTAATGGGATTATCTCCCAAGGCAAAGCTCCTAATGAGAATTGAGTAAAGATGAAACCAGCTAAAATAGCTTCTTTTAAGTTTTTTAACATAAGTTTTAAATATAAAAATGATAAAAGTAAAATACTAATATAATATATACAGACCATTTTGCTATACTACCTCTTTAATTTTAATATTCCCTTATCAGTTTAATTAAAAGCAATAAACCATACTTTGCACTGAAAATACATCTGCCTTATAACATTCTTCTAATTATCTACCGGGCAACACTAATCACCCGCGATACTGCGGCAGCTTTGATGAACTGCGGGCGGGCACCGACCACAGACACTATCTTTAGCATAATACGACCACTCCGTTTTTTATGCCGCCTTCACGACTACGCCTCAAATTCAAACCCCCACCAACACCTTACCGTAAAGCTCCCTGTCCTTCTTTGAGAGCAAGCTGCTGTTGTGCCATAACAACGTAAAGTCGCCATTAAACATTTTACACGTTTCTGCCAGCTTTTGCATAAAAGACAGAGACTTATCATGTGAAAGTCCCATATATTGACGTCCAAGCACGCTTCCTTCCATAACTATCAACGGCCTTTCGCGCAAGGTCAAAGGTTTTCGCTTTAGTACATCATAAACAGGATACTCAAAACACACCCCGCAGCGAAATCCTACGTGATCCGCAAATGTCAACGTGCTGTCGTAGTTCAACCCTGCATCCTCCCACACCCGCCACGTCGTCGGGGCTTCCCAACGCAGGTAATGCTGCCTGCCGCCCCAAACGTCCTGATAAATGCCCTCTTTTTCGGCAACCGAAATAAGCCTTTCAAACTCCTTTTTCACCTGATTTGAGCTTCGAAAACTATTATAGCTTGCGTGCAGTCCGATTTCATGCCCCCGCCCGCAGATCTTTTTCATGAGCTTTCTTATCCATTGATCTTCAAGGCGGTAAGTTCCGTCAATTTCTCCCCCCGTATGGTCGGCAATGAAATAAAAGGCGCTCCTAAGGCCCTTTCGTTCGCTCATGTCCATGATGAAATCAAAGGTATTGTTAATATCCGCATCAACGTTTCCCATGCAAACCTTTGCCAACGACACAAGCCTGTGCATCGATAAAGCCACATCTTTTCTTTTTAAGACATCCCCGGCGGCAGACTTTAAAACCCTTAGCGGGTTATTTCCGGCAACGCTCAAAGGCCAATCTACGTCGTGGCTGAGAATCACCCTGTAGCTTCTTTTCTTACGTTCAAGGGCAGGCCAGAGTTTCTTCATAGACCACCACAGGATCTCTACGTATTCATTTATGATAGGGCGCATCAAAAAGCCTTCACGGTAAGCAAGCGATGCCAGGGCCGGAAATCGCTCGTGCTCGTCTTTGACCGATTTAACGACCTCTTCGTATCGCGTGAGCATGAAAAAGGCGCTCCCAAAGATATCGAGGCCCAATTTAATTTCGGAATCTTGAACGTCTATATAATTGCCGCTATCAAGCCTGCTTCCGTAGATGATCGGGATAATATGATTTACACATGCAATATCGACAGGAACCTGAGATAAATCAAATGTCTCCAGTGGTTGGATCGGCAAAGAATCGTCCTTAATCCA
>JAKOQC010000253.1 GCA_029778565.1 bacterium
GCATTAATAAAAAAACTGGAATAGCTCCTGCCTTGCTTACAGGCAGGGGCATTTTTTTATCGAGGGGGTGGTCTTTTGTTAAAAAGGATTACAGTCTTACTTTTATGCTTGATGCTGGTTGTTCCATCCGTAACAGCTTATGCATGGGATGGCGGTAAGAACGAAGATCCAAAAGAAGTAGAGCCCGGCGAAACAACTGATTTGGAAGGCCGAAACCAAGGCGGCTCACCGGGAGGAACTAATCCAGGTGGTAATCAAGGAAACAACCAAGGCGGCTCACCGGGAGGAACTAATCCAGGTGGTAATCAAGGAAACAACCAAGGCAGTCCCAGCCCCGGCAGCGGAACCGGTAAAGCGCCAGCGTACAAAGAGAAAATAATAAAAAGGCAAGTAGTATCAAGTAAAACTACAAAATCAACAAGCACAAGAACCGAGGATAGAACACTGTACTGGAACTGGCGTTTAAAAAGCGGTCCGGGGAAAATGACTGTACACAGAAGTACAGGAAGCATAAAACAGGTAAACAGTAAGATGTGGCAGGCAGGACAGAGAATTACAGTATCTTTTGATAAAGTTGGCGACTATATCGTAACATCTGCCCAGGTAAAACAGACGGTAAAAAAAATAACACCTGTTTACAAAACCACCACCACATACTTGGTAACAGAATACCACGAGTTTTTTGCTTCAGACGGCACTTTATTATATACGGAAATAAAAAGTGGGTATTATCAAACTGTCACATCAACCTCATACGGCAGAACACAGGAAGAGAAGGAGCAGCCGCGAGAATTGAGGGAAAAAGAACACAAAATCCGGGTAACAGAAGTACCGGGGCCTCCGATAGAACTTCCTACAGAAGAATACCTAGAAACAACATCAAGCGTAACGTTTTCACGGGATTATATATACACCGAAGACGTGATAGATGCATTGACTGATAAAGGTTTTGAGTTGGATGTAGTATACGAGATAACAGCAAACACAACCATAACAGAGGCGGTTATACCACAACACCAGATAACAAGGTACAAAAACATGGGGACAATGACTGTAACA
>JAKOQC010000254.1 GCA_029778565.1 bacterium
TATATTATCCATGGATTCAAATTTCTGATGAATTCTCAGAATCATTACAGTGGGTACCACCTAGTGTAAGAATAGTTAGTGTTTTTGCATATAATGATAGAGTAGCTGAAGTGTGGAATGCTCCAGCTGGTTTAAACAGGGGTAGATTATTTAAAGTACAAAAAACTGAACGACAGCTAAATGTTTCCGATAGAGATTTACTATATGCTACTGGAACAAATGCTGTTAACCCAATCTGTGACTTTGTTGGAGATGGAATTGTAGTATATGGTCAAAAAACTTTACAACGAAAACCATCAGCACTTGATCGAGTTAATGTAATGAGATTAATTATATACGTGACAAAGATACTAGCAACCGCTACTAAATATCTACTATTTGAACCTAATGACAGACTTACTTGGACTTTATATACACAATTAGTTGATCCTTTGTTGGCAGATATTAAACAACGAAGAGGTTTATATGAATTCAAAGTTGTATGTGATGAAACAACTAATACTCCTAGTGATATAGATAATAATACTATGGTAGCTGAAGTGTGGCTTAAGCCAACTAAAGTTGCCGAGCGGTTAATTAACAGATTTATAATTACGTCAACTGGAGCTAGTTTTTCTGAGTTGAGTGTTGGATAATAAAGTTTAATTGGTATATCTGGGGATGGAGCAGCCCTTTGAGCGTGGGTAATCTGGTAGCAGAAGCTATCTTGACCACGAAGCCACCACCTCTATAGGTGGGGGTAGTTCACAACAAAATAAATTTAATAATATAGCGGAGGGGGAAGTCATCCCCCCTCTACTTTGAAAATTTTGAAATTATTAGGGGTGAATTAATTAATGCGCAATAGAAACATATACCATCCAGTAGATATAAGAAGTGATTTTGTACGTAAAAATGCGTTTGAATTAATTGTAGCTGGACAGGAACCACTTCATATTCTCTGCAGATCTCTTACCATAACAATGCCTGCTACTAACAATGTTCCAGTGCCATGGATCAGTGGCATTATGCAGTTAGCTGGAAGA
>JAKOQC010000255.1 GCA_029778565.1 bacterium
AACATGAAGATCGAAGAGGGCTTGAGCGAACAAAGAGCCATAGAATATGCCGATATGGTCATAAGACAAACTCAAAACGTTGGACGTGCTATCGACCTTGTAACTAAACAAAGAGGGTCAGAATTAGACCAATTATTCTCTATGTTTTATTCATTTATGGGCACGCTGCGCAATATGACCTATCTTGAAACACAACACTTGATCAAGAAGGGTGACGTAGCAAGGTTTGCGGCATTTATGTTGTGGGGGCTAGTTGTACCAGCGATGGCTTTAGATTGGATGCGTAATGGTGGGCCTAATGATGAAGATCCTTGGGACGAAGAAGCAGAGTGGTGGACATGGGCTAAATGGGCAGCTAAAAATACATTTGGATATTATATGGGTACATGGATTGTGTTAAGAGACTTCTTTGGTATCTTTAGTGGATATGAAAATTACCAGTTTTCTCCTGCAGTTGGGGCGTATCAATCAGTAGCCAATGTGGTTAATTATATGTATAAGGCCTTTGAAGATAGCGAGAAAGCATTGCCAGAAAGGTTACAAAATCTTGCTAAAGCATCATATACTGCAGCTGAATATTGGTGGAGACTACCGACCAAGGGGCTACGGCAAAACTTCGCCTATCTTATGGAGTATTGGATGTCCGAACAATACAACAAAGAATTTGAATGGCGTAGATTTTTATTTAATACGCAAAAGAAATAAAAAATGTATTATAATAGGAGAGGGGTGATATAATGTTATATCCCGCACATGAAAACCTACCTCCAATAATGAGAGGATATACGTGGGACCATAGATTTTTGTTTGAGGTCTACGGTCAACCATTCAATTTTAGAGGATATGATCTTGCCATCGAAGTATTAGAAAACTTCGATTCAACGACCACAATAACCAGGTGGACTACAGGGAACGAAATTGCATTGACAGATTACGGGTTGATCAAAATAGAATTGTCACCAACACAAACACACAATCTCCTTGAGGGCTCTTATGTGTGGGTAGCAAACTTAACAACACCTGATTTTGGAGGGCCCAGACAGACATATCCAATCATTTGTGGCAAAGTAAAAGTAGTGACATGTGATAAGGTGGGATCATAATGGGTAATCCTTTTGAAGACTTAAGACAAGCAGTAGTTGTAAGACCGATGAACTCTCCTGGGCCTCAGGGAGCTGCGGCTCCACATATGAAAATTAGATATTCCGCTGATGGTGTGGCATGGCATAATACCCCTGTAGAAACCGACAAGTATCTTAGCTTCAGCACTGATAATGGTATAACATGGAGTGATGCAATTTATTTCAACAATCTCTCTGAAACTCTTGAATGGGTAGAAAAAGCTAGACAATGGGCAGAAAACCCTGAAGGCGTAGAGGTTGAGCCAGGACAGTACTCAGCCTTGCATCACAAAGAGAAAGCATTAGACGCACAAATAGCAGCAGAAACATCTGAAGCAAATGCACTTGTCAGTGCAACCAATGCTGCTGCATCTGCTGGGAACGCTTTAACGAGCGCAGAAAACGCCGCTACGTCGGAGGCTAACGCTAAGACAAGCGAAATCAATGCCGCTACTTCAGAAGCAAATGCTTCAGCAAGTGCTAATAATGCAGCAATATCAGAAGCAAATGCTTCAGCAAGTGCTAATAATGCAGCAATATCAGAAGCAAATGCTTCAGCAAGTGCTAATAATGCAGCAATATCAGAAGCAAATGCTTCAGCAAGTGAGGGCAAAGCAGCGAAGTGGGCAGAAAATCCTGAAGACGATCCAGTCGTGCCAGGGCAATATTCAGCTTTACACCACAAAGAGAAGGCCTTAGATGCTCAAGTGCAGGCTGATATATCAGCGGCTAATGCTCTTAATAGTGCCAACAACGCTGCTATGTCTGCAGCTAATGCTTTGGCTAGTGAGAATAAGGCCGAAAAGTGGGCACAAGAAGATGAAGATGTTGAAGTTGAACCAGGGAAATATTCAGCATATCATTGGGCTCAAAAGGCAGAAGACATTGCAGTATCCCCCTTACATGGAGATGAGGCACACACTGAAGATTATATAAAAGAAGGTGATCCAAGATTAACTAATGCAAGAATGCCAATAGAACACGCTTCCACGCATACAGACGGCACAGACAATATACAACTTGCTACCAGCGAACAAAAAGGATTGATGTCTGACGTTTACGCAGCAAAGCTTGACGGCATAGAAGAAAACGCAAATAACTACGTTCATCCAGCAACACATAGCTTAGACATGATCACAGAAACAGATGTATTAAAAATATTTACAGCAGATGAAAGAGATAGGCTTGCAACGTTAGGAGGTATACCAATATGAGTGTAAATGCTGGAATTAAGACAGCCACGAACACACCTTCAACGGTGGGCGTGGCGACAGGAAGGAAATATCTACGACTCACAAATGAGTCTCTTGATATGCGTTGCCGTGCTGGCGGGGCAAACATCTCAAACACAGCTGGTATCATCATCGAACCAGGACAAACGGTTGAATTTCGACCGTTACCTTCTGAAAACAGAGAAATCTACGTCATGTCAGAAGGTAAAGCTGTAAAGTTAGCATATTACGAGGTGATAGT
>JAKOQC010000256.1 GCA_029778565.1 bacterium
CCATATTGAGGTTGGGGGTATCGACCCGCTGGACAGGCAACTCTACATGATCCAGCAGTGCATGCACTCTATCGGACTGCCGGGTCCGCTGGACCAGGTATCCTTCATAGAATACTCCGAGCTATGGAAAAAGTTTGGGGCAAGAACCGGGAGGGTATCCCGTGGTGTGGTGGTCTTCGACGGTAGCGACACAGCAGGTATAGGCAGTGGTGTAGCTAATTGTGCAAATGCACAAAATACAAACGCACAAATTGCAAACGCACAAATTGCAAACGCACAAAATAATAAAGCCAAGAAAACTAAAGTTAAAAGTAAAAAGACTAAAAAGGAGGGACCTAGCGGTGGCGAAGGGTAAGGAAGATAAGGACACAAAGAAGGGTAACGACAACTGGATTTCTGGTGCCGTATCCGAGCCTGGTGCGTTTAGCGAGAAGGCTAAAAAGGCCGGGATGTCCACCAGAGAGTACGCAGCGTACGTGCTTCGAGAGGGAAGCAAGGCATCCGACAAGACCAAGAAGCAGGCCAGGCTTGCCCTAACCCTTATGAAGCTGGGGAAGAAAAAGAAATGAGCGAGGCATATTTCACCCCAAACAAAGAGGACTTATTTTTCAAGGTGCTTAACAACCTGCTTGGCAGCTGCAATAACATAGTTGCGGAAATAGACTTCCGTAAGCCATCACTCAGTATATTTGCCGGAGGCAATAAGTCTACCGTAGGTGGCGAACGCAGTGAGCCTGCCTATAGCAGAGTTAACACATCAGGCATCCTTGACTCGCTCATGGACGCCCTGACAAATGGTACCGCCGAATTAGTGGGCGCACATGCACACGGCCAGGACGGCCTGGACGAGCACGAAGTGGCCCTATCGGAGGTAAGGTGTGGACCAATCTATTCTAAGCTATCCAACATTAACTACACCATCACAGTGTGCCCGTTCTGCGGGAGCCTCGTTGGCCTGACGGTCTATCTGGGCGTAGTCCCTGCAAGGCCCGGACATGTTACGGCCCTGGTTGCAATGTGTCCACAGTGTGGTAACACGATAACTTCAGACCCGATGGACAAGATAGACGAGGACCTAGAAGATTTATAGCCTTTAAGGGCTTACATCACCCAGACCTGGGGTATAAGTTTAAAAATCCTTTGCTAATGCTAAAGGAATCTGACGTTAAGGAATCTATTACCCATGCTGGCGTTTAATTTAAGACTTTAGTGCATACAACCGGAGGGTCGTCTTTTGCACTGGCTGTTCCCGGCCTGTGCCGTTACCTAGCTATTCTTTGAAGCTGTCGTCACGGTAGAAAAAACAATCAGCCACGAATGAAATACTGTATAGTGAATTGAGGTGTGTAAGAAGATTTGAAGCGTGTAAGGCGATTTGTCAGATGGCTCTAGGGCGGACTGGGTATGTGAAAAAAAGAGTTTGCATATATAATATATACATATAGGTACTTGTATCTATAAGTAATATAGTACTATAGGTACTCTTATATATAAGTATGTATAGGTGATATATACGTCTATTTATAATATAGGCGTACTCTCTGTATAAGTCTACTTACTATATAAGTCTACTTACTGTATAAGTATACTCTTCTTTTTTTTTTTTTTTATATATATGTATGTTAGTGTTTATTATATATGTCACCTACAGTATAAGTATACTTACTGGTAAGTAGACTTACTGGTAAGTAGTCTTACCATATAGGCATACATACTGTATAAGTGTGTTTACTGTGTATATATACTTACTGGATATATATGCTTGTATATACTCTATAGGTTAGTATATTTAATATACTATGGGTATAATATAAGTCTTTAATATATCCACTGAATAAATATATATTATGTATCTAAGGGTATGGTATATTAAAGAGCATAGTAACCTGATAGTATAAGTGTTTTTAATATATGTTTCTATGAGAGTATAGTATATATCCAGTAGATGTAATATATCCAAGTATATGTAATATATTCTAAGTATACTCTAGAAATATTTAAGTATTCTAAGAGTATTAAGATATTCTAAGAGTATTAAGTGTTTTAAGAATATTTGGATGTATTTAGTTAGTACTCCTATCTAGACGTTTATATTAAATATATAGCCTGGCCAAAACTTTGTGGCATTCAAAGGTCGGTGCACCTGGATGTTACGACAACTTAAACTTGCAATGTCAGAAGCACTGTGCTACACTATCCACGGGCCCGCAAGGTGTTGACTAAGCGTACGTGCCGACACCTCGGCACCTCTGCGCTTAGTACTGGGGTTCGATTCCCCACGGGTCCACCATAACTTATTGTATTGCATGTTGCAGTTTTCCTCACCTGGTTGTATAATATTCTTGTCCCCTCCCAGGGCCAGTTACCGTTCAGGCGGTATATACCTGCCAGCACGGTGGGGACCAGGGGCTGCGTAGCGGAGTCTGGTCCCCTAAACACTGGCCTTTGCTTACGTTAACCACAGGGTAGAATTAGCAGGTAATAGGATGAGTAGATACCATACACAGGACCCACACGTTGGGTCCATAATATTATTCAAAGGGGTGGCCATGTTGGCTGATCAAAA
>JAKOQC010000257.1 GCA_029778565.1 bacterium
AACTTTTTGAGCCATTGAGCGAGAGCTTGAAGAGAAACTCAAAAATGAGCTAAATGCTTTATCACACAGAATACCAAGTAACCTTAAAGTATTTTTCAGACAGGCATACAGCATCGTCTATCATTCCCCCATCCAAACCCGTTTTAAGTTTGAATTAAGCTTGCTTGCTTAAACTTGGCCATTATTAAAATATAATACTCCCAGAAAACTGGACCAAAAAATTGCAGCAAATAAGATAGAATAGCCCTTAAGAAAAGAGGTCTATCTAATGACAAAAGTTCGTAAACGTCACAATGCTGAATTTAAAAGCAAAGTTGCCATTGAAGCCATCAAAGAGCAAAAGACAATCAATGAGCTGACCGCTGAATACGGTGTTCATGCAACCCAAATCAGCAACTGGAAAAAGCAAGCCTTGGCTGTCATACCCAGTGCCTTTAACACCAAACAGCATGACAACGAACAAGCCCAGCAAACCACTATCGATGAACTGCATCGGCAATTAGGGCAAGTCATCAGCGAGAGAGACTGGCTTAAAAAAAAGTCCTCACAGCTACCCTAAATGCTCGTAAACAACTGCTAGAGCCTGACAATAAGGATTTCAGTACTCGTAAGCAATGTGAACTACTTGGTATTAACCGCTCAAGCCTGTATTATCAGCCAAAGCCCATCAGTAAGCTTGATATCACTCTGATGAACCTACTTGACGAGCAATATACCAAAACCCCATTTTACGGGGTAAAGCGTATGACTGCTCATTTAAGGCAATTGGGTCATCCAGTGGGGCAAAAGCGAGTCAGGCGACTATTAAGACAAATGGGACTCGATGCCATCTATCAGCATCCTAACACCAGTAAGCCCAATCCTGAGCATCAAGTTTATCCCTATTTGCTTAGGAATGTGCCCATTATCCGCTGTAATCAGGTATGGAGTACGGACATCACTTACATCCGCCTGTCTAAAGGGTTTGTGTATTTGATGGCGGTGATTGATTGGTATAGCCGTTACGTTTTAGACTGGTCGCTATCAACGACACTTGAAGCAGATTTCTGCATTGATACGGTGGGTAAACTATTGCACAATGGGTTACGCTGTGAGATTTTTAATACGGATCAAGGCTCGCAGTTCACCACGCCAAGATTTACCATGCCACTCATTGATTCGGGCATTGCTGTGAGCATGGATGGTCGTGGCAGGGCGTTGGACAATATCTTTGTGGAAAGGCTTTGGCGGTCAGTAAAGTACGAATGCGTGTATTTACGCCAGTTTGATACAGTCAGTCAAGCCAGAGTTGGTTTGAAAGAATATTTCGAGTTTTACAATCATGAGCGGTTGCATCAGTCGCTTGATTACCATACCCCTGCACAGGTTTATTTAAACAATAGTTCGGTTAATCCTGTGCTTTATCAACCCAATTCTATCTTAATTTTATGATTATTTGGTCTAGACATTGGGGAGTACCTTACTTCGCCCTGACTTTAACTGCTTTATTCCTTTCTGCTTGTGGTAGCCCTACCGCTGAGAGCGAGCCGGCATGTAAAGAATATGCTGCTAACTTACAAAAACAAATTGATAGCGCTGCTACTCCCGAAGAAAAAGAAGCGCTGACGACCCAGTTAACCACATGGAAACAAAGCATGGCTCAAATCAAAGGCGATCAATTGAA
>JAKOQC010000258.1 GCA_029778565.1 bacterium
AAATGATTAAACAGATTCAAAGCATCAAGGAGGAATAATCATGAGTAATAGCCCTTTGGTTAGTTATACCAAAATTAGTCCAAACAAGACCAGCCCTAGAAACCATAAAATTGACACTATTACAATTCATTGTGTTGTCGGACAATGCTCAGTGGAGACTCTTGGTGATATTTTTGCATCTGCTTCTCGTAAGGCGTCTTCTAATTATGGTATTGGATCTGACGGTCGGATCGGAATGTACGTAGAGGAGAAAGACCGTTCATGGTGCTCTTCTAACGCTGCTAATGATCACCGAGCAATTACCATAGAGTGTGCCAGCGATAAAACACATCCTTATGCTATCAATGATAAAGTTTATAAGTCTTTAATAGAACTGTTAGTTGATATTTGCAAACGAAATGGTATACCAGAACTTAAGTGGAAAGCTGATAAATCTTTAATTGGCCAGCCAGATAAACAGAACATGACTGTTCATCGATGGTTTGCTAATAAGTCTTGTCCTGGTGATTATATTTATAATCGTCTAGGACAAATTGCATCCGAAGTAAACGCAAAGTTAAATAGCGGCTCCTCTAATGTTAGCCCCGAAATTTTATATAGAGTTCAGACAGGGGCATTTAGTAATAAAGCAAATGCCGACGCTATGTTGGCCAAAGTCAAAGCCGCTGGATTTGATACTTATATGGTAAAAGTAGATAACCTCTACAAAATTCAGGTTGGTGCCTTTAGTAAAAAAACAAACGCAGATGCTATGGCTGCTAAACTTAAAGCTGCCGGTTTTGATACTTACATTACTACGAAAAGCGGAACGGCAGTGACCACATCTTCGAAGAAAAGTATAGATGAAATCGCCCGCGAAGTCATTCAGGGTTTATGGGGTAACGGTCAGGACCGAAAGGACCGTATCACTAAAGCTGGCTATGATTATTCAGCCGTACAGAAGAGAGTAAACGAACTTCTGTAAAAGGAGAATTTTTGTATGATAAAGTTCAGGCAAAAGGGCGATTTCTCTAAACTGACACGTTTCTTAGAAAAAGCAAAAGAGGCCGTTCGTCTTGTAGATCTTGACAAGTATGGTCGAGAGGGAGTAGCCGCCCTTGCGTCTGCAACACCTATCGACACCAGAAAAACTGCTAATTCTTGGTACTACAAGATTATACATAAGAATGGGTCAGTTTCAATCACTTTTTACAATTCAAATATTCAAAATGGAGTTCCTATAGCAATTATTTTGCAATATGGACATGGAACTCGAAATGGTGGCTGGGTACAGGGTCGAGATTACATCAATCCTGCTATCCAGCCTATTTTTGATAAAATTGCAAATTCTGCGTGGAAGGAGGTTACTAAGCTATGAGCACAACAATTGATCAAAGAGTTGTCCAAATGCGGTTTGACAACAAGCAGTTTGAAGCGAATGTTAAAACTTCTATGTCAACTCTTGACAAACTTAAACAAAGTTTAAATCTTACCGGAGCTTCTAAGGGTTTAGAGAACGTAAGCGCTGCCGCTAAAAATGTCAATATGTCAGGACTTAGCGAAGCTGTTGAGAACGTTCGTAATAAGTTTTCAGCTCTTGAGATCATGGCAGTAACCGCCCTCGCTAATATTACTAACTCAGCAATTAATACAGGCAAACAGTTAGTAAAATCGCTAACTATTGACCAGGTGACCGCAGGTTGGACTAAATACGAACAGAAAATAGATTATATCCAAACCATCATGAACGCAACAGGTAAATCGGTTGACGAAGTAAACGCTTATCTCGATGAGCTTATGTGGTTTTCGGATGAAACAAGTTATAGTTTTACCGATATGACAGCGGCTCTTGCCCAGATGACTTCTTCTGGCGGAGATATCGATAACCTTATCCCCTTGATTACAGGTGTAGCGAATGCTACGGCATACGCTGGTAAAGGCGCTGCTGAATTCAGTAGAGCAATGTATAATTTAAACCAATCATATAGTATGGGAAGTCTTCAATACATGGACTGGAAAAGCTTAGAACTTGCTGGCGTTGCCTCAAAACAACTTAAACAGATATTTATTGATACTGGCGT
>JAKOQC010000259.1 GCA_029778565.1 bacterium
CAACCGGCCGGCAATATTTTGATATGAGGACGTATGTCGAGTGGAAACAAGAGCAAACGGCGATGATCACCAACGAATTACAACAGGCCGCCGTCCCGGCGTGTTAGGCATGTGTTACATATCAGTCCACCGGAGGGCTTTTTACAGAAAAGAAAGGACTTGACCCTTGACTGGTCATCTACTTTGTTTAATTGAGCAAGTTAATGTAACTCATTGATTACTTAGATTTTCAAGAAGTAGGGCAGTTAAGGTTCTTACTTACAATTGCTTGACAGACACAAACTGTCTCTATGGTAATATTGTCTTTGATGAAGTTATAGTCCGATTGGTTATGTATCCTTATAAGGTGTTTCGTTTGTGCGTGACCCCCGAAAAGGGAGCGCTTCACGTTGCGATCAATGTCTGAGGGGTGATGAGCATGGATTTCGTCAAGTTTGCTTTTTCGAGGCTATGGAGGTGTATTGTACATCTATTGATGCTGCCAGTATATGGATTGTCTCTGATTCTCCAAAAAGATAATAATCTTTGGGTTTTTGGAGCTTGGTTCGGGGATAAGTATGGCGATAATCCCAGGTTCTTGTTTGAATATATTAATCAATATTCTCAAGACATAAGGCCCGTATGGCTGTCGCGTAATCGCAAGGTCATAAAGACCGTAAGGCAATTGGGATATGAAGCATATTATACGTATTCGATTAGAGGTATTTTTTATTCTGCGATATCCGGTGTTTGTGTTGTAAATCAGTGGATGCGTGATGTTAATGAATTCGTCCCTCAGCCTATTATCGTCAATTTATGGCACGGCGTACCTTTAAAGAAAATAGGATATGATGTTTTAATAGATACTAATGCGATTCCGCACAGAAATTTGCGCAAAGAAGTGCTCAAGATGATATTCCCTTTTAAAAGATACACAGAAGATGCCCGCTTGATGATTGCTTGTTCTGAAGAAGACCGAGGAACTTTCTCTACAGCTTTTGGGATGTCTATGGAGAATATCAAGATTACAGGATATCCTCGGAATGATTCTTTTTTACGGATTGCAATTATACACAACTTACTAGGGAGTTTGTTGTGTTGTATGCTCCAACACATAGGAAAGAAGGAAAAACAAATATTGCACAAATTTTAATTGAGGTATTGTGCGAACTAGACGAATATTTGAGGACAAACGCTGCTCGTTTAGATATAAAATTCCACTATTGCCATGAGAAAGAGATTAGGTCTATAAATGGAATGATTGCGAGTGGCGAAATTGAGCAGATTCGAGTACTTGACGATTCTGATATCGGAGGAGATATCTATAATGTACTTGGAAAATATGATATTCTTATCACCGATTATTCGAGCATATATTTTGACTATTTACTAACTGATAGACCAGTCATATTCTTTCCATTTGATTATGAAGAATATGTTGCTTATGACAGAGATCTTTATTATGATTACGACTTAGTTACGCCTGGCCCAAAATGTAAGACTTGGGATGAGGTATGCGAATGGATTACACGTTTCAAAGAGGACCCATCGCTGTATAAGGATGAAAGAGCCAAGATGAAAGATAAGTTCCATGTGTATAAAGATGGTAACAGTTCTAAAAGGGTGTTTGAAGAGATCATTCGGTTATTTTAATAGCGATGGCTATCATCTGGTTTAGGTAGGGCTTCTGTATGATTTCTGCGTCTTACTGAACTACAAGAAGCGTTGAGTATTGTGAGAAAAACCGTTGAGTTTGTCAAGTACTGTGGTTATCGAAGAGAGGAGTGAAAACAATTAGAATAACTCTCACTGGGGGTTTTGGCCTTTTAGGAAACGAGGTGGGAAGAGCTTTAGAATGCCGAGGTTATGAATTAGACGTGCCTCCACATGAAGCCTTAGATATTACACAGCGTGGGGATGTTCTAATGTACTTGAGTTCTTGTCCTAGAGCCGACCTTGTTATAAACTGCGCGCTGCTTACACAGCGGTTGATAAAACTGAGGCAGAGCCAACACAAGCAAATATAGTGAATGGTTTAGGCGTCCGGATTTTCGCTCTGGTTTGCAAAGAACTTGATATCCCTTTGGCTCGCATGAGCACTGATTACGTGTTCAGCGGTGAACGCCGTAGTCCTTGGCGTATATTTGACGAACGCAATCCTGTGAACGTATATGGGTATAGCAAATACCTTGGCGAACGGTACCTTGAGAGTGTAAATCCTAAGTATTATCTTGTACGAACTTCATGGCTTTTTGGAGCAGGTAGACCGAATTTCGTGAATACGATGCTAAGATTAGCAGCGAGTCGATCAGAATTACATGTTGTAAATGATCAATTCGGTTGTCGTACCTCCGTGCCAGATTTAGCTGTTGCAATAGGGAATTATCCTATGAAGAGCACCTATTAGTAGTGGCTTAGCAAACTGTTCGAAAAAGTGTTGACTTTCCTAAACAAGAACCGCGAACATTTGTTGAAGATTTAAAGAAAACTTTCGTAAAGGTAGAATAATAACCTTTGTTTCTCCGGGTATAAAATTAATTGACCTGATAAATGAAGTTATAAAGTGTTGGTATAGATGTGGTGAGAAATAGTGTTATGATTAATAACACTAAAAAAGAAACGCTATAATGAGGAAAAGCGGGGGATAATATATCCCATCCCATTCTTGCGGCGCAGATGAAAATAAGTGGCGAAAATTTTAGGAGGGCATAGTTATGAAAGCTTTGGTACTTTCGGGTGGAAAGGGAACTCGCCTTCGGCCTTTAACTTACACCACAGCTAAACAACTTATTCCCGTTGCCAACCGGCCTATTTTGTTTTTTGTGCTCAACCAGATCATCGAAGCCGGCATTACTGATATTGGTATAATTATTTCACCTGAAACCGGGCAAATGGTAAAAGAAGTTGTAGGCGACGGCTCGCGTTTTGGAAATAATATATCTATTACTTACATAATTCAAGAAGAGCCTTTGGGCTTGGCCCATGCTGTAAAAACCGCGCGTCCTTTTTTAAAAGACGAGCCTTTTCTTATGTTTTTGGGCGACAATCTTATCCAGGGCGGCGTGGCCGAAGCCGTGCGCGATTTTTTAGCCCAAAGCCCGGCAGCGATGATTATGCTAAAAGAGGTTTCAGACCCCCGCCAATTTGGTGTAGCTGTTCTTGATGGGCAAAACCGTGTGACCCGTCTTGTCGAAAAGCCTAAGGAGCCTCCCAGCAACCTTGCGCTTGTGGGTATCTATCTTTTTAGCCCCGTCATTCACCAGGCTATCGAGCGCATTAAACCTTC
>JAKOQC010000260.1 GCA_029778565.1 bacterium
AATGTTTATCATCAAAGCCAAAAACGTTGCAGGTAGTGACCCAGCAGTGCAAGGGGCTAATGCCGATACATTAGATGGTTTTCATGCTTCTGCGTTTGCGTTAAGTGGTCACATTCATACAGATTCGTCTACTATTGAGCCTGCCTTTAATGCAGCCTTAAATGCAGCCTTAAATGTTTCTGGGAATGCTCCTATGTACGCTTGCAGGGCTTGGGTAAACTTTGACGGTACAACCACACCGCCAACTATTAGGGCAAGTGGGAATATAAGTAGTGTGACAAGAAATGGAACTGGAGATTATACAGTGAATTTTACTGTACCAATGCCGCATAGCGACTATTCAGCAACAGCAAATTATACCAAGACTAATACTGCTCAAGGTAGTGAAAATGACGGACAGGCAATCCCATGGAATTACCAAGAAAATTGGGTACGTATTTTTGTAAGTAACGGAGGGGCCAACGCAAAGGAAGGGAGAATAGTATCAGTATCAATACACTGCTAATAATTAGGAGGGGGATAACACAATGCAAACTATATTATTCAAACAAAATAACCAAATTGCTGTTTTAACACCGACTCAAGAAGCGTTGTCTCAATATGATATACACGTTATAGCCAAAAAAGACGTACCTGAAGGGTGTCCTTTTTGGATTGTAGATGCTAACACTTTACCACAAGACATACCGCAGGAAGCATGGGAAATAGATGAAAACGAAAACCCACCAGATGGCTATGGTTCACCATATTATACCTTCGAGGAGGCGATAAACAATGATTAAGGTTAATACAGATAAACTAAAACAGAAGAAAATAGAAGAATTAGATGGGGAATATCAACCGCAATTTGACGAATTGTCCAAAGCATTAGGAATAGCTATGCTTAATGATAATCAAGATGTTATAAATGATATTAAAGCCGATTATCAGCTACTAAAACAAGAATACCAAACCAAACGGGAGGAAATTTTAAATGATTAAAAGATGTTTTATTTGCGGAGCAAAAGAACAACAGAACAGGAGATGCACGAATACAAAGTGCCCGAGGTCAAAATAAAGCGGATGCAGATGCCCTGCTGGCAGCAGAAGGCTTGCATCTGAATAACTAATACTGTTTACATAAAAATGTGCCCAGGTACCGGAATGGCTCCTGGGTAATTTTTCGGAGGTGATATTATTTGCCGGGTCCCGAACTCGCTCAGTATGGTATTGCCACGTTTGCTGTCGCGGGGCTGATTTTTATAGCAGCCCGCTTTTTTGACAAAAGCAAATACGAGCTTGCAGAGGTAATAGAAAACAATACAAAAGCGCTAGAACAGGTGACTGCTGTAGTACAGGCTATCCAGTTATCGTTGATCAGACAAGAAGCAAAGATTGATGAACTCCTGGAGCGGGCAAGGCGGTGAGGGGTGATGAGAGGCTTTTGGAACGATCTGGACGGCTGGAGTCTAGCGGACCTGG
>JAKOQC010000261.1 GCA_029778565.1 bacterium
CCGTTTAAATCAAATTGTAAATCTTGCGTATCTGTTGAGTGCCAATATTGGCAAAGTTTTCCGCTACTTAATCGGTGCAACCAATAAGCGCACGACTGACTGCAATATAAGAATTTAGTTCCTCTTTTTTGTGCCTCAAGGTCAATAATATTAAACGATAATTGTCTAATCAACTGACTTAACAAGCCAATGTAATTATACTTGCTTTTAAATGCTATTATCTCCAATGGGTCTATATAAGAATCAATGGGAAACCGCTTAATTAAAACATCTTCTTTTTTCTTATTTGAAAACTTAGCACTTGCTAAAGTAACCTTCCACCCTTTACTAACCGACTCGCAAAAGCAAAGAGAGCCGTAAGAATCGTAAACAAACATTCCACAATGTTGATGTCTAATTAATTTCTTACCTAATACCCAATTTTGAAAGTTCATACACGCCCTTACAATAGGGCTTATCCAAGTGTCGATATTCTTATAATCGAACTTATTATAAATAAAAGCGACATCTCCCGTTTTTATATTAGATAAGTCTATCATATATCAAATGCTTGTCTTGCTTGGTCTGCATTAACTGCTCTTTGGTAAATCAATCCATATAACTCTATTGGATTTTCTGCATACGCCAAGAAGAACGTATACTCACCCACACCACCTTCAAATTCAGGACTTACTAATTGTCCTGTTAAAGGATTTACGTTTTCGTTATCACTTGCATACAAAGTCTTCTCGTACGAAGGCAAACGATTAGAAGTAGCATCAACCCCATCTTTAAAGTATCTTACTTCAAATGTTGTTTTAATGTAGTTTTCAAAAGGTCTTAGAGAAAATTCTTTTAAATAAATCTTGCGCTCTAAACCCGTTGCAGGGTCGTTGGAAATTTCTATCCCTTGTAAATCTTGTGCTGTCATAGTTTTATGCTGTTGTCATTAATTTAATTGCTGTGCCATCGATAACAACAGTAACATATCCATCGTTAGTATAAGGCGCACCTGCTGTTGTTTTTGTTGATGCTGCTGCGTGTACAATAAAATTATTTGACCCAGTATCCGTTTCCCTAATTTTAAAACGTCCAGAGTCAACAAATAAATAACCGCCACCAGTTGGGTCTCCCGTTGGTGTGGCTGTTGCGTTACCGATAAATAGACCTCTCTGCATTCCTTGCCAGTTTGGAGATGTCATTCGATTGAATAATGCAATCCCTGCTTTTGTGCCTGCTCCGTCAACTCCTGCTGTTGTTAATCCGACATCTAATAAAATAGAACCGCTTGCGCCAGTTCCTGCTAA
>JAKOQC010000262.1 GCA_029778565.1 bacterium
AACTTCTGACCCACCATAAAAGGATGAAAGGTTTATCAGGAGCAAGAATGACAAATAATATTTTATATGCTGCTTAGATATTTGAAAGTCCCTCTTAGCACCAAGTTGGAAAACAACCAAAATGTAAAGTGAGATAAAAACAACATAATAACGGGCAGCCGTGTGAGCTGCTATTAAACCCGTCAGGTATAGAATGAGAATTAGGCTCTGAGTTTTATCATAATTTATACTATGCCACATTTAAACCACCATACTCCGCAGTCAAAACCTCGGAGATCATAGCAACTGCGGGCGCGTAAGCAAATCAAAGGTCGACACCGTAATGCTTGAAGATCTTCTTCTCCGTTGCTAGAAATTTTCTACTAAAATTCATGATAAATAGTATATCGTTCATGTTCTCCCTCACATATTGTTCGCAGTCCCTGAGTCAAATTCTGTTAAGCCCAGAAACGTGATTTCTCCCTTATAATAGCATAGATTAACCCAAAACTGCAAGTAACAAGCATGAAGAGCTGAATGGCCAACAGTAAGTTGACACTACTAAGTACCTGTAGAGTCTTGTTCCTTCTTCGGAGTAGCAGATTTCTTAGATTGGACAAAAAACTTATGAGGGGCTGCGGGTTTTAGATGTTCTGGATTAACCCCTGTCATAAGACAGAGCGGTATTTCTATTAGATTAGCAAAGCAACATTTTAATTCGAACAGCTTAATAGTCGCTCTTGTCACCTCGGTAGAACATTTGGAAAATTCCTGTGCTTATTCTCCACCCTCTTCAAGTTTGATCTCACGCTTGTTGGTTAGGAAAAGACACATGTAAGTAAACTTACCTTGCGCTGTTTTCATTTTCAGTATTGTATCTGAATGTTCATTGAGGTTATCGTCACTATTCTTAGTCAAATTCATACTTGTGCGACCAGACATCATTCTTTGTTCATCCTTATGCTAAACTTGTAAGCTTTTTCCTCAAAGAAAGGTGGTGCAAGTAACTTTCACAAAATTACTATACCAATAGGAGTTTTCTTGAACCAAAGTGCTTATGATGCGCAAACACAACTATTTCGCTTTTTTCATATAGAGATTACCTAAACGCAACTACGTATGCAGAACATGAAGGCAGCAAAATTACATCGGTTATTCAAGAAAGCAATATTTCACAAAAGAACGTTCTGTCAATTGCCGGATCGTTACTAGGCAGGGTCTTAAGCAAATCTAAACTAGATATCGGCATCCCCGTTCCTGTAATCCTCGATATTCTTTGGTAAGTGGGAACGTTAATCTTCCTACGTTGATTCTATTCTCAAAGTAGTATATACAGAGTCCGTCACCTCTTGAGATTCTGCGGCTCTAAAGTATTCAAAAAATGTATTGTTCGAGCCACCGGAGTCAATAAGGGTTCTCAAAGCATTTCGCTAGATAGTTTTGCTGGTTGGAGTCGAGTCCTTCGTGTTAACTTCCAGGTGCCATTTGTTAAACAATAACTTAGATAATGAAACATACCACAGGTCGTCAGTATAAATGATCACTGATACAAAAAACGTTCAATAAAAAAGAGCCAACCCTCGCATTTGAAGGGTCGGCTCTTTTGCTTTAGGAGCGTGTCCTGGATTACTCCAGCCTGATCTTTACTCCC
>JAKOQC010000263.1 GCA_029778565.1 bacterium
CTTTACATCATCAGCGATTGGTCCTAAAAAGTACGTCAGCAAATAAGGTTTTGAAGGTTTATGAGCTCCCGATTTCGATATAGACAACCACTTACTTTTAGACAGCATTAAAGTAGGATCAACCAGAACAACGGCATCTCTTCCTGTAAGTTCTTTAATTATGTCCGCACCAGCCTGTTCTCGAACGGATAAATACGGTATTTCTGAGATCCATTTTCTATAGTTTTCGAGGCAACTTTCTGGCAAGTTCGAGACACCAAAACTAGCTGCATAGGCAATTCTTTTATATGCTGGAGTAAACGTGAGAAAATAAATAGGACTTCCTGCGAAAACAGGATTCCAAACCTGATCACTGCCAGTAACAAAAAAATCATAACGTTCGGACAAATTATTGGGAATATATTGGTCAGTAATACGAAAATCTGTCTCATGAATATAAGATTGTGTAAATAACCTAAAAGATCTATCTCGTTCTTGTATCATAGATTTATAAAGTCTATTTGTTAGCTTCTTTTTAATAGGCTCATAATCCCTTTTCTGCAACAACTTTCTAAACGTTACAAATTTTCTTATCAGGATTTGATGCGACGATTCTTTAGGGCGATCTAACGCTCTATTATATATAATGGTTTCAACATCATATCCAAGACCTCTTATAGTTTCTTGAGTTGCATAGTTTTGCAACCGATTACCATAATTGAGATAATCAACAATTGTTACAATACCTATTTTTCTCATTAATCTTATGTCCCTCATATGAATTTGTGAATTTAGGGCCACATCTTTAATCTTAAATCCCTCACCCTCACCCTCACTCACCCCTACCGCTGCTCCACAGCTCTATCGCCTCTTCAAGCTTAAGCGTAGCTTTAAACCTTTCAAGCTCGTCTTCGCTTAAAGACAGGCAGCGTATTTTTCGGTGAAGCATGGGCTCGACCTTGTCTATTAAATTTTGTAGGTAAGCTTTGTCGACTTTACCTACTAAGACGAGGTCAATTATACCCGAATCCATCCCCCTTGCGTAGTCGCCCACGATGTAGGCCGAATGTATGTCGCCAAGCTTTGACAATACTTGGGGGATGAGCTGGTCA
>JAKOQC010000264.1 GCA_029778565.1 bacterium
ATATAGCAATCAAGATTGCTGTGCTGGGAGTTTTTTATGCCCAGCCCGCGCTCTTTGTTTCGGGAAACTTTGCTTTGCTCGTTTCGGTTATGATAATAACATTCTTCTTAAGAGTACCACGAATCCTGTGGAAAGATACGGAGCAACGTGTGGTGTTGTCTAGACAATGATTAATTTATAATGCTACATTGCAGTATCAGCGATGTTTTGTGGCAACGATATTGAAAAAGGGGTAATTTGATGGGTCTTCCAATGGTTATGTTTCTCATCACAGGCCTTGCTTACGGCGGGGCGGAGACACAATTGGTAAACTTGGCCATTAGCTTAAAAAAGAGAGGCTGGGAGGTGCGAGTGGTTTCTATGCTCTCACCTCAGGCCTTTACAGAAGAGCTAAAAGAGGCGGGTATTCCTCTATCGACTCTCAATATGCGCCGTGGAGTAGCAGACCCCCGGGCCGTTTTTAGATTAGTCAAGATTCTGCGTGAGTGGAGACCAGATATTGTGCACAGTCATATGGTTCATGCTAATTTGCTGGCGCGGGTTGTTAGAATCTTTTATAAGATACCGGTGCTTATCTCCACGGCTCACAGTATTGATGAAGGTGGCAGGTGGCGTGAAGTTGCTTACCGACTGACAGATCCTCTTGCCGACTTAACCACCAACGTAAGCCGGGCTGCGGTAGAACGCTATATTCGCGCTGGTGTGGCGCCAAAAAATAAAATTAGGTTCATGCCCAATGGGATCGATACAACTAAATTTAAACCCAATAATGCAGCTGGCCAGCGTCTGCGAAATGAATTAGGGGTAGTTAATTATTTCGTTTGGTTAGCAGTAGGGCGATTTGAGGAAGCTAAGGACTATCCAAATATGTTACGGGCATTCAGCATGATTGTGTCGAAAAAATCGGATGTGGTTTTGCTTTTGGTAGGACAGGGTTCTCTTATGGAGGAGGTTAAAAAATTAGCTAGTGAACTTAAGCTAGAGGATAAAGTGCGGTTTTTGGGAGTGCG
>JAKOQC010000265.1 GCA_029778565.1 bacterium
GCCCTTAGGTTTATTAGATGCTTGTTTCGAAATGGCCAACCACTGTTCTTTGGTTAGCAGTAGAGTAGGATCAACATGCACCGGCACATCAATTCCCGTTAGTTCTCTTATAATTCTTGAACCATCATTTTCTCGTACCGACAGGTATTCCATATCGAGCAGACCCCTTTGATACAGTTCACGATATTCATGGGGGATTTGAGAAATACCAAAGCTGGCCGCATAGGAGAATCGCCTATCTCTTGGAGCAAAGCCAAGAAAGTATATGGGAGAGCCCTTAGTATAGTAAGGATTCCAAACTTGGTCACTGCCGACCACAAAGTAATCATAACGATCAGCAATATCTTCAGGTATATTATTGTCGGATATACTATATTCCGTTTCATTAATATACAGCTCTGTGAACTCTTTAAATTTTTCAGTTCTAATCATCCGCGAGTTCTTATACTCACTTTTGTAAATCGTATCTGATACTTTTGCATACACGACTCTAGAGACTTCACTGATCGATTTACCTTTTAGCGTTTTCACCTTTTCTATAAGTTTACGTGCCCGTCCTTCACTATTACTTGGAAGATTATCGACGACTAAGGTTTCTACAGTAAAGCCTTGCGATTTCAGCACTTCTTGCAGTGCGTAGTTTTGAAGCCTATTACCATAATTGTGATATCCGTTTAGCGTTACTATAGCGATTCTATTAATGTCTACTCAACTCCTCCCGCTTCGCTTTTCCACCGACTACTATAATGATTGGAGGTCAAACCAAGAAATTGTGAGCCCCAGTATATACTAGATTTCTACTTAGCCTGTGGCATGCATAAGTTGATTCCGTCATCGTAGTGCATTATACGTACGTGATGACACTATGGAGTGATAGGGGTACACCGGACACGCAAAAGCTTCCGTTTTACTTCATTGTTCTTATAAATGGTAACTAAGTCTGTTTGCCCATCCTAAGCCGCTTCGCCCAGAATATTTTGGTAGTATTGTTTTTCAAACTCTAGAGGAGAGATGTTGCCCAAATAACTGTGGCGTCTTTTGGCATTATACCAAACAATGTAATCTACAATCTTCAGCCTAGCTTCGCTCCGAGTTTTAAAGCGTTCTAGGCGAATACACTCCTTCTTAATTGTGGCAAAAAATGATTCTGCA
>JAKOQC010000266.1 GCA_029778565.1 bacterium
CATTGCAAGAAACTCGAATGTATGCTTAAAGAGGTAGCTATAACTATCCGGAATATATCTATTGAGATACTTTGATGCATCTATTACCACAACATGGACTGAATGATTTAATACTTCTTTACCCCAAAACAGACGTAATCCGGCTAGATAACTTTGGCTATACTCAATATCAATTTCCGGAAAAGAAAAACACTCATTATCGGCTCCGTGTATTGTATAGCCTTCAGGAATAGAAAACTTGCAGGAAAATGAAAAGTCTGTATTTGTTATGAGGGGAAAGCTACCCGAAATCGTTGCTAGACCAGGATACTTTTTATCCGTAATATGACACGGAATACCATAACTTTTGCGACCGTCAGGCGTATCAAAGACACAAAAATAGTTGGGATTGCGGTTAAAATCAAGGCAAAACATTACAAAAACAATTGGTTGGATTAATTCAGCGCAATTCTCGATAGTTTCGTGATCGTAATAGTTGAATGGCATAAAATGAGGATACTCCTTACGTTTTTCTTGTATAAACTTCCGCCAAAGTTTGGCAGAGAACAGAATAGATTTAGGAATTGCTGCAACCTTCACACCACAACCTCAATGAAAGCCAACTACTCTCCGCTAAAGCGGGAAGCTCGCCCCTGGCGCAACTTCTATAGAAGCGCTCATGCCTTTGTTATAAGTAAAACGGATTGACTTGGAATAAACCTGCTCTTTTTCGATATTAGAACTCAAGGGCAGCATTCGGAACGATTCCTAGAAGGTACCGTAATCCTAAACGCTCTTTGCAGAGTAAGAGGAGCTCCGATATAGGGACAACTAGGAAATACTCAGGGTGCGCTAGGAAAAATTGCGGGGGAAATAGAGTATTCGTAATATATCTAGGAAGGAATACAGCAAATACCAGTTTATTTTCTTTATCAATATACGTAAATGTGTTGCTGCGATAGGGATCGTAGTAAGCGCTATGATATAGAGACTTTACTCCACCCACGTCATAAGGACAGCCGGTGATCTGGCAGATACGCAGGTAAGCATAACGTAGAAAATAGAAAACGCATTCAGTAAGAAATCCGTAAACGTCATTGAAGTTCCAGCTATACATTAGTTTCTCTGGATTTGCCTGAGCCA
>JAKOQC010000267.1 GCA_029778565.1 bacterium
GCTGGCAGTTTTGCTTGAAGAGAACTTTCTGCAGGACGATAAGGGCAGGTGGTATATCCCGGACATTACAAAAGCTGCCGATGTGGCCAAGCTTCGCGAAAAGAAATTGCTCAAAGAATTTGAGGGCTACCTGGCTACAAAAGGAAAGCTCAAACTCTTTCGTACGGAAGCAATCAGGGTGGGCTTTGCAAAGCTCTGGGCCGATAAGAATTATAAGCTGATTGTCGAAACAGCAGAGCGCTTGCCGGAAAGTGTTATCCAGGAAGATGACAAGCTGCTTATGTATTATGACATTAGTTTGGGACGATTATAAAGGAGGGGGAATAAGATGGAGTTTACCGAAACCATGTTGGAAAACTATTCTCAGCCACTTAGCACAACTGAAGATGCTCTATGTAAAAATGCTATCAGAATGGTTAGAGATGCTTTGAAACCACTCGGTTTTACAGATGACAATAAAGATATAGCATCTTTATACTCTGATACATTGGCGTATTCAATTGAAATGCGAAGTATATATGGTTCAAGAAAAATCAAACTATTCATTCAAGGGTCATATGCTAATAACACCTGCGTTCGCACAGAGAGTGATGTTGACATTGCAGTTGTTCAAGAAGATGTGTTTAAATCTGAATATCGGATTGGTGTAACCAAAGAACATTATGGTTTTGAGACTGCTCCTACTCCTCCAATATCGTTCAAGGATGAAGTACAAGAGGCATTAACAGAGAAATTTGGAGCTAACTCAGTTGAGCGCAAAAACAAATCCATTAAAGTATATGGCAATACATATCGTAAAGATGCCGATACTGTCCCTTGCCGCCGGTATAGAGATTATCGTAATGATTATAGCTTCGACGAAAACAATTACATTGGAGGGATAGTTATTTACCCCGATGATGGAGGATTGATTATCAATTATCCTGAGCAACACATATATAATGGCCGGCAAAAAAATATTGCTACGAATAGCTATTATAAAAAGATGGTTCGCATCATGAAGAAAATGCGTTACTTAATGGAGGATTATCGAATAAAAGCTGCAAACAATGTTAGCTCGTTCATGCTGGAGTCACTTCTTTGGAATGTAGCAGACGAATGGTACTTGGAGTACTGCGGTAAGTATCGAAAAGTGTTTGCTTTTCACATGCTTATTTCTCATCTTAAAGGAAGTAAAGGAAGCTATATGTCATACAAGGAAGCAAACGGTATCAAGCCATTATGTTCAGACATAACGTCTTATAATAATTTATGCACTTTTATTGATGAACTTGATGCTTTCTATACATATAAGTAGGGATAATATATGCAAGAACAAGTAAAAAACCTTATCAAACCAATTATCGTAGTTGCAATAATAATATTTGTACTGTGTTGGATAATTGATAAGCCTCTAACATATGAGGACTGTTTATCGTATATTGGGTATTCAATCTCGGGAGTTACTATTTTGTTTATTTTATATGAACAATGGTTATGGAGATACATACCATGGAATCGTCCTCCCGTTTTGAAAAAACACTATAATGGGGTCATTAGGTATACATATAAAAGGGTTCAGGAAGAAAAGCACATTGAAATTACCGTAAAGCAAACATTGTTTTCTGTTTGTGTAGAAACAAAGACGGATATTAACTCAAGTTATACGGTTTCAGGCATTATTGTAAAAGAATGCGATAATTATATTCTCTATTATACTTACATTACAAACCCAAATGCAGTTGTGCAAAAAAGTAACCCAATACAGTACGGAACTTGTCGAATGGTTTTAAATAATAAAAATACAATTCTGAACGGCAAATACTGGACATCAAGCCAGACTGTTGGAGATATAGAATGGAGATCATGAAAGCCATGAAGGTGAAACCATGTGTAGCGTAGGAGATTACGTTTTTGATAAAACCAAAAATGAGCGTGTGCAGGTATTGGAGATCAGCGAAGTATGGGGCTTTGTGTCTTACAAGGTGTTTAATGCTTCTACCGGGACAGTTTATAAGTTATCCGCTGATGACATTTGCGCCGAAGTACCCGAAGAAAATTTTAATGAGAGCTATCTTCGGTATGTTGCCATGCTTTCAAAAATCAAGAACGAAACCTCCGAAGGCATCCTGTCAAAACTATCAAGCGGCATCA
>JAKOQC010000268.1 GCA_029778565.1 bacterium
AGATAATGAAGCAGCACAATGTTGAACCAGTCAAAGAAGTGAGACATGGCAAGAGGCGATATTTATTCTATGATGACGGAGAGATTGAGCGGGTACTGCGAGAGAATGGTTATTTGGACGAAGCGAACAACGAGCTACTGCGTAAATTCTACGGCAAGAGGGCTCACGAGGAGCCCTCAAAGGAGTGATTGTTATGGCGAATATCAAGAAGCAAGACATTACCAATTCCTATAATGATATTATAACACATTTGGACAAATTAGAAGCTGATATTAAGCAAACAAGAGAAGCAATACAAAAACAAGATGTCAACAAATTATCAAAAGATGAGGCAATGCAACTATTCAATGAAGACCGAAAGAGATTGCTTGAACTTACTAAGGCAACTAATGCAATAGCTGATGTTCTATCAAAGCATGACGCACAAATACTTGCACTTGAGCAACAACAAGCAACTGAGCAACGCATCGCTGCACGTATGGCTGAGGTGGAGGACAAAGTAGCCGATACGAACGAGCAAATACGAACTATTCAAAGTAGAATCTCTGAATCGCAGGCAACATTTGAAGAACAAACAAGACGAAACCGCATATTCAACCTGTTGTTATTGCTTGGAGTAGTAATAATCATTATTTTGGAGGTGATATAAGATGCCAATAGCAGAGTACAAAGTAGCAATACATTATACTGGAGAACAAGGAACATCAGCAGAGCATGAGGTTACTTATCACAAGACCGCATATCTTGCTATTCCTGATAGTCTCAATAGCACTTTGCAAGACTCAATAATTGAATTAATGGCTAAAGAATTGCCATATTTTTACTATACATCAGGCAAGCCGCAACTTGAAGGTATCAAAATACACGACGAGCCTGTACAATCTTTTGATGCTTGGGGTGATAACATCAGTAAACGCGTACGTGATAATCTGGTCGATACTTTTGAATGGCTAGAAAATAAACTTGAGCTAGCCATAGTGCGAGAAATATCGAAACATCTTGACAAACTTGACAAAGCAGTGTGTGAATTAGCTGATACTGTGCAACGCAAACAGCCAGAGAAACCAGGCAAAATACCTGAACCAGTACCGCTTGGCGTACCGCCTGTTATTACTACAGCAGGACAAATCTTTGACGAGCTAGCCAAAATAGAAGACGAAGAAGCAGCTGAACGGATGCGACTTGCTTATCTTGAGCGACGCAAGCAGGAACTTATAGAACAACGCAATCAAATGAAGAATATACAAAAAGAGCTAGCTATTGTTATTAATGACTTATCCAATAAGTTGCTGATATTGCAAGAGTACCTTAACAGTCTCGGAGTACCACCACAACCACTAGTACGAAACAACCAACAATACCAGGCTACCCAGGCTACCTACGATGAAGAGCTTGACTATCCTATAATTCATAGAACTGATATTGACAGAGGAGGCAAAGAGAGATGAACTATGCATTTAGACTATCAGAGCACAGCAAACATACTCTTGAATGGGACAAATGCCTATATTATGACGTAGAGACTGCAAAATGGGACGAAACATTTGACGATGAACAATGACAGCTTTTGAATATACGCAAGGAAGGAATAACAGCTTTCACTGTTAGAGTACCGAAGAATCTACTGAATGAAGCTAAACTTGAGAAAATAATAGCTCGCAAGATACAAAAGCGTGATGTATCCATTGATGGAGCTGAATTTGTTGATCTGTATTACTATGACGAAACAAAAGCACCTACACTCAGGAAAC
>JAKOQC010000269.1 GCA_029778565.1 bacterium
ACGTGCTAAAGCTTACGATGATTATATTGAAAAAAGGAAGCGCGAAGAAAAAGAGAAAGCTATACTAGAAATGGCAGACAGGCAAGCAAGGCTTGCTATTGCATTTCAGCAGCGCGTTGCACAGCGTTTACAAGAACTGGATCCCTCAGAACTATCACCCTCTGATCTAGCTAAGTGGTTTGATGTAGCAGCGAAGATTGAAAGGTTAAATCGTGGAGAACCTACAGAGATAGGTAAGCAAGAAGTTAACCTGCCACCTGTTATAGAGGTAGAATTAAATGACGGGGGTTAAAGTATCGTTACACGAAGGACAAACCAGAGCGTGGCGTAGCAAAGCAAAATACGTTGCTATGATTTCTGGTACTGGTAGCGGCAAGTCATTTATGGGACCCATCTGGCTTTACCGTGAAATTCAAAAACACCCTGACGGCTCGTTTTTAGTAGTGTCACCTACCTACCAGATGTTTCAACGCATTGTGTTACCCATGACTAAAGAGTTTATGGATAAGGCAACCAGTGGCGAGTATCGTGCAGGTGAAAGAACTTACTACCTACCAACGGGGGGTAGAATCTACTTTGGTAGTGCAGACAATCCATTTACATTAGAAGGCGTGCACGTGCATGCAGCGTGGATGGATGAAGCAGGACAGATGAAGCGCGAAGCATGGGATGTAGTATTAAGGCGTGTAGGTTTTCATAATGGGCGTGTACTTATAACTACCACTCCTTATAACTTAGGCTGGCTTAAAACAGAGTTTTATGATAAATGGCGTGCAGGAGATAAAGACTATGACGTTATACAATTTGCAAGCACTGTCAATCCTTACTATCCTCGTGAAGAATTAGAGCGTGCAAGAGCAAGCCTACCAGATTGGAAGTTTAGAATGTTTTATTTAGGAGAGTTTACAAAACCAAAAGGATTAGTATACGAGGACTTCAATCCACAAAAGCATATTATAACTCCGTTTGAGATCCCTTCAGATTGGAAACGTATCGTGGGTGTAGACTTTGGTTATAACAATCCAACCGCAGCGGTGTGGCTTGCTATTAATTCAGATGGTGTCATATATGTTTACAGAGAATATTATGAACGCAACAAACTACCAGAAGAAAGTGGCAGGGATATTCTAAGTTTAAGTGAAGGCGAAACTATCGATGCTTTGTATTGCGATCCTTCTAACCCAGCAGCTATAGAACAGTATCGCAGAATGGGGTTACCAGCTAAACCAGCAGATAATGCAGTGCGAGAAGGTATTGAAAAGGTAATATCAGAATTGAAAACAAACTCGCTATTTGTGTTTCGTGGTTTGAATAATTTATTAGATGAGATTGAAAACTATCAATGGCGGGTATATAATGATAGTATAATGGACGAACCTGTTAAAGATTATGACCACGCGGTAGATGCTTTGAGGTATGCCATAGCAACGCATAAAAAACGGGGGGTTATTGAGTTATGGTAAGGAGGTGCAAGATTTGAGTTTTATAGATAACTTAAAGAGTTTTGGTAAATCGGTTTCCACATTTTTATTTGGACAATCCAGTGAAAGCGACCATGTTAATAACATGTTAGTGGGCATCTATCCAGGTGGTTATGGAGCACCACCCACAAGAGGGACGCGAGAACTATTAGATGCTTATAATACCATGCCTTGGTTGCGTGCGGTGGTTAACAAGGTAAGTCGTAGCGTAGCAACTACTGGCTGGCACTTATACGTAGTATCAGAGAACGGTAAGGCTGTTAAAGCAGCAAACATTCAAAATGCAAACTTCGAAGTCAGATCGCGGTATTTGAAACAACAAAATAACATAAGAGAAATTACTAACCACCCGCTATTAGATTTACTAAATACTGGTAATTCGTTTATGACTGGCATAACAGTAAGACAGATCATCCAAGTTTACTTAGATTTAGTAGGAGAGGCGTTTCTATTAAAAGAACGAAACAAGGCGGGTGTACCTATTGCACTGTATCCTTTACCACCTGATTGGGTGGTAAACATACCTACCTTAGATTACCCAGTTTTTAGAGTTTCATTTCGCGGTTTTGATGAAGAAATACCAGCTAGTGAAATATTGTGGATCTCTGATCCAGATCCTCGCAATCCATATGCACGTGGTAGTGGCACGGCGCGATCTTTAGCAGATGAATTAGAAACAGATGAATACGCAGCTAAACATACTAAGAGTTGGTTTTATAACAAAGCAAGACCCGATCTTATAATTAGTGCAGACGGGCTTACAAGAGAAGAAACACAGAGGCTTGAGCAGGATTGGATAAACAAAAACCAAGGATTTTTCCGTGCTTACAAACCATATTTTATTAGTAAGAAAGTAGACGTGCAAGCGTTAAACCAAACCTTTGAAAACATGCAGTTAGTAGACTTAAGAAAGTACGAGCGGGATACCATTATACACGTGTATGGTGTACCACCAGAAATCCTTGGTATCATAGAATCCTCTAACAGGGCTACCATAGAAGCGAGTGACTACTTATACTCTCGCTGGGTAATACAACCAAGGTTAGAATTACTAAGAAGTTACTTACAAGAAAGGTTAGTACCAGAGTTTGATGACCGTTTAATATTAGAATATGACAATCCTATACCAGAGGACAAGGAATATGTTTTGAGAGCGGCGCAGGCATCACCTTGGAGCTTAACAGTAGATGAGTGGCGTGAAATGAGCGGACATAATAGATTGGATAACGATGAAGGTAAGGTGTATCCATTACCTTATAACATGTATTTTGCACGCAATTTTGGGTATACATCGAATAGTAACAACGAAGCAAGCGATAGTAAAACAAAAGAAAAGGAGGACATGGAGGCTTTGGCAGAGATTATCCGTGAAATTGAGGAGTTAGATGAATCCAATACTGTGAAAGGAGGTGAAGAATAGCGTGTTTGTAGATGCAAAACGTTTCAAAGAAGCGGACGTTAAGGATGGGCTAAGTGTTTACAAGGATTTTACATTAGAAGAAGTTAAAGAGGTAGAAGATCTTGTACTTGATTTTGTGATTTCTACTGGTAGCGTTGATAGAGACAGTGATAGAATTAATCCTAATGGTTGGAGATTAGATGCATTTAACAAGAACCCTGTGGTTTTGTTTGCACACGATTACACTAGCCCACCAGTAGCAACGGCTATAGCAACATGGGTAGAAGATGGCAAGCTAATAAGCAGAGCGAAATTCACACCCAAAGAAGTTTACCCGTTTGG
>JAKOQC010000270.1 GCA_029778565.1 bacterium
TATATCAAACACTTTTATACAAATCGTTAGCAGAACACTAACAGTAATCAAAAACAAATACAACGATTTCTATAATACCGGTAAGTATCTTGTCGAAGGATTTGCATATGGAATCACAGCGAATACTTATCTAGCTGAAGCAAGAGCTCGGGCTATGGCAGCCGCAGCGGCGAGAGCAGTACAGAGAGAGCTTGATATTAACTCCCCTTCTAAGGTTGGTTACAGAATCGGTAGCTTTTTCGGGTTGGGTTTTGTAAATGCGATAAGCGATTATATGTCGAAATCTTACAAAGCTGGTGCCGAAATAGCCGAATCTGCCAAGAATGGTTTGGGTAATGCGGTTTCAAAGATTGCAGATATAATCGAAGGCGATATTGATACTCAGCCTACTATCAGACCAGTTGTTGATATGACGGACGTGGAAAGGGGGCTTAAATCTACATTCAACAAGCAACGAGGCTTTAATGTTGCAGCGTCAGTAGACAGAGTTTCGTCAGTTGCGGCTCAGCGTCAAAATGGGGGATATTCTTCAGGCGTTAATCAAACAATAACCAACATGGGTGACAGTAGCTTTGTGATTCACAATCACTATACTGTCCGGAACGATAATGATATTCGTAAGATTAGCCGTGATCAAAAGAATCTATTAGACAGATATAGTCTTGCAAGGGGGGTGCCGGTTACGCTATGATAGGAGCGTTTATATTTAACGAAGTAGAAAGCAGTTCTTTTAATTTGGTCTGCAAGTCGGTCAAACGTCCGTTACTTCCGGCTGTAAAGGTTAGAAGAGTGGAATTAACTGGTATCTCCGGTGTTTATGATTTCGATAAGGACGGTAATGAATACGACATGCGTTCTATAACTATGAAAATTCAGTATATTGGCACATCTTATGAAGAATTACGTACAAGAGCTAGACAAATCGCTGCGTGGCTTAGTACAGCAACATGGGCAAAACTGAGAATTCATGACGAGGACGATAAGTACTATCTTGCTAAGGTGACTGAAGAAATTGATCTTGATAGTCTATGGGAGTCTGGTACGGCCGATATTGAGTTTGACTGCCAGCCTTTCGCATACTCGGTTGATGAGAAAGTTGAGGAATTTGAGGTTCATGATTTATTAAATTATGAGTTTACAAATCCAGGAACTCGTCTTATCGACTACAAAAGCCCTCAAGGTAGTAAATCAAAAATTACAATCATTGGTGCGTGGACGACTTTGTCAATATCAATGAATGGAAAAACACTAAATTATCCTGAAGCGGGGAATGGAACCCTTATATTTGATAACATTGAAATGGAATGCACTTTAGATGGCGCCAACAAATTTTCAGTACTTACTGGAGATATTGATACATTTCTTAAAATTGTTCCAGGAGATAACACGCTTACGGTCGACGGTACAGGTCTTAATTTAAATGTAACCATTGAGTATATTCCACTATGGATATGACGTAGGAGGAAACAACGTATGATTAAAATTTGTAATACGAATTTAGATAGATTAGGCGTCATTAAGAACGTCATCAGTTCAAATCGTCTTGAGGAAATCAATGGAGAGAATACCCTTGATTTTACTGCCGTATTGGATTCGAAGTTAAATAACCTTATTGACGAGAATAGTGTCTTTGAGTTAGATAATGACTATTTCGATACGGCATTTCTCAAGAAGATTGCAAACGAGGACAACATATATACCATTGAGGTAGAGGCTGAACATGTCTCGTATCGTCTTAATAATCCCGACTACAACGTTGATTATTTTACTGAGACTGGCACACCAACATATATTTTGGGTAAGATTCTTGAGGGTACGGACTTCACTGTTGGCACTGTCGAATTTACTACTGAGGTAACATACTCAGCTCAAGAAGCAAAGAGTAGACGTCAATTACTTATGGATTTTGTTGCATATCTTGGGGGGGAGCTCCAGACTAATAAGTTTGTTATTAGTATTGTACGGCATCTTGGTTCGACCTCACCAAAACTTGTTATTAAGGATAAAAATGTTAAGGTTGTATCCAAGACGGTTAATAAAAGAGTTCTTGATAGGTCTGGTAATCCGACTGTTTCTTATAGATGCACACCTATATATTTGCCTGGGGATGCATATTCGCTTGGTGATGATATTGTCCTTAGACAAAAGGATTTAGCTATTAACGAGGAACTTCGAGTTACAAGTATAAGTCGTGATGTATACGACATTAAGAACGTAACATTCCAATTTGCAAACTATACAAATGGACTTGAGGATTCTTTATACCGCATAGCAACAACTACTGTCTCTAAAGATAAATTCTACAATGGTTGTCGTATAGGCCCAGAATTTGGTTTTGAGGCCATCCGTAATGACAAGAAAGCTCGCGCATATTTTCGAAGTGATGGACTAGCTATTCAAGCTGGCGATGGAAGCGGAGATAACTGGCAAAATAAGATACACATAAATCATGAGGGCGAGCTAATAATATCAGGTGTTTCAGAGGATGGTTATACGAGGTTAACTGATTCTGGAATAAAAGTGTACGATGACGACGATAGGCTTAGAGTACATCTAGGTCAGTTAGAACCGGGAAAATTCGGACTGTCGCTTATTGCGAAAAACCAACAACTGCTTATTAACGAATATGGGATAGACCCGCGTTTTATAAAAAATTATAAAAATGTAGTTATGAACAGCTCCTTTGAAAGGTTTGATTCGCTTACAAAGAAGCCTGCACTGTGGTCAGGAGGCGAATCAACATCATCAACCTCGTTTTTCGGAACTCACTCTATGATGCTTGATGTTGGAGAATCATCTGAAATGGCTGAAGATAGCATGTATCCTAATATTAACCCAAGACCAGATCCTTCTTGGTGGGGGCGAGGCCCGACGCGGGTATCCTTTTATCATAAATTTGGGGCCTGCCAGATGCAAGTTTTTAATACGGTCACATTTGCGCCCTGCGAGATGACACTTCCAGATGGAACTATACAAACATATTTAAACACAACATACGATGATGAGTGGAAATCTTATACTGTAGCGATAGACCCAGGCGAAAGCGGCAGGATATGGGTTAGGTATACAAACATTGATACTGTACCGAGTGCTATTGACGCGGTGCAAATAGAGCCTGATTTCACAGGTAGGTGGCCATCGTTTTATACTGACGGTCCGTATTCTGTATCGCCTAATGATGGTATTCTATCCAGTGTGTGGGCAGAATTTATAAATATTCCCTTTGCACAAGAGGTTGATATTGAGTTTAATAAGGCCTATAAAAGGGCACCGTCTGTATCTGTTTCGCTTTGCTATGATTTGAAAGCAGATAACAGCGGAAGAACTGTACCTGAAAATGAAATTGTATTTAATACAGACCTCCTTATAGAGTCTGTTGGAGAAGTAAAACAATATTATGGGTGCAGGATTGTAGCATGTGGATCTACTCCGTCATCTATAACAAATGGTTATATATCAGTAATAGTTATTGGAAGGGAGTGAGATAATGGGGTACACACGGCTCCATCCAGATTTTTGGGAGTGTTTTTTTAATTTTCAGGCGATTGCCTCTGTTGTATCATCTGCTCCTAACGAAATGATATGTGCAGGCAATTTTAGGACATACGGTGATTATATTGGTATTGCTTTTTCATCATATGACGATGAAAATAAACTTGTCGGTAATAAAAATCATAAATATTTACAGTACCCGACCAATCTGAACTATTCCGGTGTTAAATTTAGATTCACACCATCGTACACTGGGGATGTTTGTACTTTTGGGGATATTGAAAAGATACCATCTGTTACAATTCAGTACTCAAATGGTGCAGAGGAATATATTGCGCTCGGTTTCATGTCCAGCACAACATCTGATTCTATTACGATTTCTAATTTTCAGGGAGGGGAAAGCTTGGGACATAACTGGATTGAGTGGGGCTCGATAACAGGTACTTACACTTGGATCGAAGAGATTCCACCAATCCCGCCTGAAACTGAACCAACACTTGTTAAGCATGTAGAGACTCTTGTCGAGGGAGATACACATGAAGTTGACTATGTTCACGGGATAATCTATGGGGGCGGGGGAGGCTACCCTTTAGGTGGCGTAATGAAAATCGCTTTTAATTACCACAACCAACAAACATATGAGATTGATTTCGATAACATGAAAACAGGAACACACCCGTACTGGTCATCAACTCTTAGCTCTAACAATATTACTCGTATAATGATAGGTATTATTCACAACGACTATGTGAAAGATGATATGCGGTGTTTGGGCGAAAGTAAAGAATTTAGCGTGACATTTGGAGATATAGTTATAACAAACGGAGATCTCGGAGGTTCGATCCCAACAGATAAACCAAAGTCTTATTTATCAATAGCAGAAAATTATGATAATGAGACTTCGCGAAATCCTGTAAGGCTTATAAAGGATATGTATAAGCTTGGGTACACAGGCAGACTCAATCTGTATATTGGTACATCACACTTTTATGACAAAAAAGGGGAGTTAAACGGACCGAGTGGTCTTGGTGACATGTATCTTGACCCGACAAAAACAATTAACAAAGGGTTTAAAAACTGGCTTAAATACCTGTGTAAGGCGCTTAAAACAATCGGTGAAGATATAATAATATCCATATCTATGGAGTGCCTGCAAATGCCAGAGGCTTGGAAACAGAGAATGAGTAACGGCGAAGCGGGTCAAACTGGGTGGGATCCACCTACATCATTTTACAGTCCATGCAATCAAGACGTAAGGACATATTGGAAAGCTCTTGCTAAGGATTGCTTACAAATAGCTATAGATGAGGGTTTAGATCCATGGCTTCAATTAGGAGAACCTTGGTGGTGGTTTCAAGAATTTATGCCCGGTGATATTAACACCCCATACCCGGAAAAACCCCCATGTTGGTACGATGATGCTACAAAAGCTTCTTATTTAGAAGAATTCGGAGTACCAATGCCAATTTATAATACCACTCAAAATTTACAAAAAACTTCCGAGTTAGAACACTTAACGGGTTGGTTAAAAAATAAACTTGGAGCTTTCTCGGACGTTGCTAAAGAGGCAGCTATCGAAAAAAATTGTAAGTATGGCGTACTATTTTTCCCACCATCAATACTCGATAAGGATAGAGTGCCTTGGGTAATGAGGGAATGTAATACGCCATTTAGTTACTGGAAAAGTCCGAAACTCGATTATTTTCAAATTGAGGATTACGACTGGTTAGTTCCCGGAGTTGAATATCACAAAGACGTATATGATTTTCCACTTAGGTACCTGAATTATACAAATGATAAAGTGCACTATTTTTCTGGATTTGTCTGGCCTGAATATGGAATTGATATCACACTTCAATGGAAAAGAATCGAAGAGGCTGCTAAAGATGCAAATTCACTCCAATTTCTTGGCACATACATATGGGCGGGAACACAAATTAGAAAATACGACTGGGTTCCAAGAGATATGATGTATAAACCTCAAATAGTAAATTGGTCACATATAAATTTTCCAACTATATAAAATATAAGTGGTTGTGATTATGGATCAAGCTATAAAATTAGCTAAAAATAGTGACAGTACAATAATTATATTATTTGTGATAGTTGATAAGACATAGGGAGGAGGTATCTGCTGATGGAACCATGGATTCAAATGATTATTACCATTGCCTGTTCGGTAATCGCATCTTCAGGTTTTTGGGCATATTTACAGAAAAATCTTGAAAAGAAAGATGTTAAAACAGAAATGCTCATAGGTCTGGGTCACGATAGAATTATTTATCTTGGTCTTAAGTATATTGAGCGAGGATGGATTACCCAGGATGAATATGAAAATCTTAATGATTACTTATATAAGCCATATGTAAAATTAGGAGCTAATGGATCTGCTAAACGCATTATGCAAGAAGTAGACAAACTCCCAATACGTAAAACTAAATATATCGAACCGCCCAACATAACAGAAACTATTTAAGTTCTACTCTCTATGTTCTATCACTGAAGTGGTTAGGAGTAGTAAAAAGTAGGAATGATGTATGTAACACATGCATTATTCCTGCACTACTCCTACACTATTATTCATACATCTTATTTTATTTTTCGATTTCTTTAAGGATATTTTATGACTTGTACAGACGCTTCTTTTTGCTGCTGAATAATACGCGAAAATAGCAACTCCTATTATGGAAAGGAGTGTTTGATTATGTTTAAATTTTTAAGAAAAAAGGTCAAAAAAGAAGATCTAATATTGAAAGAAATAGACCGGCAAACTGAAGAACTAAAAGCTATAAGTGATTCTATGTGTAAAAGTAGGGAATCTTTAGAAGCTGATATTCAAAAGGCGGAAAGTTTATTACTTAATATGGGATA
>JAKOQC010000271.1 GCA_029778565.1 bacterium
GCTAGATGTTTTATCTGTGATGAGCAAATTGACGAGGCAAGCAAGATGGGGATGGTTGTTCGTTGCGACTATATGTTTAAGATATGTCGTGAATGTGCAAATAACATATGGGAGGTGGCGCAGGTGGCGCTTACAAGAAAGGAAATAAGAATATCTGATGCTTCGTTAAGTTACTTACAATCAGACGAGTTGGCTGAGGCATTCTGCGGAGAATGCCCGTGGAATATATACGAACCTTATCGTAAGAATATTGTGACAGGTGAAATAACACAGCCCCATCAAGAATGTCCTGCTGACTTCAGCATTGGTAGCGATAGATGTGCTATGAAGGCACAGTTTGAGGAGGTTGTGGAGACACTTGCCGAGGCTGACAAGTTGGCTGGTCTCAAAAGAGAGGTGAAGATTATCCTATGAAAGATCTAGAACAAGAACTCCGTAGGGTGGCTGACGACGTAATTAAATTGGTCGCTGAAAAGAATGCCCAATACGGTGATGCATACTTTAAGCTTAGAGACGAGTGGAATACACAGAGCTTTTGTGTTCGCATAGGTGATAAATATTATCGTCTGGTCAATTTAGTCAAAAGTGGGCAGCATATCATGGACGAGTCAATTGAAGATACGATCAAAGATATCATTGGGTATTGCATGCTGGAGCTAATATACAGAGAAAGCACATATCGTATTAAAGGCTAAGTTTAATAAGGAGGGGATAGATGTGAACAGATATTGGATACAATCGCTTAATGAGTATACTCCAGAAATACCCGCTGCTCCACCTAGAAACTTTCAAAATCTTGCCAAGGAGATTAAATTTATTGATGAGATTAAAGAATTAGAGCGGGAGAATTTAGAGCTTAGAAGAGCGTTAGAAAATACAATAGCCGTCATTCATTACCTCGACTATAAGATAACTGAACTTAAAGCAGAAATTAGTTTACTGAAAGATAAATATGACTAGAAAGGAGGAGTAACTATGGCCATTCATGCTTGGGCTGAAGGGCAGCGCATCTACGTACGCACACCGTACGAATACAAAGACATCATGAAAAGCATTACGGGCGGAAGGTGGGATAAA
>JAKOQC010000272.1 GCA_029778565.1 bacterium
ATTAAAGCAAAATTATCCTCAGGCAATCAGGCCTATTGGGTGTGTCCTTTGATAGATGAAAGTGAATCCATAGAAGCGACTTCCGTGCAAGAACGCTATAAGTCTTTATGTCAGGAGTTTTCAAACTTCAGGGTAGGCTTGCTGCATGGTCGTTTGGAGGTTTTTGACAAGGACGAAGCTTACCAGGCCTTTGTGCGCCAGGAGATAGATTTGCTTGTGGCTACCAACGTAATAGAAGTGGGCATTGACGTGCCCAGCGCTAACATAATTGTAATAGAGGACGCATACAGATTTGGTCTGTCTCAGCTTCATCAGCTTAGAGGAAGAGTAGGACGCGGCAAAAGTCAGGGCTTTTGCTTTTTATTGGGAGAAGCTCCTACCCCTGAGGCTAGAAGGCGATTTAAGGTCTTGTGTTCTACCAATGACGGTTTTATAGTAGCTGAGGAAGATTTAAAACTGAGAGGGCCAGGTGCTTTTTGTGGAGTCAGACAGCACGGTATAACGGACTTTAAAGTCGCAGACCTCGTAAAAGATGTTGGCTTGTTGCATAAAGCCCGCACCGAAGCCCGAAATTTGACTTGCCTTGATTCCACCCTATTTCAATATCCAAATTTGAAAAAAAAGCTACTGTTGTCTTTGGGCGACGCCCTATCCCTGATCTTTACAGCATAGTATAATATTTGCTCATTAGTGCCAATTCACTTTATCATTTGTTTGAGTTGGGTCTTTAATCCTAATTTACTTTATATCTAATATGCTATAAAATGATATGCACAATAAAGAGGGGGTGATTGCAGTGGCTGAGAGGGAACAATTAGCTTCCAGATTAGGCTTTATATTGGTGTCCGCAGGATGTGCTATAGGTCTGGGAAATGTGTGGAGATTTCCCTATATTACCGGCCGATATGGTGGAGCAGCTTTTGTAATAGTTTATTTGATTTTTTTGGCCATCATGGGCCTTCCCATCATGGTATGCGAATTTGCCATGGGTCGAGCTAGCCGTAGAAATTTAGCCGGTGCGATGCTTGTCTTGGAGCCGCCTGGAACCAAGTGGCATATTTACGGTTATCTTGG
>JAKOQC010000273.1 GCA_029778565.1 bacterium
CGGCAAGTCCGACCAACACTCCTAAGATTAATAATACAACCAATAGCTCTACTAACGTGAAAGTATGTTTACGTGTTCTTTTTTGTCTGTTCATACCGCACCTCCTTTGGTTATTATAGCATAATTCAGTAGCTGCCCCCCATATCTATGGAGAAATTAGTGCTATAGCTCTTGTCACCAAGGAGGTAGGTTTGGTGGTGCTAGTGCATTCTCTATTATGAAATCAACAGATAGAATTTCTGGTGAGAATTTTGTGTTATTAGTCGACAATTTAACCCGTAATCGTATACGTGCATTTTCCAAACTTATGTTTTTAAGAAAGTCGCTCGACACGCCTAACACGCCGTCTCCGTATTTTTCTATGCGTACGAACCCCCCCACAGGTTGCCAAGCACCCCATCTAGCACCACCGTTTTCGGACAATTGATATTCGAGTGTAAAATCTGTATATTGTTCAAGTTGAGTAAGATTGTAGAGACTTACCAGCACATCAGTTGTACCTGTAATAAAATTCGGTGTGGAAATATCGTAAATAGGGCTTATATATGTGCCTGTAGTAGTAAATTTATATTCATCGATTGTTATTGCTATAGTACCAATTATATGAACAGCTGCGTTGGTATTTATATTTCTGACGAAAAATTTCATTCCATTTTCACTGAATGAACGCTCATAAAAATATCCTAGTTTCAAAACCTTATTATCCATTTTAACTCTAGCTTTCCCATGGTGAAACTCAAATCTGAATGTATGGGTGCCAGTGTACAAACATTCTTGATCAGCTGTACAAACATGATTGGTCCAATCTTCAAGAGGCCAGTAGAGATCTTTGAAGACCCCATCGTAAACTGGATAGAATAAATGCATAGTATGTGAGTCACCATCATACCTTAAATAAAAATCTGTCAAACCTATTTCTATTCTACCAGTTTTTATTTCTGGGATGTCTACTGTAAATTCAATAACAGAATCATCGGCGTTATTACTCCCAATCATAAAAGTATCTTTTGTAGTTGCTTCACAACCACTAGCGCAAATCATATAATTACCATTGGTACTAACATCACCCGCTATTTGAAATCCATTGGTAGGGTCTATTGTTATTGTTGTAGTACTAATATAAGTTCTATCAAGTGTTAGGAGGGGGAGTTCCTCCATATCATCTGAATAATAGTGGAGGAACACCTCTGAATTAACAAATTCTTTGTTATCATCTATGATTGGGAGTAACGATGATTCAGTCATAAGATAAGCTATTGTGAACAGTTCAAAAAGCCCTATGAATGGTTCTGTAGTTCCTGTAACAACGCTACATGTCTCTCCAACATCGTTCTTTGCAATATGAGAAGCAACTGGTATCGGTTCGTTCCTATTACCATTATTGTTAACATCGTCTATGTCAAGCTGTGTCACGCAGAGTGTATAGTCATTGTCATGGTTCTCATAACGAAGTCCACTTTCTTCTGGATTGTCACTTAGCATGCTTTTGCCTGTGTAGGGGTTAATTGGCGGTTGAGTAAAATAGGACGTAAGTTCACTTAAGTTATCTGGATATTTATTACCCCCCGTGCTATTGCTTAATCTGTAGGTTTCTAATGCACTTTCAATTTCACGTGTATTCGCA
>JAKOQC010000274.1 GCA_029778565.1 bacterium
AAGTAGCAGCATCAAGTGCATAACCAAGCCTTCTCAACGGTTCCAGCTCGCCCGATATGCCCGCTTGTACCTTTGTCAAGGCCTCTTCTATCGGTATATTAAAGAACGCAGATATATCATAACTCACCTGGGTAAGAGCTTTACTCATCTGGTATGCCTTATCTTGGGCAACCCCAAAGCCCGTTGCTATTTGCATGAAAATACCTTGATTCCTGATCCACTCGGACATATCAATACCCATACTCTCTTGGACCTGTCGAGCATAGTCCAATGCTTCTTCGGCATATTTCCCCATAGCAACGGTAAAAAGATTGAGATTTTCCACATATTCATTACTTTTCACGACCCAATCCGACATCATATTGCCCAGTCTTTTTACACCCAAGTATATTACGCCCAGCTTAGCATAAATAGGCTTAAAACTAATACCCAAGATATTATACGATTCGCTTAATTTTTTATTGGACGATGTCAACCTTTCACTTTGAGTAATCAATTTCTGTATCCTAGCGGGAAAAGCACTAAATCCTGCTGCCACCTTGTTCATCTCATCGGCCAATGGCCTTATAGCCATTGCCAATCTGTTCAATTTCTCGCTCAAAGCATTTATATCAATCGTTGCCAATTGATTTACAACTTCGGGCAGTTTCTTTAATTGATTAAGAAAACCACTTAATTGCGATTTCCCCAAAGTAGTTAAAGGCTCCAGCGCTTTAACCAAAGTCAAAATGTTAGTAGAAATATTGCTTTCTTTAAGTGTCACATCTAACTGCTGGGTAACCTGACTAAAACGAGTTAATTGATTGAGAGTGGCACCTAGTTTACTTTGAATCGTACCCAAAGGAGACAAACTTTGGGTTAACGTGGTTATCTTTTCGGCAAAAGATTCAAAATCGATCGCTTCCAACTGTTCACTTATCGTAGGTAATTGAGAAAGAGCATTTAAGGTAGCACCAAGCTTTGTGCTGAAATTAGCTAAGGGTTGTAAGGATTCCGCCAACAGTTTTATTTGAGAAGCAAATTTATCAAACTCTGT
>JAKOQC010000275.1 GCA_029778565.1 bacterium
ACAAGTTCAAAACGTACTGCAATTTCTCCAACCCACAAAACAGGGAAAACCAGCGCCCCTACAAGATAGTAAAACAACCCCCACTTGAGTGAGCGGAAAGAGACTATGATACCAATAACAAGTAACGCTACCCACACGAACTGAGTGATCATACAGAATCACTCTTATTTAATAGTTCTTCGAAAAGCAATGGCGTCTCCTCGGCTCTTTTCTTATAATCACTTATGATATTTTTAATTTTGTTCACCGTGTGTTCGTAGCCTAACGCTCGCTCTGCTCCCCCACCTCGAAGAGAAGGAAGAAAAAGAGCAATTTTATTACCTAAACTACTCATCTCACGTTCCCTCCTACTCTCCGCGCAGCTAAACGATACTTCATAGATTTAGGAAGGCGGCGCAGGAATTCTAATAGCATCGAGGGGTGATTTATGGCCAGGCTCAGGGCTTTGCCAAACTCTCGCTCCTTTAGAGCCTGGGGAAAGGGGGCGTAGGCCATCTCTGCTTGCAGTTTGGCAAGTTGTTTTTCAAAAAGCAACTTTTCCTCCGGCGAAAAACCCGGCTCAGCTATCAATCTTTCATACACCCCACACAAATGTTCATACTTATTTGCTTTACTAGTCAAAGACCCCGGCGTTATCCGGTAAAGATATAGAGGTTCTGCAATAAGCCTCAACGTCAGGCCGGTGCGGAAAAGATGACATAAAAACTCCAGGTCTTCGCCACAAAAACAATCTGGGTTGTAGCGTAACTCGAATTGTTTTATGTGATCAAGCGGTACAACAGGTTTTATTGGCGGTGCCCCAAACTCTATAAAGTTACCAATATTGAGATCCAATTGACCATCATTATGAAAGGGGATATTGTAATGTATCTGCAAGCCACATCCCCAGGGTCTCAAACCAGATGGCGTATCGAAACACAGCAGAAAGCCATCAGCCACAAAGTAGCTGTCCCCACCTTCCTCTAATTCTTGCACTAATCGTTCTAATCGATTAGCCTGCCACTGATCATCGGCGTCTAAGATGGCTATCCATTTACCTTTTGCGGCTTCAATAGCCGTGTTCCTAGCAGCACCTGGCCCTTGGTTAAAAGGGTGTTGAATTAATTTTATGCGTCTATCGCTAAAGGATCGAACTACTTGAGCAGTGCGGTCTTGGGAGGCGTCGTCCACTATTATTAATTCAAAATGT
>JAKOQC010000276.1 GCA_029778565.1 bacterium
CATACCAGCCACTAGTGCGGAGTAACTTAGTGTAGTGAAGGAAGGAGAATGGATATGTATAATACCGTTGATAATATAGAATGGATATTTAAACAAGATGCGGAAGAATTGCTGGTTTCGTTAAAAGAAATATTAAAGAAGCTAGGTTATAAAACAATTCGTCAGGAAAATGACTTGTTTTTATTTGCTAAAGGTTCTGTACCTGTTATGGTTGTTGCTCATGTGGATATAGTGCATAATCAACAACCTAGTATTATATTTTATGACCAGCGGTATAATGTCCTGTGGTCACCCACAGGTTTAGGAGCTGATGATAGAGCAGGTGTGCTAGGTATATTAAATATATTAGAGAAAGGGTATAGACCTTATGTGTTATTTACGAATTATGAGGAAAGTGGTGGTGCTGGTGCGTACAGTGCTGCCGATGAGTTAAAGAAAATAGTAAAAAGGAATAATATCCGGTACATTATAGAACTGGATAGAAAAGGTGCGGAGGATTGCGTGTTTTACTCCTGCACCCATAAAGAATTTGAGAAATATATAAACACGTTTGGGTTTAAAACTGCTACAGGTATATTTAGTGACATATCTATTTTATGTCCTGAGTGGGAAATTGCAGGTGTAAATTTGAGCATTGGATACTATAACCAGCATACTACTGGCGAACTGCTGTATCTTAATGAACTAGAGCATACGGTAGATAGAGTATGCTCTATGCTGGACAATGTACCTGATAAGTCGTTTAAGTATGAAGCAACAGTTAGATATATTGATATAAATTACAATAAGTACGGTAGTGCACATTATAACAGTAATGCTAGCGGAAAGTATAGCTACAGTAATAATAACTATGGCTATACTTTTGGTAGGTATGGTTCATGGCTAGATTATGACTTGTATGCCATATATATTGATGCTGAAGATATGTATTATATTGCTGAAATAGGTACTATACCCATGTGGGAACAGTGGCTTGATGAAAATTTTGATATATTAGAGCCGCTAATAAAAGAAATTGTTATACAAAGTTTAGTAGATTATGGTAAAAATGACATAGCACAATATATACTACAGCAAGAAGAAGAAGAA
>JAKOQC010000277.1 GCA_029778565.1 bacterium
AAGGTTCCATCTGTCAATAGCAGTTATTTCGGCAGAAGTAGTATATACGTCCTCCCCCCTCTGATTAATTGGGTTTCTGAAATCAGGGTTAATAAGTAGATTTGATTTTGGAGAATTATTCATAAATATCTTGTCTGCGAACAAAGAAGCACGGTAATCTCCACCAATATAATCAATAAAAATAGGTTGCGCCCAAGCGTATGTAGAATCTGCAATCTTTTCAGACTTTACACGGATATACATTTCGTCACCACGGATTGTATATGTTGCCGATGTAACGCCGTTGTTTGTTTGAAGAACGGCCCCATTTTTACCTATAAAACTAATATTACTCAATTCTGTGCTTGTTGCTGTGACAACGTTACCACTTACTGAAACGCGAATATCATTTCCTGTACTTGCATAGAAATTGCCATCCCTCAAAGCTTGCAGAATTGAGTTTTTGTTATTTTCATTTGTGAAAACAACAACCCATCCACAATTAAAAGGATTGCTTGTTGTTCCGTGGTAATCATCTACTGCAATCGCAAAGACTTTTTTACCTGCTGTAAGGGCATTGTCCCATTGGTCTTCGGCTGTATTAGGATAATTCCAAACCTCAATAAAATTATGATCAATATACCCGATCATTTCATCCTTATTAATAGGAGGGTGTCCCGCAGAGTCATGATTTGGATGTGCGATAGAACATATTTTCCCGTTTTGATTATGAAAATCAATAATAGTTTGGACATCTTTACTTGTGCTGTGAGCGTCAATGTCGTAAGCGGTTATATGTCTTATGCTTGTTTCTTCTACACCAGTAAAGAATGTAAGTCCTTCTATGCCTGGGTCGGGAGTAATAAAGTCATGGTCAGTTATTGAGAGGAAATCATACCCGGCATTTTTATACATAACACCTAATTCATAAGGCGTATTTTCGCCGTCAGAATTAGTTGTATGACAATGCAGCTGCCCCTTAAGGGCTAAAGAGCCGCCATTCTTATAGGGGTTATTAATCTGATACTTCCGTCCCTCGTATTGCATAGTTTCTGCCAAATGCGCCGCATAATCTGCCAAATGTGTCGTAAGTTCTTGGGCGACTTCACCTACTTCTTGGAGGGCATCATCATGTGCTTTGAGCGCTTGATCGATTATGTCTGCGTTGTCATTAAAATCCTTGACATTGTAAAAATCCTCTTCAGCTGGTTTCTTCAAGTTATAGTTTTGCGTAAATTCAGCCATCAGCTAATCACCTCATTTCTTAATTGATAATGTGTGTACTGGCTTAACTGCTCATGCGTAAAATTCGCTAGGGTAAGGTGTTGGTTATATCTTAACTCAACCGTAATAACAATGTTTGCCGGCACCATTTGCCGGGTAATTCTGACCACTTCATCAAACATACGTTTCTTTGTTAGTTCGATTTTGATGTTTAAACTG
>JAKOQC010000278.1 GCA_029778565.1 bacterium
AAGTAGGTTACTACAGAAATCATGCGACTTTGTTCATCGACAATAACATATATGAGCAATTACCTACCCAATGGACAATACATGACCTCTACGACATGAACAAAGGATACTATGATGAACAGAAACAACTCAGAGAAATTCTGTGGAATGATATTGCGAAAGCACGTGCAAATCACGAACCTATCAAAATTCCTGTTACTGTTGATAAATATTCCTTGATACAAGTATATTCAGAGAGAGTTACTCCATATGGCATCAATTTCCCTGTTATATTGATGAATGAGGAAAAACAAAAAGGGATGAACGAACGTATAAGAGAATTACAAAGAGAATAATAACTAACGTTCAAGGCAACGGTTTCGCACAATGGCGTCTCTGAGAATCTCGATTCCGTTGTTAATTTTACTCACAGATAAAGGTGGTAATTCATACTCATCTGTCATAATCACACTTGGGACAATAATGTCCTGTAAACCGAATAGTTTTTGACTGACAGGACTGTATGTACACACCACTATATAGTCTTGTTTACATTGCATATTCTTGTACCACAAATAAGCTGTAGTCAGCGTTGTAGATGGAATACCAGGGCTGTCGTATATATACCTATAGTCTGTAAACAACACTAACAGGCCCTTATTGCCGAACATGTTAGGTGCGTATATGAAGCCGGATTGTGCACGCTTGTAAAGGTCTTTTACTCGCAATGGTTTTTTAATTTCCTTTACGTTTGATGTATCAACTATAGCAGTCCAACGTAAGATATATTTGTCATCTATCTGTTCTTGCTCAATCTTCTCTATAATATTGGTATCGAATCTTCTGTCAACATTAATCATCGACCTCATAAGATCACTTGACATCACCAATATATAACCATATTCTTCTTCTGGAAGAACTTTTATATTCTGTGGTTTCATATTTACATAATACCATAATTCAGGATCTGCAAATTCATATTCGCCTTCACCTGACATCAACTTTGCCTGTAAATCCTCAAACGCTTCTGATATGTACCGCAGGAATATTAACCCTAAGACTACATGTTTGTACTCTGCAGCATCAATATTCTTACGTAGCTTATCCGCTGCCTTTCATAATTTACTCTCTAACGAGCTGTTTGTGTTTTTTGCCATATACATCTCCTCCTAAGAGATATTATAACACGATAGGGGGGTTTAACACCCCCCCTATCGCTACGGTTGCGGAACAATCACTTGTACTGGCACTTTGATTGTGTACGATTTGAGTTGCTTGCCTGTTGCATTATGCGTCGTTAGTGTAGTTTCGGATCCGTCCAACGGAGTAATCAACATAAATCCAACAAACCTATCGTTCTTGAACGCAGCTACAGTAAACTCATCAAAGCTAAATGTTTGACCAACAGCCAATACGTAGCCTTTGTATGAGTAGAATGCAGGCTCTGGAATAGTAAAGCCAAACGGTTTCAGAGTTGTAGCAGAAGAGATAACTTTGAATCCGTCAGTTAAAGAGGGTAGCGGAATGTATTGTGGAGTACCGGTAATTGTGCTAACCTTAGCATCCCACATATAGAAATTACCATTTGCAAAT
>JAKOQC010000279.1 GCA_029778565.1 bacterium
TCCTTTATCTAATTGCCCAATTAAGTTCCATCGTTCAGGAGGTGAGCCACTGTCACCCATTGCTATTAGTTGATTTATCCATCGCTGAGTGTAAGAGACAAGTTGGTGTTCATTAACGTCATCAGGACTGCAAACTATTTGGAGTCCATCTTTTATATCTTGCCACTCAATTAGTTCTCTGATACGTTCCTTAGCTATTCTCTCCATGCTTAACTTTAAAAATTCTTTCTTCTCAATCTCAATCCGCAGTAGTTCCTTTTCTAAATCATCCTCTTCGTTTTGTAACTGCCGTTGAAGCTTTAATATTTCAATATTATTTTTTCGATATTCAAAGCTTAAATTAAACAACTCCTCAAACATAACTGACTGTTCCCTAATTGCCTGCCAATATTTGCTATCAGGTGTAGGAAATTTAACATCATTAAGAACCGATACTTCCATTTCAGTGCGGGTGCGAAAAACTTGTGAGTGTGTATAGGCGTGTAGAAGTTGTGGCTTAATAGCACTTAATTTTTCTATATCATCATTTGAAATTAGATTTGATGATTTAATAATATCTAAATAATCCATATCTCCCCCTTTATAAACGATACCACTTGTTATACTCTTCAGTTGCTGCAGAATAATAAGTAGTTGTATACCCACCCATACATAATCCAGCTGTTTGTGTGCCAGCACCAGCAAGATAACTCCTTGCAGTTATTAAGTTACCACCACTTGACCAAGATGTGCCATTATACTCTTCAGTTGCTGCAGAATAACTACCTGTATACCCGCCCATACATAGCCCAGCATTCTGTGTGCCAGCACCAGCAAGCTGTTGCCTTGCAGTTATTAAGTTACCACCACTTGACCAAGATGTGCCATTATACTCTTCAGTTGCTGCAAGATAATTACTACTTGTTGTAGTCCCACCCATACACAGACCAGCTGTTTGTGTTCCTGCGCCAGCAAGAGCACGTCTTGCAGTTAGCAAATTACCACCAGAAGACCAAGATGTGCCATTATACTCTTCAGTTGCTGCAGAATCGCCACCTGTATACCCACCCATACATAGACCAGCATTTTGAGTGCCAGCACCAGCAAGCTGACGTCTTGCAGTTATTAAGTTACCACCACTTGACCAAGATGTGCCATTATACTCTTCAGTTGCTGCA
>JAKOQC010000280.1 GCA_029778565.1 bacterium
ATAACAATAGTGAACTAACTGGAGATGCAATTACTAAGATTACAATCGGTTCAGTATTTGATAAGACATTTTATGCTAAGTGGACAGCGATTGGTCAGACTGATGCAGAAAAATTAAATGATGCGAAAACAGCATTAAATATCGGCCTACAAAGCGGTGATACGCTTGCGAGCATTACTGGTAATGTTACACTACCAACAAGTTCTTTACATGGTGTAATAGTAACATGGGCAACTAATAATAGTGCCAGAATAACAACTACTGGAATGGTTAATAGAGGCAGTACTGATACTATTGTTAAGCTAACTGCGACACTTAGATTAAACGGTTTAGAAACAACTAAACTATTTAGTCTAACGGTTAAAAAAATAGAGGTAATAGAAGAATATACAATTACATATCATTTAAATGGTGGTGCATGGCCATCAAGCGGTGGCGGCACAGGCTATACAAATAGAGATGTAATGATTATTGATTTCTTAACTGATTTCCATACTTACTTAAACTTATCAATGAGTGTCACTGACTTTATCCATGGCGCTGGTAAGACAAGTGGATTTGATGGATTATACGGTTTACTATCTGATAATACATCACCACACTTTGATAGATTATATGCCGCTAATAGTAAGGGCGTAGATGCTTCAAGTGATAAGTTTATTAACCAACCACAATACAACAAGTGGGTACCACTACTTGACTTGATGGATGAATATACAAGAACAGGTAACGCTGAGCAAAGCTTCTGGGGTAGCCCGTGGACAGGTGCAAGAAGAATTGTCCCATTTATGAAGAAACAAAACCTTTGGGGTTCTGATGTAGCAGATACGATTGTTGAAATTACAAACAGAATTCCAACTGCTTTACAAAGTGGTGGAGGTGGTACACCAATTACACCACCAAGTAAATATACACCTGCAGATAATGATATTACATTACCTACTCCAGTTAAAGATGGAGATCCATTTATTGGTTGGTATGATAATGCAAACCTTTATGGTACAGCAATTACTAAGATAGTTAAAGGTTCAAGTGGTAATAAAGTGTTCTACGCTAGATATAATTCAAGCACAGTAGTTGCACCACCACTATCAGATAGTGAAAAACTAACAGAAGCGAAAGCAGCTTTAAATGTTGGTTATGCAAGTGGTGATAGTGCAAGTTCAGTTACTAAGAACGTTACACTACCTTCAACAGGTTTACATAGCGTAACAGTGACTTGGGCAACAAGTGAC
>JAKOQC010000281.1 GCA_029778565.1 bacterium
AAGTGAAGGATGTGGCTTGGGAAACGTCAAAAGGTAGCGGCCTTGTTGTGATCAAGTTCCGCGGCGAGGTCGGTGCAGTGCGCGCTGCCCTTGAGGCAGCGGAAGCTGCCGCAAGGCAGCTGACCAGCGTCTATGCATCCAAGCTGATTCCACGGCCGGATGCAGCAGTTGAACCGATGTTGAAAGGCGAATAAAACAAAGCATTCCTGTAATCTTGTGATTTGAGATTTGAAAAATAAAATGCCTCCTGGTATAAATTGGTTAAGGAACCATATTTAACCAAGGAGGCAAAGCTAATGAACAATGTTGAAAAGAAGCAGTTGGCTTATGGTGATGTTTTAGTTGTTGGTATTGATATTGCCAAAAAGGTACACTGGGCACGTGTGTTAGAACCTATGGGAGTAGACGTAATTAAGCCTTTCAAGTTTCATAATACCAGAGAAGGTTTCGTACGTCTAGAGTCAAAAATCAATGAAGCTCGGAATAAAACGGGAATACAGCGAGTTATTGTTGGCATGGAGCCTACAGGTCATTATTGGAAGCCTTTAGCCTATTATCTTAAGGAACGAGAGTATTCAGTAGTTATAGTAAATCCTCACCATGTCAAAAAAAGCAAGGAATTAGTAGATAATAGCCAGACCAAAAGCGATCGTAAAGATGCTGGTATTATCGCAGATTTAGTAAAGTCGGGAAGGTTTCTTAACTGTCTTTTGCCAACTGGCATTTATGCTGAACTACGCAATCTGTCTACAGCTAGGATTCAAGCAAGAAAAATCTTCAATGGTGCTCTTGCCCAATTGCAGGCCATTATAGATCAGTTTTTCCCCGAATACACCCAGGTCTTCAAAAATGTTCTTGGTAAGGCCTCTACATGGGTTTTGAGACACTATCCTTTTCCAAAGAATATATTGTCTTTAACTGAAAAAGAACTGGCTATAAAATTAAAACAAGCAAGCAATAACAGAGTTGGCTTGAAAAGGGCCAAACAACTGCAAAATGTAGCTAAGGAATCCGTCGGAATAAAAGAGGGTTTGGAAGGTGCGCATCTGAAGCTGATGACAATAATGGACAGATTAGAATACGCTGCATCTGAGATTTCGAAAATAGAGGCTGCTTTAGAAAGAACTCTCGAGAAAACAGGTCTGGCAAAATATCTACTTAGCATTCCGGGGATTGGCGTAATAACGGCTGCTTGGTTTTTAGCCGAGGTTGGTG
>JAKOQC010000282.1 GCA_029778565.1 bacterium
CGTTATATAAATCCTTTTAGCTGGATTGGCAGAAGTGCCGTAAGCATAAATGCCATAATATGCTTTTTGTATATTAACATTATCTATTACTATGCTATCATTATCTGCTCCTGATGCAGTGGCAGATGTAGAGCCTCCAATAAAAATACCGCTAGTAGTGCTCCCATTATGCCCAGCTTCTATATTTACATTTTTAATAGTTATGCGTTTGCTTCCTTGACCTGCTCCTGCACTGGCTATGATTATTGGAGCATGTGACCCAGTTGTAGCTGATATTGATATTGTTAAATCTTTGCTACCAGAGCCATCACCAGAACCATCAATTATTATATCATGAGTATTAAATAGTTTGATAGCATATGTTTTAGATGATTTAATTTTTACTTGTTTGCCAGCTTGAGGTTTTATAGTCAATGTATTAATAGGTGATAAGCCTGGTATATTACCTATTATTAATGAATCTTGATACAAAGTATCTACTAACTCAAAAATAACTGGACCTGCCATACCACAATTAATCAAAGATTGAGCTGCTTCAGCTACAGAATGAAAATTATTACTAGCTGTAGGCTGAGAGCTATCAATTGTATAAGTACCAGCTAGACCTGCTGTACAACAGTTTAATGTGATACTTTTTCTGTTATTTGTTGTGTCTTCATCAGCAACTCCATTTGGACTCTCTGCCCATGCCTCAATAGAGACTGTACCAGCAGGAAAACTAACTCCTGTAGCAAAAGTTATTTCTCTCACTTCATCAGTATAAATTGTGCCAGTCCAATTATAGGGAGTTTGCTCTACTCCATTTATTTTATATTTTATAGTAAAACTTGTAAGAGTATTATTTCCAAAGTTTTTAAATTTACCTTTTATGTTATATTGATTGGTAGAATAAACTACTCCACTTGGTTCTGTAATAGCTATAAATTGTACATCATTATCATATGATGGCATTTCAAAAGTAAGTTGGACATTTGGTCTGTTATAAGATCTATCAGAAGCTGTAGGAGGTGAAGCTGGATCTGGATTAGTA
>JAKOQC010000032.1 GCA_029778565.1 bacterium
AAACAGCAAAGGCCGGGCATGGACGAAAAGATATTTACCCTATATAAGTTTCGTACCATGACTGACGAAAGAGACGAAAAGGGAGAGTTGCTGCCCGACGAAATGAGGCTGACAGATTTCGGCAAGTTCCTGCGGGCGTCGTCTTTGGATGAATTGCCTGAGCTTTTTAACATCCTAAAAGGAGATATGTCAATTGTGGGGCCCAGGCCGTTGCTGATAGAATATCTTCCCCTATATAATGCACATCAAAGGCGACGTCACGAAGTAAGGCCGGGGCTCACAGGTTGGGCGCAAGTAAACGGCCGTAACGCTATAGGGTGGGAAGAGAAATTTAACTACGATGTCGAATACGTAAATAAAATAAGTTTTTTATTAGATGTGAAGATTATTCTGTTAACTATTCTGAAAATAATTAAGAAGGAAGGAATTAACCAACCAGGAGAGGCAACTATGAAACCATTTAGGGGATCAACAGAAGAACACTAGCATGAAATATTATTTTAAATTAAAGTGAGGGATTAAGCATGCTTGTTCATGAATTTATAAATAAATTACAAGAATCTCTTATGGATGATCACAAGAATTTTGGCCCTTACACTAAATTGGAAGAAGTTGAAAGTTGGGATTCAGTTGGACGCCTGGCGGTGGCAGTAATGATAAAGACAGAGTTAGGGATCGAATTAACGGCAGCTAAATTAAGGAATTGTATATCTGTTGCTGACATTGTAGATTTAGTAAAAGAAAAGTTGGAGGGATAGCTCGTGGCCATTGCTAGATTAAAAAATTCTAAGATTGCCGGGATATGCTGTGCTCTGCCCGATAACCGATTATCCATTTACGATATAGGGACCCAATACTTTGAGAGAAGCGACATAGAAAAGGTGGTTAAGTCCGTAGGGTTGGAATACATATATAAGGCAAAGCCGAATCAAACTACATCAGATTTGGCTTTAGATGCCTGCAACAACCTGATAGACGGGATAGGATGGGACAGAAACGTGATAGACGGACTGATATTGGTGACACAAACGCCTGACTACATATTGCCGTCCACGGCAAATATCCTGCAGGACAAGTTAAAACTGCCCAAAGGTTGTGTGCCCTTGCAGGTAGACCTAGGCTGTTCGGGCTATGTATATGGGCTTTGGCTTGCGTCGGAGTTAATCAGCAACAATACCTGTCGTAAAGTTATCGTTGTAGCTGGTGACACCATGAGTAAAACTACATCGAACAAGGATAAATCGGTGATGATGATAAGTGATTGCGTTTCGGCAACGGCTGTTGAGCACGTCGAAGGTTGCGATGAATCGATTTATTCACTTTATTCAGATGGATCAGGAGCGGAAAATCTAATCATAAAGGATGGAGGTTTCCGCAATCCCGTTAGTGAAAATTCATATGTTCTTATAGAGGATGAGGATGGAAATTGCAGAACAAACATGAACTTATTTATGGATGGTATGGCCATATTTTTGTTTGCCATTGGTGAAGTATCTGAAACATTAAACAAGTTTATCAGTGATTTTAATATAAACATTGATGATGTCGATGGTATTTTGTTTCATCAAGCAAATAGGTATTTGATATCAATGTTAGCAAAAAATGCTAATATCCCGCTTAATAAAGTGCCAATAAACATAGAAAAGTTCGGCAATACGAGTGGTGCAAGCATACCGCTCTTGATATGCGACACTTTGCGTAACGACTTAAAGAAAAAAGATCTAAACGTCGTCATGGCCGGATTTGGCGTGGGATTGTCCTGGGGCTTTGCTAAGTTATTATTACATCGAGGGATATATACTGATATCATATTTGTCTAAATATATTTGATTTAGAGATAAAAAAGAGGAGTGATAAGATATTGCTAAACATATTTGATATTAAAGATAGATGTTATTTGATCACCGGAGCATCTTCTGGTATTGGTAGGAATTTGTCAATACTGCTCAATGAGGCTGGAGCCAAGCTATTGCTAACGGGTCGGAATATAGAGAAGCTCAATGAAACTCATGATATGTTAAAATACAAAGACAAC
>JAKOQC010000283.1 GCA_029778565.1 bacterium
GCAGACACAATCCACATCACAACGCGAATCCCAAACGCAACTGGTATCAGGCCCAACACAATATTAACGTGCGGAGGTAAAAACTTCAGCCCAAACGATACATACTTTTTCACGTCCAAAGCAACATCAACAATCTGAAGGCTGCCAATTGTATCATTGATTGACCTGACTGCATTCAACAAATTTACTCTGTGACTATCTGCAACACCAACAAAGTTAGCCAACCGCGTCCCTTCAATATTCAGTGTTCTAATAATGTCACCTGCTACACCCGACCCACCTCTATCGATTACCCTTTCGACAGGTAATATCTCAATCCAGCCTGACGCTGTAAGTGTTTGATAACCTGTAGCAGATAACTGGACAGACCAACCAAACGTCCCTGAAGCAGTAGGGACACCCTGAACGCTACAACCATTTGCATGTAACCAGCCTGGAACTGACCACTTGCATTTATAATCTATTCCTGGGTCAATAGAAGGATACGCCGCACCAGATATCTTTACACCGACATAACCTTCACTGGGTAAGTTTACTATAATACCTCCATAAGGATTAGCCCTTTCATACCCAAATGCTATATAATGCGTCCATACAGCAACCTGCCACGCCTCAAATGAAAACTTTCTTTGCCGTGACATTACCCTGACTGCTATGATTCCCTTTTCTATTGCTACTGTCCCAGTTTCTGTCCCATCGCACTTTGCCGCCACTTTACCCTCAGGACCGTCTTTGTAACAGGCCCATAAGTCATTACGGGACAATTGATAACCAGAAGAAACGTAACGCCATTCTGTCATGTTAACAATACCATACTGCACATATTCTCCCCCATAAACTATACCACCTATACAGTTTATAAAACCTCCAGCAATAGTCAAACTCCCAGTATCAGGATTCCAATAGTCAGGTAACGTGCTGTGCCAGATACACGACGATTCAGGCACTTCAATATTAGTAACACTTACATACTCCATATCTTTATCAAAAACAATTAAACCATAAGCACCCCCATAATTAGGTTTTGCACCACTAGTCGGACGCCAAGAAGTAATAACACTATTAGTAAACTGCCTAACAATATTAGGTTTAATATACCACCAAACATCATTAGTGTCAACAAAATTGCCTGACCCGTCGTGATAATTCTGATGCCCCATAACCCATAAAATACCCTCAAAGTCACCCCCTAGACCGTGAACATTAACACCGAAAGAACCATCTTCACCACTCGCACCTGGAGTAAGCATATAAGGTATACCATTAATGTCCATCGGATAAGTTACGCCCTTAACATACCAGTTACCATTTGCAGCTGCTACTGGGTCAATCCCAAAAACACAAAACACAAACAGCACAAAAACACTAACAACACTAATCAGATATTTGTTTTTCACTTACAATGCCCCTCCATACCAAACTAACCCCTATTAATGACATTATAGCAATCCAGACAGCGTCAGGAACTTTAGAATACATAAACGTCACTACTTCCAGAACCTTCTCAATGCTGTTACCAGTAATATTATCACCTACCAACGCCCTTATTTCTGAAGCAGTAACCTGAACAGGATTAAACAAAGCAACAAATAAAGCACTAATTACATCAATAAGCCAACCTACAACACTAAACACCCAAACAAAAAAATTCCCCCCTATGATTACAAGCGAATACCCCCAATCAACAATAACCGCAGCCAAAACAACAGGACCACCCAATATTTGCAATAACACCTCCATTATCTCACCCTATCCCAAACCTGAAGGATAATAAATAATGCAACAGGCCAAATACTCCACATTGATAACCATACCAATTGTCTTGCCGCTATAATTTCCCATATTGCTACCAGTGAAGCAGTTTCTGTCATTACCATGTTACATGAATACATACCACTAGCTGTTAAAATACAAGTCCCACTCATGATAACCCCCCAAACATTGCATGAACAACATAAAACACAAACCAAGTAATTCCAGCGACAAACAAAACGAGAGCAGTGCCCCACACTAACCAATTGACTGCTACAACTACATCAATAGTCACGCTTGGTGTAAGCACTGCCCCCATCTCCTTAACCCAGCTTGGCCCGTCCAAATATCCTTCTCAAGATGAAAGAGACAGCCCCTACAATGACCAATACAGGAATACCCCAGCTTAACTGATTAGTTAGAGCCGATGCAACAGTTGCTGTAATTTCAGGTAACTCTACCACTCGCCTACTCCTCCTTTCCATTCTTATTTATCTCAACTGGGAGCGCCCCCAGTTTGAGACCATTCCTGGAAGTAACAAACCCAAACCCTGCGACTTCTTCTGGAGAAAGAGAACTAAATATTTCCCCTGTCCCCATTCCCATGATAGCAACTGAATAACGATACAACGACCCATCTTTAAC
>JAKOQC010000284.1 GCA_029778565.1 bacterium
AATCTATAAATACATGCGCATCTGACGATGCTAGTGTGTGCACTTCTGACGATCAAAAGCTTATCGAAAAACCGCGAAGCCCGTTTAAATCGCTCAAGCAACAGGAGCGCTTTTATAAGATCTGGGATGCTTATCCGAAAAAGAGAAGTATGGGCCAGGCAGAAAAAGCTTGGATAAAGATAAATCCCGACGATGAGCTACAGGGGGTGATATTAAGCTCACTTGAGCGCTGGAAACGCTCAAAAGAATGGCTTAAGGATGGCGGGCAATATATACCGTACCCGGCGACGTGGCTCAATGCGAAGGGATGGGAAGATGAATATGAGGAGGCGTTCATAGATGGAGCAAATAGCGAATATATTAACGCAGATGATCGACAGTCAGCGGGAACAAAGAGAAAAGACCCTCTCGCAGGGTTTGTACGAGCAGAAGAGCTCGACTTCTACAAACCAAAGTGAAGAGCAATTTAAGATAAGGTCGGATATAGCAATTGCGGAAGGTTGGACGTATAACGAAGAACCTCCAGAACCTAAAAAGTGCGTGTATTGTAACAAGACCCTATACCATTACGGCTTAGTAAACCCATTAGAAAAGCAAGCAAGACATATATTTCTTTGGCTACCGGAACCAGAACGTTGCGATTGCGGACAGGCGAGAAAGTATTGGGAGCAAGTTGACGCCGATAAAAAGGCTGAGGAAGAAGAGCGCATTCGTAGAGAAGAGCAAAAGCGTATACAACAACGCATAAATAAGCTTATTAAAGATAGCGGTATAAGAGGCAGGTTTCTGAATAGAACATTTGAGACATTTCAAGTAAACGATGTTAACAAGCATGCGTATAGAGTAGCGAAGGATTACGCGGATAATTTTGCTTTGATGCTCCCAAAAAAGTCTCCTAATGTCATAATTCAACCTCCGGAGAAAGAACCAAACGGACTATTTTTTACAGGGAGTTATGGCACTGGTAAAACTCATCTAGCAGCTGCTATTGCTAATAAATTACTTAGAGAAGGCGTGCCTGTCATATGTATGACGATGATAGATCTACTAGCACGTATCAAGCAGACATATGACCGCAGCGACGAGGCTACAGAGGCTGATATTATGCGGATATACGAGGAAGTCCCATTATTAGTTATAGACGATATAGGCAGCGAGCAACCGACTGAATGGGGCGCTACGACTATATACGCCATCATTAATGCGAGGTATGAGGCATATATGCCTATAGTAGTTACGACTAACTATGCAGGGGATGAGTTAATAAGGCGAATGACGCCATTAGGTCCTAGCGGACGTCCTCTAAGTAGTAAAAACGCAGAAAAGACTGTAGATAGGCTGTATGAAATGTGTGCAGGGGTAGAAATGAATTGGGAAAGTTGGAGGGTTAAAAGATGAAGTTTGAACATTATAAAATCGTTATCCCCGGCACATTACCTGGCCTCAACGATTACATAGACACCGAGCGTAGCAATAAGTACCAGGCGGCGAAACTCAAAAGGCAAACTGAGGATATGATCGTAATGTGCATATGGGAGCAGATGCCAGGGGTAGAAATTAGCGAGCCCGTACATATCGTATACCACTGGTATGAGCCTAATAAGCGCCGCGACAAAGACAATATAGCGTTTGCCAAAAAATTTGTGCAGGATGCGTTAGTCAAGGCTGGAGTGCTGGCG
>JAKOQC010000285.1 GCA_029778565.1 bacterium
GCCCCTATAAATAATTTAAGAGGGGCTGTCTTGCGTGGCATTTTATCTCCCGGCTATTTGTGGCCAGAGTTACTAGATATTGTGCCTAAAGATTTGTTTTCTCAGTTGTCAGTAGAAATTATAGCTGATAGACTGCGTATCAAAGGAAATCGTAATGCTAAATTACTTTTAAGGTCTTTGTATGATCTCTGTTCATACGAACATCAAATAGATAATGAATCTGCTATTAGCAGCCTTATTAAAGTCTTTAAGAAAACCGATTCGTTTATTGTTGTTTTCCCAAAAGGGCTGCGCAGTAGAATCACTTCTTTTCTGCAGTATTTTCAGTTTGCTAAATACAAAGAATACAATGAACAAAGCCGGCCCGAACCAGAATTGGAGTTGTTACTCAATATTTCACCCCGTTCATATCAGCAAAAAGCATGCTCTATGATAGCGAATGGGGAAATACCTAATCGTGGAACGCTGGTAATGGCTACTGGTGCCGGCAAAACTATTTTAAGCGCCGCAATTACGGCACAAATAAAAGTACCTACTATTTTCTACACTTACTCACTTGACCTTCTGGAACAAACAGCCCGTGTTTATGAAGATACATTGGGGATCAAAATTGGGAAAGTAGGCGGAAGAAATTTCTCTATAGAACCCATCACTGTGGCTTCAATACAGACTGTCTACAGCTCTCTGGGAAAAACTGATAAGCGTTCCGAAAGGCTTTTTAGCTACCTGTCTACTGTTAAAGCTCAATTTGTTGATGAAGGGCATATGTTGGGCGCAGAAACAATTTATGCGGTTGCGACTTTAGCTGATCCTTATTATTCGTATGCCCTTACAGCAACACCGTTCCGGGAAGACGGAAAAGATATTTTCATTGAAGCTGCTACCGGGCCAACAATAGAGTTGATTACAGAAGAAGAGTTAGTGCAGGGAGGGTATATTCTACCGGTAGAAGTGGAGATATATCCTATTAAACATTATCCCACCAGAATTAAGTGGTACAAAGCCTTATATGATAAGGAAGTAGTTGACCACTGGGAACGCACCCGCACTACAGTCAAGGTGGCCAAAAAATATGCGGACAAACAGGTAATAATCCTTGTTAAAGATATTGCTCACGGTAATAAATTTTCTGAGCTATTGGGAGCCCCCTTTATTCATGGCAGCACGCCAACTAAGGTACGGACTGAGGTACTGCAGAAATTCAAAAACAAAGAACTTAATTTGATTATTGCCAGTTCAATTCTGAAACAGGGGGTGGATATCCCAGAAGCCGAAGTATTGATCCTAGCCCACGGAGGCACAAATCCGGGGGACTTGTTACAGCGGATAGGCCGGGTAAGACGACCGGCCCCGGGAAAAAAGTGCGGGTTGGTTATAGACTTCTATGATGAAATACAGCCTGAAAAAGACGACGACATATTGAAGGCACAATCCCAAAAACGAATTGCTCTTTATCAAAGCAAAGGTTTTAAAATTACGTTTCACGGAAAGGAAGTGGTTCACCATTGAATTTATAACCTATCTTGGTAGTAATACTCCCTTTTTTAATATTATCAATTATGTTGTTGATAACCCCTTAATCCTTATTGTGGTAGCAGTAGTAGCGATATTATTTATCAGGCTACTGCGTTTTTCACTTCAAATTGCAGGATCTATTTTGATAGTTCTTGCAATCTTTTATTTTGCAAAGTTTTTATTTTAAGGAGGATTTGCTCGATGAGGATTAATGCACTTATTCGAAAAGTTAAAAACAAGATTGCGATGTTGACAGCCTTGGTTATAACTTTCGCGTATACCAATCCGGCATTAGCTGATGTCACAGAAGTCGATGCAGCTAGTTTCAATGCCAAAGTATTAGGTGTTTTGGAAAAATACCTGACTCCGCTTGGCGGCACAATAATCCTTATCGCCATAGTTGTTGGAGGGGTAAAGATGCTGTTAAACGCTTATTCACCCGATAAACGCAAAGAAACTATGAGCGGATTGGGATATGTGTTACTAGGGGCAGCATTTGTTGGTGGAGCCATGTTTTTTGCCGGCGTTTTACTGGGGCTCGGCAAATCCTTTAACGGATAGGTGATAGCGTCAACAACCCCCGGAATAAATTCCGAGGCTTGAGCCTCTAGTTGACTAGCCTCAGCCCGTTAGGGCTACGTTAGGCAGGTCAGGATACCCTGGGATGCGTGCCCAAGTTCCAGGCTCTATCGTCAGTGGTTAAACAGTTCTGAGGGGTAGGAACAGTGCTGCTGGCCTAACAAGCCTGCCTAACATTGGCGATGGGCAACCAACTCCGAAAGGAGGTAGGCTTTATGTTAGTCTACGTTATTAACCAACACGGCAAGCCATTGATGCCGTGCAGTCCAAGAAAAGCAAGACTGCTGTTAAAAGAACAAAAGGCTAAAGTAGTTAGCGGGTATTTTAATTTGGGAAAGCTGGACGGTACAAAAGTAAGTGCATCAGCGAGCTATAAGAAATTAAGGCTTCTCGAAAGAGCAAACACATTCCTATGTGAGAGGAGGGAAAGCGGCTTCCTCCCCGGAATTAATTCCGGGGTTTCCGCCGCGTAAATTTCTGTGACAGAATTCATAATGCCTTTGGATATAACAGGTGAAGAAAAAATGATTGGCGGGGTGTTGTCACTCCGCCAAATTGCATATTTAGGTGCTGCCTTTGTAGCGGTATTCTTCTTTAGTTTACTATCAATTCCGGTTGCATTAATAGTGCTTGGAGACTTATTAATACTGGTTGTTGCGGTCACCCTGGCTTTTATAAAAATTGACCAGTTTCCCAACGTTTCTACCGGTATCAGCCTGGACAAGTATATCTTACTTTGGTTACGTTTTCGTAAACTTCAAAAAACCTATTGTTTGGAGGAATTAAATGAGTAATCTATGGGTTTCAATTATATTCTTGGTATTGATTATTGGAACAATATTATTCTTCAAAGTTCTTATAGATCGTGTTGAACGTGGTAATCATTATGAAGCAAAAGAAAGTAAGGAAACCAGACAAAATAACGGCAAAAAAATACCGGTACAAGATTTCATAGACGTTAAGGATATAAAAAGAAACGTAATAGTTAGATCTGATAACAATTACACGATGGTTATAAGGGTCGGTTCTGTTAATTATTATTTGATGTCTCCGGCAGAGCGTTCCGTGGTAATCAATGGTTTATTAGGTGTAGCCAATTCAATCAGCTTCCCAATACAGATATTTTCTACTACCGAATTAATTGACACCATGGATGCGGTTAAGGAGATCAAGATTCATTACTCTGATCTGCCTAGTGCTCTTAAACCTTATAGCGCCTATTTAGCCGAAGCCCTTACATCGTTACGGTACGATCAAACTGTAATGGTAAAACATTCATATATCATAATACCGTATTACACCCGGGACGGTTTTGAGGCTGCTTACTCAGAATTAATGCGCCGGGCCATAATATTGCAGGACGGTTTGGCTCAAGCCGGCATCAAAGCAAGCGTACTTACAACCAATGAAATTGTAGACTTTTTACATGGAGTAATGAACAGAGAAGATACTCTGAAACCATCGGAAGTAATAGAAGCAGGAGGGTTAGATCTATATGTTGGATAGAGACATAATGCGGGGAACAGCCCGTATTAAAGATATAATCGCACCAGATGGCATTGAACTTTACCAGACAGAGTTCAGGCAAGGGCATAAATACGGCAGAACTTTGTTGTTGTCTACATACTGCCGAAAAACCTATTTAGGTTGGCTGGACGAAGTATTAAACCTGGGCGATATAGATTATTCTGTCCACGTCGAACCCGTGCCCGATCGTATGGTAATCGACCAATTAACCAAAAAGATTGCCTCACTTGAAGCCCAGTTTCTGATCGATCAAGAAAAGGGCAACATCTATAAGATACCTCAGCTGCGGCAGGCAATACAGGATTTAGAAGAAATACGGGATGCTATTTACTCTAACCGGGACAGAATGTTTTATCTTACGGCAACATTCACTATTTACGCAAAAAGTTTGTCTGAACTCGATTATTTAACTAATAACTTAAAATCACTATTAGCCAGAAGGGCCTCTAAAGCCCGGACTATGCTGTTTATTCAGGATAAAGCCTTAAAGACGTCACTACCTTTTGGCAACAACGAATTAAACATATACCGTAACGCCACACTAGGCGGAGTAGTATCCATGATGCCGTTTACCGGATTTGAATACTCCCATTCAAACGGCATTTTACTGGGAGTAAACTACTTCTCGCGTACACCGATATTTTACAATTCCTTTATTGGTCCGCCAGAACTGCCTAATCCTCATGCAATATATATTGGATGGTCTGGTTCGGGGAAAACAGTATTTATTTCTACCAAAGCTCTCAGGTCAGCCTTGCACTTAATAAAAAGTGTTTTAATTGATCCAGAGGAAGGACATATTGCGGCCTGGGTGAAAAGAGCAGGAGGAACAGTGATTGAAATAGATCCTTCCAAGCCTCCTATGATAAACCTCATGGAAATTGACGTTGAGGAAGATCCGGAAACAGGACCACGAGTAAATATACTGGATAAAATAGCGGAAATCCGTTCAATATTGGGGCTGGTTGTGGAGCGGCAAACCGGACAGGGCTTAACAGCAGAAGAAATAGTGGCCATAGAAGAAGCAGTTCGGGAAACTTACGCTAAATTTGGTATTAACTCTGATCCACGCAGTCTTTATGAAAATGCTCCCGGGCAGTTATCTGTATCGGGGCGCAAGAAACAACTTCCCACCATTTCCGATTTACAGCAAGCTCTGGAAGGGAAATACAGAGCTGAACGCATCCAGACACTTATTAAGCCGATGTTATATGGCGGTTCATTGGGGATGTTTGATGGCCCGTCAACGGTACGACTGCAGGATGAATTATTGGTCTGTTTCGATATTCACCGTATCAAAGATGAGTTTACCAGGCTATACACTATGTCTGTCATTTTGGGTTGGGTATGGGCAACATTTACCCAAAAGCAACCGCATATCAAAAAAGATGTTTACGTTGATGAAGGTTGGATGTTTGCCCGTCACAAAGATACGGCAGAACATCTGGAGCAGTTGGCACGTCGGGCAAGAAAGTATAAGACTGGGTTAAATATAGCTTCCCAGTCTTTTATTGAGTTTACCCGTAGTGAGCAGGGGAAAGCGATACTCGGCAGCTGTGCTACCAGCATAATATTAAAACCCCACCCATCCCAGATCGACGCTATTCAGGAAATATATCACCTTTCCGATGGAGCAAGGGAATTTATAGAAAACGCCCCCACCGGCTCTGGATTATTGATAACCGAAAAGAATGTTGTGCCTATTTATAATCAGTTAATTCCAGTAGAACTAGAAATATTAGGTTTGGGGGGGTAATTATGAGGAAACTCCTTACCTTTATGTGTTCGCTTTTGTTTTTGCTGGTATTGGCAATGCCGGCACAAGCGGCCAATTTCAGTATTGATCCTCAATATGAACACGTTGGCGAAGGGAAATTAGCTGGATTTTTAAATATATACTGGAAAACATCAGACCCTAATATAGAACAAATATCCATACAAGTAGAAGCCAACAATGCTTTCAGTGAAATACCAATAAAAACAATTCAAACTGGCGGGCAAACCCAAGGGGTCTGTGTCATTTCAATTAATTGGGCTGACAGAAGTAATTATAACCAAAGGGCGCCCAATAACACTGCTTTCAATATAGTTGCTTCTGACGGCGTAGAAGAAATCCGAAAAACGGGAACTGTTGGTCCTACAACTACCAGAAGCAATGAAAACGAAGAAACTCAGACCGCACAACAAACTCGGCTTACACAAGATCAAGATGAAGGTGGTTGGGTTGATAAAATGCTGGCTGCCCCTTTAAACGGGGCAGTTAAGGCTCTAAGAGCTTTAGGTCTGAAAGATTTAGATGTCCTCTTGTTTAATAAAGGTGTAGAAAATTACTTTATACCTCCATTTATTAGTCAAAATGCCTGGCACAATATAGCGAAATGGTTTAACGTTTTTTATTATGCTGCTTTCGGACTAATACTGTTAGGCTTGTTCTATACCGGCGCTAAAATTATCTTTACGGCTTATACTCCTAAAAAGCGAGAACAAGCTATGAAAAGTTTAAGTCGCTTCCTGTATGCGTTTGTAATAATAATTGCGGCCCCGCTTATGATTCGTTTATTCATAGAAATCAATAACGCCGGGGTTGAAATGATTGCCGGTGTTGCTGAAAACATGGGGTTATTAAATCAATTTCAGGCCGACAGTGAAGGGGCTGGAGGTTCTTTTATCACAAATCTTTACACCGGTCATGTCTTAACTACTGCCATAGTAAGACTTGCTCTGGTAACATTGATGATCTACTTTAATATTTTGTACCTGATTCGTGCTTTGGTACTAGCCGGATTACTGGCTTTAACGCCTATATTAATATGGCTCTGGGCTATGACTGATAACGAGACAGCTATAAAAATATGGTTTGGTGAGATTACGTCAGTTACTTTTATGCAATTCTTACATGCGTTTTCCTTATTGTTTTTCTTGACGTTCACAAACTCATTAAATCTATGGTGGGCCACTGTTGTGGCATTGTTTATGGTAATCCCATTTACAAATGTCCTGCGAAACATCTTCCAAGGGTTTCTGAGATTCTTGGGAATCAATGAAGAAGGGTTAGCTGCAGGCGGGATGGGTATGATAGGTGGCCTGGCAGCTATGGGAAGAGCCACTTTGCGACCGGGGGCAGGAATATCTGGAAACAGTTCATATTCGCCCATTCCAAGTGGCTCTGTTACTGGAAGTTCCAGTAGTCCTTTTGGAGTAATTAATGCTCCCACGTCACCACAAGCCCAAGGCAGTTTAGCCACTTTATCTAAGATTTCACCAGTAATATCGAAAGTTGGCAGCGTTGTCGGGACAGGTGTAGGAATGGCTATGGCCATACCATTGGTAGGCGTTAACCCAGGCTTAGCGTCAACGGTTGGTACTATGGGTAAAAATATCACACAAGGAGCAATAGGTTTAGCTGGCAGGGGAGTAGCACTAGGCGGTATGACTGCAGGCAATATATTAAAAGCCGGCTCAGTCTCTAAAGGTATAAAAGACACTGCCACCCTGCAAATTCCAATAGATCCGGAGCAATATCCGGGTTATGCAGGAATGACCCATGAAACAAAAGCCCCAGAATCCACAAGCCATGCGGCATTAGGATTATTAGGTGCAACATTTAGCTCCAATCCAATCCAAGGTTATGAAAAGGGACAAAATGTCTATAAAGCAAGTTCGGCAGCTATTGATACTGCCAAACAATTTGGAAACAGGCTCGCAGATCCAAGTCAATGGAAAAATGATGAGAACGCAGGGACTAATAATTTAACAATATCACCAAACCCCAGAACAACTATGAATACTCAGTTAAACACTGGCAACAGAGACTCAGAACCTATGCAATGGAGAACTTAATCAACGAAAAACCTATTCAGTGGGATAACTAGGCTTGGACGGAGCGATCGGGGGGGTAGATGAACCGAGAAGCTTCGTAATTTAGGAAGTCGTCACGGTTAAGTATAGTTTAGGAGGGGTACTGATGAAGCGGATTTTGATAATACCTTTATTGTTTATTGGGATTATAATGTTTAGTCCGATAGTATTAGCTGATGAATTTGATAACGATAGCGTCCAAGAGGCCGTAATGGTAGAGAAAACTACTGTTATGACAGAAAGTGGCGTGCAAAGTATTTCACCCGAAGAAGGAGTTAGACGAATTAATACAGCCTTGCTAAACCTATACAAAGCAGGAGCTTCTATGATTCCTAATATTGCTTTAACAGCACTGGTAATTGGAGCAATAATGGCTATGTTTGCAGCAGCTTTAAGCCTGGAAAAACTACTTAGAGCTTCAATTGTAGGTATGGTAGTGGTACTTATTGCTGTTGCTATAGTATATGCTGGTCCACTTTTAACTGCTATGGCTAAAGGATTCGGCGAAGGACTGTAACCTCAATATCAATTAAAAGCACATAATTAATGAAAGCCTCATGTTCGGTTGAACATGGGGCTTTTTTTATAACAAAAAACAGAAAATCTTGCGAAAGCAGGGAAAGCAACCATTGTCTCCCTTCCCGGGAGACTAGGTTGTAATTTGTAAATTCTGCAATAAATCTGGGAGGGATAAAATGATTGCTGTTGGTCAGAAGATTTTAGTTCCCCGTACCGGTGGAACAAAAACCGAAGGCTGGATAAAAGCAATTATCGACCGGGATCACATCTTGGCCGAATTTCCCTTGGGCGAAACGTACCGGGGGAAAGAAATCCCCGAAGAATATCGGGGAAAGACAGGACAAAAAGTCCTGTCTAAAAATGAGCTAGAATTTATCTAGCTCAATAAAGCCCACACCTATCCCCGGGGTGTGGGCTTTTGCTTTTTTTCAGAATACTTGCTTAAAAACCGGGTGTTTGTATGGCTCTCTTATGAAAAGGGGGCCATTATCTTTCTGGGCTAAAATCAGCCAATGATATACGTCTTAGAATTAACCTTCTAAGACATTTTTATATTGATATTTATATATAAATGTCTTAGAATAAAGTATAAACAAAGAGATTATAATGTCCTAGAATAATTCCCGTCCAACTATATTCCAAAAGCCTCACTACAATCCAGATAGAACTTTCAAAATAAACATTTTGGTTACAAGAGAGTTAATAAGGGGGTTAATATGAAAGAGGTTACCCAGTTGGAAGCATTTCTTAAATTTGCAGCATCTGCCAAGGATGAAATGGGCCTGACTACAGTTGGTCAAGCATTAGATGAATTCCATAATTCCGATATATTGCTCTTGGATAATGCTTTGTTGTACTTACAAATGATTCTTTATACTGTGTTATAGGGGAGTAGTAATAGCTTGGCTAATAACAATAACGGAACAGCGGTGAGGCCATCCAAATGTTTTTGTTACTCCTTTGAGGGGATTTGTAGTTGAAGATAAAGGAAGGATTTACAGTGCTGGACTATATCAATTACTTACAAAACGATTCCAAAGATCC
>JAKOQC010000286.1 GCA_029778565.1 bacterium
AATGTTGTTATCTTGTGATAATGTCACCTTGTAAATTATCTTGATAAAATGTCACTATGAGTAACGAGGTGCATTATTCTATGTCCAAAAAACAACTTAATAAGTGTCTTAAAAGGCATTCAGTAATTACCAGACTCATTGATGGATACATCACAGTCAAAGAAGCAGCTGAGAGCCTTGGGCTTTGTGAACGACAAATACTTCGCCTCAAGAAAGGAGTGCAAAATGAAGGGGCATCTTTCCTGGTTCACAAAAATAAAGGTAAAAAGCCTCAGCATGCTATCTCTGAGCAGACCGCTCAGACAATTATTAACCTTAAGAAGTCGGATATCTACAAAAGCGCTAATTTCCTGCACTTTCGCGAAATGCTGGCTGAATATGAACAAATCCATATCAGCTACTCAGCACTTTACAACCTGCTAAAAAAGGCAGGCTTTGAAAGTCCTAAAAGACGCAGGAGGTTTAAACCCCATCGCTCAAGAAAGCGCAGACCTCAAGAGGGGCTTTTAATCCAGCTGGATGCTACGCCCTTTGACTGGCTTGGTACCGGCGAAATGTTTAGCCTGCATGGTGCTATTGATGATGCTACAGGCAAGATAGTATCTTTGTATCTTGCCAAATATGAATGTCTCCACGGATACTTTGAAGTTATGCGCTTTACATTAAACAATTTCGGCATACCGATTAGCATCTATTCTGACTGTCATACCATCTTCAAATCACCTTTGCAGGATAAACTGTCTATTGAGGAACAACTGGCCGGTAAAAGAGTTAGTCCTACTCAGTTTGGCCGTGCTATGGAAGAACTGGGCATAACCATTATTACCGCACGCTCCCCTCAGGCAAAAGGCCGGGTGGAACGTCTGTGGGAAACGCTGCAAAGCAGGCTGCCGGTTGAGTTTAAACGCAACAACATCAAAACTTTGGACGAAGCTAATGCCTTTTTATCGAAGTATATACACAAGTATAATAAAGTGTTTGCTGTAGCGCCCGAAAATTCCGAATGTGCTTTCAGGCCTGTACCTTCAAACCTATGCATAGATCATATTCTTTGCATAGTTAATAAGCGTACTTTTGATAACGGAGGGATATTCTCATTCTACAACAAACATTTTAAGATTATTCAGTCCAAAGAGCTTCCTCCACTGCCCAAAAGCGCTTGTGTAGATGTGCTTATTAGCCCCCGCTTCGGTATTAAGGTGTCCTACAAGGGGGCTATATATGATACAGTACCATATATTAAGCCAAAGAAGATGCAGGATAAGGCTCCTTTAAAAGAAAAAAAAGTTTGGTCACCTCCGGACAGCCACTATTACAAGTATGGTCATAGGCTTGTAAAAAAGATAGCTTATACCGAAAGTGACCAAGAGATACTTATGATGCTTGAAAAGATATTCCTTTCAAAAATGGCATGATTACTTTACCTTAACCCGGCCTAATCATCATACTGCTGGCTGCCTGGCAATGTCAAGGGCGAGTATTAACGAGTTCATCTTGACCCTTGACGTTGCCAGATGCAGCCAGCTATCATTCCAACAGCCGGGTTAATAGTGACATTTTCTCACGATAATTAACTGTATTTTGGGGTGACATTTTCACAAGTTATTGACA
>JAKOQC010000287.1 GCA_029778565.1 bacterium
CACCCCCTATATGTATGTTTAGGAAAAATATAACATTTATAGGTCAATTTTGTCACTAGATGCTTTACGGTAGCCCCACAAAAAGTAACAAAGTGGACTTAAAAACAGCTCCCAAACTGTTTAGGACATATCTAATCTGACTCTATCTGTTGTTTCTCTATTTTTAAGAAAAAGAAAAGGCAAGTATAGCATTAGAACGACATTTAAGTTCTCCCCGCATGCGCTTCTATTGCTCCTATTATCTTTATCAAGCAAAAGACACCGTGAACAAGGGTCTTGCCTAAGCACAGGCAGATTGAGATGCTAGAAGAAGGAGTTATAGAAGGCAAATGATACAATAAATTATAATCGGACACCGACAATGCGGAGATGATTAATAAGATGGACGAATCTCAAAAGATGGGAGTCTTAACATGGAAATTGCACAACACTGGAGACATAACCGAACAGGAATCCGACGAAATATTTTCAGCTGCCTATAACCTATTTAAATATAGATTAAATGCGGATACAGATCTTATTACAGCACTAACATCATGGTATAATGAAGTTTATAACCAACTAAAGAACGGAAAAGACGGAAACTTTGTCAGCACCCTGCCGCTATTCTCTTTAGTCTCTATCGAGCCTGGAATTAACGGCATCGTTGGCAGTTGTTTGAACTTGTTGCCTTGGCATAAAAAAATATGTTACGCAGGACTACCTGCCGGAATTTTGCCGATCAGTAGGTTGCCGTGGAAGCCAAAAGGTAAACTGTCGCATTCGTTTAACGTGGCGGAAGGAATAACGTTGAATCGTACAAATAGGCGGATAAACATAACCACGCTGATATCCGATCGTGCGGCTCTTTTTCAAAAGGTAAATGTCAAAGCAGACCTGAACGAGTATGTAGGCATCGATGCAGAAAGCTCGGCAGCCAGAAACTGGTGGATATATTATTTCAACGAGAAGTGCGGGCTGGCTGGCAATGGAGTTTTTTTACCTTCTTGTCATGATCTGTGGCTC
>JAKOQC010000288.1 GCA_029778565.1 bacterium
GAGTCCGAGGGTAAGACTGAAACAATAAGCAGTCCTTCTGAAGTATGTGAAGGGAACCATGAAGGTACGATTAAGATATATGCTCTGGGAGACTATGATGATTTATCAAAGGGTGTTACTGCTGAGTCAAGCTATTTGTCTAAGCTTAAAACCTTGGGGGTTGATGTGGAAACTAAGCCCTATATTAAAACGCCCTGAATTTATAATGATTGGCATACGAGCGAATTATCGTTAGAGGCCGGTGAAATTGAAACAATTGGTTAAACGATAATTATCGGTTTGATAACCATCATACTAACCCCTGTTTTTGCTATATTTTAACCCAGTTAAAAGGAATTATGAGTCTAACTAAAGGACAGTACATTGTACGTAAAAGCCTACGCAAAAAGGGTACCTGGTATTCTTTTTCCTCGTTATGCATCCGGCATGTGTACAGTTTTAGTGGGTGAAAGTTCTTGGTGTGGGTTGGTAGCGCCATGCACCATAACCAACACCAAGGGGCCCTCGGTTACTGCAAACCTATAGTGTCCAGCAAAAGACGGCGTTATTGTCCAAAAGTAACGGATATAGTGTCAAATAATTGTCACATCGCAGTACACAAAATACGGTTCGCCAGGAAATCCAACCCGATGGGTTCCAATACACACAGTTCTGTTACCCATTACCGTCAGTGGGCCAAGCATCTTGATGTTGTCATGTGCCAGCAGCATAAAGCTGAAGAAAATATTTTTGTAGACTGGCAGGACGGAAGGGTTCCTATCCACAATCCTATTACCGGTGAAACCAGCGAAGCCCACTTGTTTTTAGCAGTCCTCAGGAGTTGAGTCCATATAATTGTGTAAAATGAAGAGCCAAGACAAGGCCCCTGGTTTAGAATGGTAAGTGACCAAAACAAACCACAACCGGAGGTGACCTTGCAATGGCTCAATACCATGTTACCATCGACTCAGAATTACTTCAGCATCTATTTTTGTCGGATGCCAAGGATTCCAGCGTATCAAAACTGCTGGAATCAATCCTGAATCAGATTTTGGAGGCACAAGCCACGGAACAACTGCGAGCTGCA
>JAKOQC010000289.1 GCA_029778565.1 bacterium
CTCCCGGTCAAAATACTGCCCCTGCAGCCTTAATGGTTGATCGACATCATTAATTATTAACTTTTTGATTCTCCCCCAAGCATCATACCGCGCCGCCCAGACAATCTTACCCGATTCATCAAGCAGGCGAGTAGGGCAGCCGTTAGGCTCATTATGATATAAGTAAAACTTTTCATTCCGAACCATCACCAAGGGCTCAAAACTACCAGGATAATAGACCCCGGTAGCTCACACGTCATACTTCAAGCAGATTATCTTTAACCCAAAAGGAATGCTCAATCAATTTTGGAAGGGGAAGACTTCAAAACCGACTTCAGATCAGCTAATAAGAGCGGTGCTGGGCACCGAAATGAGCAAACTAGTGGATTTCCAGACTATTCACTTTCCCGCTGGCAACATAAGAGAAGGCTATATGATGGTCGAATGTTTCTTTGACACACTTTCCCTGCGTCGTATAGCCTTGCTTATGTTGGTGAACCCTAGATTAATGTAGGTTTAAAATGATAGTGAGAGTAACCTCGTTTTGCTTGCGGTAACTATTAATTATTTCGGCTCAGCCTTATAAAACATTTATTAACTTAAACAGATGAGACTGTCATCGATACCAGTTCCAACAGCTTGATTTAGTCAAACATAGTAAAATACTATTTCTTGCATAATTTCGCTATCCTTTTCTGTGTAGTGAACCTTTTTGTAACTTTGAATATCAGCTAAGATTCCTTTTGCAACTGCGCCTCCACGTGCTCTTACTAAATTAATTAATTCCCTTTTTTTATCATCATCTTCAATATACTTTGATATAAGGTACTCTAACTTTAATTTTACCTCTTCTTCATTCAAAATAATCCTCTCCTTTCGTTATGTCCCTAGTAAAAGACGGAATAAAACCATCATCTAAAAAGTGTTTTGTGATAAAACTTGGTTGATGATATTTAAAATTATTTTAAAATGGTGTAATGCTCTGTATAAATTAACCTTAAATTTAATTTTCTGGTAGAAGTGTTACGCTATCAAATTTTACATTCATCATCTTATCCTTTGGAACCAACTGAACGGCACCTCCCTTTCCAAATTGAGGATAACAACGTGTAATTGGCTCGGGAATAGTACCTGTATCTCCATATTCCATAGGTACTCTAACTAGTGGATTGCCGGATTTATCAAATAATTGGAGTGTGTCAAATTTTCCTTCGAGCCTAGCATCACTCCAAGAGTCTGGATTTCCAGGTTCATAAAATATTTGAAACCCATCCCTAGCTTCTGCGCCAGTATTGTACTTATTAAAACCAAAATAGCTAAGACGTGCTTCTTTAGAAGCCATTACAGAAGAAGCCCATTTTGAATCCATATAGCGGTATGCAGTAGATGGCAAAGCATCACCATTTGGACCTACATAAAAATCAGGTTTAGATTGCTTTTTACACAAACCTAATGGATCAATCCATTTTTGAGTATTTGGGCCGAACGCATAGACATTAATTCCAGGTGCTATTCCTAACGGATCTTTCGAAATAAAACTGCCAATCCTCGGCTCATAATACCTAAATCTATTATAATGCAGTCCCGTCTCAGCATCAAAATATTGCCCTTGCAACCTTAACGGCTGATCCACCTCATTGGCCGGTAGTTTCTTGACTTTTCCCCAAGCATCATACCATGCCGCCCAGACAACCTTGCCGGCCTCATCCAGCAATCTGGTGGGACAACCGTTGGGGTCGTTCGCATAATAATATATTCGCTCCGACGCTTCATTATCCTTGCATGTGGTATCCGTCACCAGCATCGCCAAGGGCTCAAAGCTACCGGGATAATAAACCCACTCCCGAATATCGTCACCGGTCACATCACCCAGCAGCGCATCCCCATCCCAATAGAACCGGGTTACAACTCCATCAGTCTCTTTACTAATCCGCCTACCTAAG
>JAKOQC010000290.1 GCA_029778565.1 bacterium
ATGAAGATGCTACATGGCAAAAACTTCAGAATTTTGGAGATAATTTTGATAAAAACGTAGATTACTTGACCATCTACTTCTTCAATGACAGAAATAAAATTCCAAAACTGAAAAGCCTTGAGTTTTTGTCCTTGGACGCATCCAGCGAAGGTGTAGTGGCCGTATATGAGCGATATGGTGGTGAAGGGAGCCTGGATAAGAGCCCTGATTATGAGAACACTGGGGAAGAAGGCGAAGAAGAATCAAGTCAGAATAAAGGAAGCGAGAATACTAATGAGCCCGTGGTTCAACCTGTGAGCCAAGAACCGAAAGAAGAATTAGTTCAAACTAATATTGATGTAAACATAGCTCAATACGGCGAACGGCTTACTGCAACCAGTATAAGAGTTATTAAGTCGCCGAGCAACCCAGGTGTTCTTGAAATACAAGGGGATTTTGTATATACCAATACATATACTAAAGACCAAACTCTTGGGGAACTTTATCTTGTAGATAGTCAATATAGTATTTCTTACCGCGCAAATGCTAACCTTGATACTGATCCTGTACCGCCGCAAGCAAAGACGAAAGGTCATTTCAGAGTGACCCTTCCAGAAGATCGTCCACTCGATGTTTACAATCTTACATACAAGAGTTGGGATGCTTATTGGAGCGTGCCCCTCCTAGGGAAAATTGCTGCAGATAGTTCGCCTATCTATACAACCAGTACTACACCATACAAAATTGACATTTGCAGTATAAAGACATTGCCTCAAGAAGGAGAGAATGAACTAGGAGATCCTAACCAACAGTATTTACTGATCGACGTTAAGCTTACTCTGACTTCAACGCCTGAATTATTCTGGGGTATGTCAGAAGATTTACCTAAGACCTCGTGGTTTACTCTCCTGGACAAGGAAGGCTTTGTTGTAAATCAGGTTGGACATAAGCCTCAATATGTGACAAACTTTAGTAAGATGGATGCTATAGGACAATGGTGGAGAGCCCAGCTATACTGGGCAATACCTAAAGGAGCCAATCCCTTTGATTATACGCTACGCATTACAAGTGAAAGCAGGGGTTCTTTAATTGACATGAAGTTATCTGATATACCTCATTAACTACGCAAGACGGCATAACGGCAAGGGAGACTCTCCCTTGCCGTTATTGGTTTTAGGAAATGTTTTTCTTCTCATTGTGGTACATACTGTTTTTTTTTGCTTAGCATTCCTTCAGATCTAGATAATATGTGCGGCTATCATGTTGTTTTTCTTGTAAACGGTAAGTAGAACGAGACTGTTTTAGAGGAGTAAAAAGAAACATGAGCGGGCTCATCAGGCGAGGTGTTGGTCCAAATCTATGCAATTGAAAATGGGGACAGTATCCGCTAAGTGGTGTTGGGCCAAATTGAATGCTCTTTGTGTTGTTTTATTGAGTTGTTAGGGGTAGCTACAAGTACAAATACCAATTTTGCTTTCAATGCTACTAGCGGCCAGTTCTAGTAACTACCCCCGAATAGTTTAAGAAAGTTTCAAGAAAATGTTCTTCCCCTTTGTTCTAGGCATTATTGCTTAAGGTCCATAACAAAACAATGTAAGACCTCAAGCATTATGCGTAAGTCAAATTGGTTCCTTTAAGTTTGGAGCTGTGAGTTGTTTACATGCCTTGAGCTCAATAGCAGGCGCATCACTGTTGAATGAATACAACTACTATGTGCATGCGGATTCTATATGTTATGTGCCGGGCTTGAAGTGAAGTGGACAACCTTGTCGTAACCAAAGTCATAGCGAAAGGGCCTTTGGTTTTTGGCAATCTTACGGCTTCAATCACTACTTTGGTCTTTTCTATTTGACACAATAATGCCAAATTTGCATGTTGTATCGGCTTGTAATACGTATTGCCCGTGAAAAGTTGAACCAAAACGTGTGACGTAAGAAATGGTTGAGTGGCTATCTACCATAAACCATGCTGTGTGCCGTGGTGACAGCAGGCACGGTAGGATACTGTATAGAGCCGTACTGCTTTTATCGCTATCCTTGTGTAAGGAATCATGGTGCACTTCTTTTAGCAATTATGACAACTGAACATGCGAATGCTTATGTTCGGCTATTTCTATTTTAGTTTCTTAGTAATCATTGAAATAACGAAATAGGCGCTAGTTCATGAAGGTGTTTATTTCGATAAGAAGATGGAGTGGCATCTTCTTTTGCTAGTTGTCATCACGTCTAGGGGCAAACACGGCAATAATTGCCAATAATATGGAAATACCCAACGTAAACACTGATATAGCCACCAGGAATAGGCTGAGC
>JAKOQC010000291.1 GCA_029778565.1 bacterium
GCAAGGATACAATACCATATCCGCTTGCTTTTTGCTTGGCTTCCTGGTTAATATTCACCTGTGCCATAACAGATTTATAATCGTTCAATTCTTTTTCAACTTTAGCCACTTTTAGTTTCTGCTCTGCGATTTGTTCGTCTGTATATTTTTTCGACAATGCATAGCTCAAAACGTCCATCATATCACCACCCAATTTGTACCATCATACATGTATACCGTTTTCGTATCAATTTCAAAAAAAGTGGAGCCTTTTATTACTCCACTTGTTGGTTTTGTTTCAGATGATTTCCCATAATAGGTCCTAGTAGTATCTTTGTTATAAATGTTATTTATAATCTCTTTTATTTCGTTTTGTTTTGCTTCCGTACTGGCACCCATTTGATTTAAGATATTAATGATAGAGGTTATAAGATTTACCAAATCAATCGGATTACCATTTGCATCGTATAATTCTACCCTAGAGGCACCGTTTCTACCCTGCAACACTTCATATTCATCCACCAAGGGATTGTAATACTGTGGTATTGGTTTATTATCCGCATCTTTCTTTATTACAGTGGTATTGTATGCCATGTTTTCGCCTCCTTCACTCTAAACCTTCAACGATGTGAATTAGAAAATATCCATCGTTCGGCACCGATAGCATCTTACTATCAGTAAACGTAATTTTAAACTCACATTATAGAAAAAACAAAAACGGCTATTTCCTTCCTTCCGTTAATACTCAATTAGTGAAGTAGAAAGCTCCCACCAACTATCGTCAGAGGAGCTTCCATTATACTTTACTAGGTTGGCCTTGCGATCACCGCAGTACATTTCTCTTGTGGGCATTTCCAGCGTTGTAGGGTCAAAAAACGTGACTTTAAACTTAGCTGGCTTTAACGCATCTGTAATAATCCTTAACTGCGATTTCTTTACCAACCATTTCACCTGTATCTTATACACTCCAGCTCTGACTCTATCCCGTTGCAATACACCCGTTTCCGTCCGTTTAGTATTTTCACTATCAATATCGTATAGCTCTACAGAGTATTCAACAGGCGGAGGTAAATTTACACCGTTAATTTGTATTAGCGCCATGCTATCTACCTCCCATTGCTTCTGATATTCCGACGGTCTTGACTGCGATAAATATATGCATCTATTTGTTCATTCCCAATGTAGACGTATATATCACCACCAGCACCGGCACCGGCAACTTGCATCCTTTGCAGTGCCGCCACCAGGCGTTCTGCTATAATATCAGCCCAACCAGTGTTACTTTCCAAAGGCAGAACTGCTTCTTTTTTGTAGCCTTCTCCCATCACAGCCAAAGTGGGAGCTGTTATAATACCACCTTGAGCCAGGTAGGGAATAGTAGGTATCTTGGGTAAACCGATGCTAAAGCC
>JAKOQC010000292.1 GCA_029778565.1 bacterium
GACTAGGCAAAGTCTCGTTGTTAAGCTCTTCTAAACTCTCGTTTAATTCATCTAATATAGCACTTTCTAAGTCTTCATCGTATACCGCTACCGTTGTAGCACTCACCACTTCACTATATCCGCTTTCATTTTCGCTCAAGTCTATAGCTGATACCCTGAAGTAGTATGTGGTATTTGTGGTTCCACCATAAACGATATAATTCGAGTCTGTATAAATAGTATCTTTGACTGTTTCAAAATTATCAAGCGATACCTGTACGGAGTATTTCAAAAGGTCTGGTTCTGTATTAGGATTCCATTTTACAATTATTTTTTGAAAAAGGGATTCTACTGTTAAACTTGTTGGTATTCCTGGTGGTACAGTATCTTTTGCTGACGTTATGCTTGACACAGGAGTCCATGCTGATTTAAATCCTTCTGTGTCGAATGCTCTTATTCTAACGTAATATAGTGTGTTTGCAATAACAGGAATATAAACGCTTACATCCGTTGTAGTTACGTATTTCCACTTGATTTGGTCTTCAGAATAAGCTATTTCATATCCGATTATATCAGTTTCTACATTTGCATTAAACGAAACCTTGATAACAGATTCTCCGTTGATTAATTCAGTGGTTAAACCTAATCCAGTTGGAATACTTGGTGCTTCTCCATCTATGAAATTCGTTAAATCTTGCAATTCTTGCAAGCCAGTTTGTAATCCTGGTAAAATCACATTATTAAGTTCTTCTAAATTCGCTGTTAGTCCATCTAATATAGTGCTTTCCAAATCTTCGTCGTACACTGCCGCTGTAATTGCACTAACTATAGCGCTATATGCACTTTCATTTCCGCTTGTGTCTATAGCCGATACCCTAAAGTAATATTGAGTATTCGTTTGCCCACTGTAAACAAGGTAGTTAGATGTTGTATAAAAAGTCTCTTTTATTGTTGAAAAGTTATTCATAGATACTTGCACTTTATATTTATTGAAATCTGTTTCAGTATTTGCATTCCATCTCAAAATAATCTTTTGAAAAAGTGCTTCTGCTGTAAGTCCAGTCGGCACACTTGGAGCTATAGTATCTTTCGCTGAA
>JAKOQC010000293.1 GCA_029778565.1 bacterium
TAGTTCTGATATCCTGAGTTAATAGGTCTATAACTTCAGCACAGTTTATTTCAATCTTAGCTAAATTCTGATCTGCTAAGTGGGTAGTAACTCCTCGAACATAGCGGTAACCTTTTCTAACATCATATTCTACTACTGTTACTCCACCTGTGATTAGGTTATCGATCTCTGCTTGAGTAAAGTTCTGAGTAAGTCCTTCTATTGCTACTGGCTTAAAAGTTAAATTATCTTTAACATCCATTCCTACTAATGTTCCAGCAGTTATAGCGGCTAAGTAATAACCAGGTAAGGGGGTTAGCACTCCATTGATTGATTTCTTAATTGCTGGTCCTACTAAGATAGCTCGGTGAGAATTGAGTGCTATAGCCCGAGCTTTATAATCTGCTGCACCACTGGAGGGGTCTAGTCCAAAGATAGCTCGTCTTTCTTTGCGATGTCTAACACTACTCATACTATTGACGTGAGCCATAACTGCTGATTGGATCTCTGAGTCAGTGCTGGTAACTACAATAAACCTACAATCATAACCTTCTAATAAAGCTAAAGCTCTATTGTAATCATCTACAGTAGGAGCTGACCCTTCACTACCTCCTGAAAGAGGAACCTCATCAGTATTGACTGGGGGGAGAGTTGCTGAAGGTGTAGCTTTACTAGCTCGAACAATTTTAGATTTTTCTAAGGCATAAATAATAGCTCCTAGTCTAGCAGTAGCAGTATAAGTAGAAGTTTTAATACCTTGATCAGCAACTGCATCTAAATAGCTAGTAGGTAAGTCTCCATCGGGGATATAAGGAGATAGAGCACAGGTGTAATTAGGAAGAGCATTTATAGCACTGACTAATTGTCCTACAGTTTTATAATCATCAGAAGTCAAATCAAAGACAAAACCCTCTTCAGGATGATCTCCTACTACACAAGAGATCCCTGTAGCTACATTGTTGGCATGAGTAATGGTTAAAGCTGCTGCAGTAGCAGTTCCTGTATAGGTAATAGTAAAGGCATCACCTAAATTGTCAAATGCTTCTACAGGAATATTATTATAGTAATCGTGGACAGTAATTTTCTTTCCTGAAGAAGTTCCATCATATACTCCTACTCTAATGAAATTACCAATGTTACCATAGTCTAAGGCAGTGATTTTTAAAACAGGGGAAGACACATCATCATTTAAGGTTAGATTAGCTTGAGAATAGCCACTACCAACTACTCTAATAGCTAAAACATCATAAGCTCCTCCACCAGAGCCGCTAGGAGAATACATTAAGCCAATACAATCAGCTAATTCTCCTTGCTTTAAAGTAGCTAACATCTCTCGAGGGGAAGTAAAGTGATAGACTTCGAATGGTTTTCCTCCTCGACAAGTTCCTATAGCAGCTATAATTCCATTAGCATTGGGATTAGGAGCTACCATAGCACTGACATCAGCGATGGAGTATACGCCAGGTTTCTTTATATTAACTCCATTAATAACAATTCCTGCCATTCATCTTTTCTCCTTTCAAACGGGATGAACTTCAATATTTTGTAAAGCGGGTAAAGGAATCGTCCCTGTTCCTTCTTTAGTAAAGGTGAAGTAAAGGGCTCTACGAAAGATAAAATCAGGTTGATCTTCAAAATTAACTGGTTCTAAATCTTCACCCGATAAAGATTGATTTTTAAA
>JAKOQC010000294.1 GCA_029778565.1 bacterium
TAAAAACTTTTTTGCCGTATCATGCGACATTTCCCCTGCAAGTGTAGATAATGGCAAGGGTGCTATAGCAGTATATATCATTATTTCAAACATTCTGCCTAAAACTATTACACCGGCTATAATGCTCGCTACCCAAAGCATAAGCATGGTCGGCATTAATTCAAGCTTGTATGCTAAATAGTTTATACCAAAAACCCCACCATCCATTGTGTTTACATGGTCTATTAAACCCTGTGCAACATTTGTACCCAACGGATTACTAAGTGATCCGCCGCCAAGTTGAGTAGATATATCGCTAAAGGCATTGAAAATAATACCCATGATTCCTCTGCAATTCTCTACTATGATCTTTGCCAGTATAAATCTGAGCAAGAGCTTAACGGTCACTTCATAATTAGAAGTTTCAAACATAAGCGTCTTATTGCACAAATCAATTATGAAAAACAATGCTGCAAGAACATAAGCCGTACCTAATACGGTATTAAAAATGAGGTTTATAACTGAATCTGTCGAAGGTGCAAATTGTGACGGTGTTTGAATCAGTACATTTATTGCATTTGCTATACTGGTATTAAGGTCACTGAATTTCTCATTTATATAAGCTATAAGGTCGTTTTTATCCATTCATACAGAACCTCCCTATATTTTTTAAAGAGCTTGTGTAATACAAAACTTCTGGGCCTACCTGGATCTGCAGATTAGTTATGTATTACATCTAAAAAGATAGCCCCTTTTGGATAAAGGGGCTATACAAGCCATGTATATCCAGACATTATATAATGCCGAACATTGCCAGAGATGTTGCAGAACACAAAGCGAATACAACAAAGCCGGAAATCAATGTACGCAGCCCTTTGGTCTTACCGTCAGCATCATCATTTTTAAATGCAAAACCTAACTGAACCGCCCCGATGAAACCCACAACAAGCCCAAGCTTGCCGATCCAACCGGCGATAAACTTGATTATTTCATCAAAGCTTGTGTTAGGATTGGTAACAGTACCGGTACTTGCTCCACTGGCAAAGGCGGCAACGGACATTAAGGACATTACCACGAATACAAGGAAGCAGCAAACCAAGAGCTTTTTCATTTTTACAGACTTACTCACTTTCACTTTTGACTTTTTCATTTTTCATAACCCCTTTCAAAATCAATAAATTTTTACCATCGAAACAAAATAATATATTATGTTACACAAAGCTGCAATAAGTAATAAATTAAGTAATTAATCCCCTCCTTTTATACACTATCATGCTGCAATTTAAGCTTCGTCTACTATGTATTCATCATCAGCATTGATAGATAAATCCCCAAAGTTCAAATCAGAAAATTCATCCCCTTCCTCGACTGTTAAATCATTGATTACTATTTCATCGTCAGCCGGGTCCCCGACCGGCGAATTAATAACTTCGCTCAAAGTTCCATCCTCCTTTAATCCCTCGCCATGTTCTACAAGGACAACATTATCATCCTCCTGCAAGCTATCATCGGGTATAACAACTGTTGAAGTCATTACTTCTTTCTCCCCCTCTCCAATACTTTCAAGTATTGCTCTAATTTCTTCCTCGTTTTCATCATCTATTTCAACATTCTCATAACCTGTAATATCGGTATCAGTTTCATTGCGTGGCATAATTTCAGTTACCAAGCTGTTTATATCATAAGCATTACTCTTATTACTGTCCTCGATGAAGCAATAGTTTTTATGTTTTTCTATGACAAACTTCTTTGAATAAAAAGGGTGTAACCCTCGGACAAGTAATATACAATCGCTGTCCGGCATAGCACCGACTTCATCTGCTGTCATAAGCTCTCTGCCTAATATACCTTCGTTTTGTGTAGTGCTGCTGTTCCGGTAGCTCTTGCTCCTGTTCTTATTTAAAGTGTCTATAGTTTCTTTGCCTAAAGCCTTTGAAATATATTCAAGGCTCGTTTGCTCCTTGCCGCCAAGAAAAAGTAAGCTGTCACAGTTACCAACAATACTTTCCCAACTATCCTTATAAAGAGTTTTGAGCTGTGCCATATTCTGAATAATCGTATTCACAGATATTTCACGACTACGCATAGTGGCGATCAACTTATCAAAACGTGGTATTGTACCGATATTGGCAAATTCGTCTAAAAGAAACCTTACATGAACCGGTAACCGCCCACCATATTTAAAGTCAGCCAATCCGTAAAGAACATCAAATATTTGCGTATAAAGCATAGCAACAAGGAAATTGAATGTATCATCACTATCCGGTATAACAACAAATAATGCTGTCTTTTTTTCTCCAATTTCTGTAATGTTGATAGTGTCCTTGTGGGTAAGGTTTATAACATCATCATTCAGAAAAGCTTTTAGCCTTACGCCGGTAGAAATAAGAATACTCTTTGCAGTTTTACCGGCAGCCTTTTTATAGATTTTGTAATACTTTACCGCCGGATGATATTTGTCTTGTGCTTCCAAGTCCTCAAATATGAAGTCCAAAGGTGATTTATAATCTTCATCTTCCTCTTTTACCTCTGCTAACTGTAGCAATTCCATCAACGTTGCGAAGTTCTTTTCGTTTTCGTTCCCTTCATACACTAAGAAAAATGCCAAAGCCAATAATAGAGCTTCCGTACTGTCATCCCAAAACTGGTCACCGCTTGACTGTCCTTCTTTTTTAGTGTTCTTCATCAAAACATTAATCAGCTTTATAACATTTGCGTCATTATACTTGCCGTTAGCGTCCTGTAGATATGCAAAAGGATTATAGTTAAAGCTGTTTTTCATATTGATAAGGTTAAATACCTTAACTGTATAACCGTTATTTTCAAGCATTTTTCCGGTACTTCTCAGCAATTCCCCCTTCGGGTCGGTGACAATATAACTGGTGTTCATCTGCATTATGTTAGGCTTTACATAGAACCTTGTTTTACCGGCACCGGAACCACCTATAATAAGCACATTTAGATTTTTCCTTGTCTGGCGTGTGTTAAGGCTCATTTGCACATCATTTGTGAGGATAATGTTGTTACTTGCGTCTTTCTTATCCGCTAACTTAGCAGCTTCTTTCTTAGTAGCCCATCTTGCAGAACCATGTTCCTCGCCTTTACGGTATTTCTTTCTTGTTGTCAGCCAGTAAAGCGCCCATAGAATCCCTGCAAAAAAGCCTATCATTACAAACTTAAAGGTGTATGTTTCTGTTCTCAATCCCAACAGGTTTTCCTTGATAAGTTCCGGTTTTGTAAGATTACTTTCAAAAAGATTGAATACACTTATTAAATCCGGCGGCGTATCTCCTGTAAATGATAAATCGAAAGCATAACCAAGCTGAGCCACAAGATATAAACCGGCGATACCTAAGCAAATATATA
>JAKOQC010000033.1 GCA_029778565.1 bacterium
AAACGAAATGTGAAAGCTGCTAAAAGGCGATTTAAAAGCATCAGCAGAAGATATGCCAAAGGTGAAGTTGGCCTTGAGTACGCTAAGAGTCGTGTATTTAGTTTTATAGGTTACATGCAGCACTGTAATGGATATTGCAGTACTGTTTCTGCTTTAAAATATCTTATTTTAAGGAGGAATTAATATGAGAACAATAAGTTTTCCGGCACAAAATAACATGGAGGCCTGTAATATAGAGTTACCTTATAGCGAATCCGTAGATTATACAATATTTTGGACTCCATATGGCTACAAAGCTGTTGAAGGTGTAGGGAATGTCTTAACCGGTATTTCGGGAGAAAAAAAGGTTCTTGAAATACATTTGTCAGGCAAGTCGGAATATACAATCATAAGCTCTATTGTTGAAGACGTAGTTGTTACCGATGCATCCGATGAAGAGGTTTTAGAAGCAGCCAAAAAGAAGAAAAGGGCAGAAATTGCAGCTAAACGGTATGAGTTAGAAAATGCAGGGCTCCAACTTAATGGCAAGATAGTAGCAACAGATGACAGAAGCAAAGCAATGATTATGAGTACGGCATTAAGTTCATTGGCGAAAGTTATGGGGACATCTTTGCCACTTGAAATACAGCAACTCGTTTCTGAGTTGCCAGACACAATTCACTGGAAGTACATTAATGGGTTTGATGACATAACAGTTGAAGAAGTACTATCAATGAGTCTTGCCGTACACAATTACGTTGAATCGCTGTTTGCCCGTGAGCGTATGTTGGATAGTTATATTGATAGTATCACCGTTGAAAGCGCAGGTTCACTCGAAGCAGCGATCGAGCAAATCAAAGCTGTTGATTGGGATACTGAGATCTAAGAATATTTTCTTTAAAAGGGCGGCCTTATGTGCTGCCCTTTTTATTTTTTAAGACGGGACGGTGAGATCTTGAGCAGATTTAATAAATGCTTTCAAAAAGTTCTTAATATAGAAGGAGGCTATTCGGATCATCCTAACGACAAAGGTGGTAAAACAAACTATGGTATAACAGAGGGAACGCTAAACGCAGCATATCAGGCAGGTCTCGTAGGGCATAATGATATTAAAAAGCTTACCATAGATGAAGCAAAAATCATTTATAAAACTAATTATTGGGATAAAAGCAAATGTGATGAATTGCCAGTGCCATTAGATTATCTTGTTTTTGATGCCTCTGTTAATCATGGTGTTGGGGGGGCGGGCAAATTGTTGCAAAAAAGCATCAATCGTTGCATTAAAGCAAATAAAGTTGCCGTTGATGGGGCAATAGGGCCGTTAACTCTAAGCGCATTGGGTGAATATTTAGGTAAATATAAATCAACATGTCTATTCCCAGTCGAGTTAATTTGTCATGTCTTTCTGCTTGAGAGAGTCGAGCTATATAACTCAATCATCGGGAAAGACTCAACACAGAAGAGTTTTATTCATGGCTGGCTTAATCGAATTAGAAAAAATTATGAGGTTATTGGTGACCAAAATGGCTAACGGGTACTTCATATCTGAAAACTACAAGATTGACGATGTGCTGCGTGATATTTATAAGGAACTTAAAGATATCAATAATCGCCTTAGCATCATTGAAACTCAAATGCAGGATACAAGTAAAAGAATAAATATCCATGATGATCAGATACGCCATATTAACGATGAAATCGGGAAATTGGGGAAGGATGTCGGGATTTTGCAAGGAAGCTGGAAAACATATCTCGCAATAGGCGGAATTGCAGGTACTTTAGGTGTCATTGTGGGGGCGTTAGTAAAATGAACGATAAGATTAGGCAATTGCCTTTACGTAAGTTGTTAGCCCTGTGGGCTATGTTGCTTTTAACTGTTGTTGTGCTATTTTGTGTATTTTCGGATTCGGAGCTTTCTATGCC
>JAKOQC010000295.1 GCA_029778565.1 bacterium
CATACAATACATCTTTAACTCGTTCTACTCCTGCGGCTTTGTCAGTAGGTAGATATAATTTAGCAGGAGCGTCAGTAGGAGATTATGCTTTATTTGCTGGTGGCGGTACTTCTGATGTAGTAGACGCATACAATACATCTTTAACTCGTTCTACTCCTGCGGCTTTGTCAGTAGGTAGATATGATTTAGCAGGAGCATCAGTAGGAGATTATGCTTTGTTTGCTGGTGGTAGCGGTACTTCTAATGTAGTAGACGCATACAATACATCTTTAACTCGTTCTACTCCTACAGCTTTGTCGGCAGCTAGATATCGTTTAGCAGGAGCGTCAGTAGGAAATTATGCTTTATTTGCTGGTGGGGATACTGGTAGCGATACTTCTAATGTAGTAGACGCATACAATACATCTTTAACTCGTTCTACTCCTACGGCTTTGTCAGTAGGTAGATCTGAATTAGCAGGAGCGTCAGTAGGAGCTTATGCTTTGTTTGCTGGTGGGGTTGCTGGTGGTATCGGTAGGTCTAATACAGTAGACGCATATTCATTAATTATAAAAGCATATATTCCAGTCACTCAAGGCAGTAAGTATAAATTTACAGAAGGTTCTGAACAAACAGCGTCAACAAATACCACTCTCGTTTATAATCAAAGAGTAACAGGTTATGTGAAATATAAAAAAGGTAAAATTACTATGTAAAATTTTTTAGGAGGTTGATTTTCATGAAGTACAAAATTTGGAACAAACAAGATAATCTTATTACACCTATAGGAGAGGTTCTTACACCACAACAAGTATTTGAACGTTATCCAGCGGCAGCAGTTAGCGGTATAAAATATATTATTTGTGATGCTCCAATTAACATGGGTGTTTTCATGGAATTTGAAGCAACAAAGGAACATTACAAGAGGTTGGGCGCTCCCATTACAGATACAATGACAGACCAAGAAGTCTTGGATGCTATTTCAGCATGGGAAGAAAATCCATCTGCTCCCGAGCCGACAGCAGAGGAAAGAATTGCGGCAGCATTGGAATTCCAGAATTTAATAATACTTCCGGATGTTGAATAATTTAAGGAGGGATTGAGATGTTTGAAATAATCAAAAAGAATTATGAACGTGGTTTGTGGACTAAACAGATGGTAGCAGTAGCCGTAAAGAAGGGTGTAATAACAGCAGAACAGTATGAAGAAATTACGGGAGAGAAATATGTAAAACAAGAAGGTAGTACCTGAGGAATATGGAATAGCGGTAGCTGAGTATTTGGCGCAGTAGCAGGATAATTTAACCTAATTAGTGACAGAAGTCGCCCACCTCTATAGGTGGGGTAGTTCACCTATTATCCTGCTATATTTTTATAAAAATAAAAGGAGAGAAGTATATGAATCCAGAAAAATTTGTTAGTGGTGTTCTGCCATCTGGAACGTGGGTGGATGGGTATAGCATATCATTATTTTATCAGGAAAGATGGACAATCTGAGGTGATATGATGCAAACTTTTAAAACTCTAAAGCGCGGTGAGACCTTCGCGTTTTACGCAAATATCACGGACGATGGTGGCGCTCCTGTTATCGGTCTGGCTGACAAACTACGCTCGCAAGTCAGGACATCGATCGATGAGCTTGTCGCTGAGCTGACGGTTACAGAGACGCA
>JAKOQC010000296.1 GCA_029778565.1 bacterium
AGGTTTACCTACTATATTATATAAAGTAAGATAGTTGGGGTTACTAGCTACTGCTGCGCCTACAGTCATCTCTGGTGACGTAATAGGTAGATCAATATTACCCCAAGATACGTAACGTGAATCACCATCTACATTAACTTTAAACTTTACAGTGGTCGGTTTAGATATCATACCATTACTACCGTCATATGGTTTAGTTTGACTAGATAGTATACTGTTTATAATGCCTTTTTGCGAAGATCCGCCGCAAAATCTATCAGAAGAAAAACTAACTCTAATATTATTGCGTATTTTGGCAAATGTTTCTACTTTAAAAGTTAAGTCATACTCCACATAAGGCTCCGATGTGTGTTGCATCTTACGTACATACCAATGCAATACATCTCTCTTCTTAAATAGATGTGTATATGTGTCTTCACCAACATTCATTCCATAATCAAATACTAACTTCCCTTTATTTGCACCATTACCTTTTGCATATAATACAATTTGCAATGGCTTATTATTTCTATCCTTTAAATTAGATAAATTCTCTATTATCCGAGAACTGCCCCATTGGTCACGGCCGCCCCAAACTATTTTTATGTTTGTAACAGCGACTGTCGCTCCAACGGTAGTAACCGACTGGTCTATAGTATATGAATAGTGTCCTTCTGGTTTACATACATCAACATAGTATTCAGGACAAGTAGCACAGTCTTGTCTTCTTTCTGGTACCAATATATTATATGTTCCTTTTCCACTAATATGATAATCGCCACTTATACCATCGTTTATAACCTCCAAATCAATTTGCATCTGACCGAAAATACCACCATTAACCACAACCATACGATCATAAGTATATGTTCGTGTTCGCACACTGTTGACAATATAAGACCCTGTTCTATCTGGTCTAGATGGATTCCGAGGTAATGTAATGGATTCTTGTTTATCACTGGTTGTTACATAATGGACAGGGTTTAACGTGTGGTTAGACGCGTTAACTTGGTTAATATCGCTTGTATAGTATACAATGATGTTGAACGTGTTATTGTCAACTACACTATAAACTTTACCTTCTGTTAGTTCATATAATACGTTAGTTGGTATAACTGTTTTACCATACAAGTGCTGCCAATCTAATTGATTGCCTGCCGCTAACTCCA
>JAKOQC010000297.1 GCA_029778565.1 bacterium
AATTCGGCCAACGGATTAACGCAAAACGTTAAAAAGTTATTAACCGCTTTCTCTGTATCAGCGACATCACCTTTAATGAGTTGCGGCGGCACCTGGAAAGCTATAGCTACAAAGTCAAAAATATCGTTTATAAATTCACGAATATAGCGTCCTTCGGTCCCGCCACTTGATGAATACCTATTTTCTAATTCTGTATATTTCATGCCGTTTGATAACGGCAGCACTGCCCCGCCTTCGGCTTCGTAAAACCTTTTAATACGGCTATTTAGAAGGTCTTGCAAGTCTTTTTGTGCTTTATCGGTCTGTGGGTAATTTGTAGGTATTTCTAAAGTGCCTCTTTTTGCATTATTCCGTTTGTAATGCTGCTGGCTGGCTGTGATTAGCTTTGCATATGATTGATATAACCCCTCAATCACATCACGAATTTTCTTGTCGTGCAGCTCAAAGTGAAATACCTGTGATTCCAGATATGAGTTTTTGAGCTGGTAATCATCAATAACGATGTCACGATATATGTTCTCTTTGAACGCAAATTTTGCAACCGTGAAACTGTCTGCCACATAAAACATTCCGTCCTGCTGAATTACTAGACATTCGTTATCATAAACCAACCGATGAATTACATCTCGCCAGAATTTGCTAGCTGATTTATTCTGATTAGGTTCAACATTAAAAAGGTAATAGTTTTCTCCCCGCTTTTCTTTGCCTTTCTCGTATGTCAGGAACTCACTTCTTGATACAGCATTGGCAATAAGATTTACACATGACTGCACCGCCAATTCTTTATAGAACACTTCCGCTGCTATTTCACCAACCACTACATCAAGAGGTAACGTTCCGTCGTGTTTATTAAAAAGCCCCATAAACCAATCCCATAGTGCCATCTATTCACCACCTTTCTAATTAAACGGTCTATCCAAAGTACCACATTTCTTCTTGGGATATCTCTCCATTTTGGAACATATCACTTATTGTTTTTTTATAAAATTGACTTAGTGACTGTAAATTACCACCACATTCTAGGCAACTCATTTTACAACATGACATAGCAATTGCCTGATACAGTCCACAATCAAGACACTTGTATAAAACATACTTTTTCTTCTCAGCTACCATTTACCCACACCTTTCTTAGAATGTAACGACATCGAAAGTAATTATGTCGTCCTGTACTTCCTCCAGCTCACTATCTTTTGTTAAAGCATGTATTAAAGCAAAAAAACCGTCAGTTTTGCGGGTTTTCGGTTCTATTTTGTAGTATCCTGTATTTCCTTTTTTATCAATTTCTTGATAGACATTATTCGTATACCAGCGCATGACCGGATCATCTCCAAACACAATCTTTTCCTCGGCAAAAATCTGTTCCACAAGCGGCGCAACCTTAGCATGGGTAATAGGGCCACTTCTGACAGATTCAAGCGGCAATCCTACTTTTTGAAACTCTGATTCTAATAGTGATTTTCGGTAATCGTCGCAGTAGATGTTTTTAATGTGATATTTTTTAGCCTGATCCAAGAACCAGCCAGCAATATCCTGGGCGCTGATATTGTCTCGCTTAATGATTGTAATTAGACCTCGGTCAGCCATCTCT
>JAKOQC010000298.1 GCA_029778565.1 bacterium
AGATTCGAGAATAATTTTTATATTATGTCCTTCAAGTTTACAGTCTTCTCTATAATAAGGATAAGGAAAACAACCCCTATCTATAATATTGTCATTGCTATACCACCCCGTCCAGTTACCTACTCCTTGTTCCCCTTCCGTAGGTTTACCTACTATATTATATAAAGTAAGATAGTTGGGGTTACTAGCTACTGCTACGCCTACAGTCATCTCTGGTGACGTAATAGGTAGATCAATATTACCCCAAGATACGTAACGTGAATCACCATCTCCGACCACTTTAAACTTTACAGTGGTCGGTTTAGATATCATACCATTACTACCGCCATATGGTTTAGTTTGACTAGATAGTATACTGTTTATAATGCCTTCTTGCGAAGATCCGCCGCAAAATCTATAAGAAGAAAAACTAACATTAATATTATTGCGTATTTTGGCAAATGTTTCTACTTTAAAAGTTAAGTCATACTCCACATAAGGCTCCAATGTGTGTTGCATCTTATTTACATGTATACTCAATGCATTTAAATTCTTAAATAGATGTGTATATGTGTCTTCACCAACACTGTTTCCATAACCAAATACTAACTTCCCTTTATTTGCACCATTACCTTTTGCATATAATACAATTTGCAATGGCTTATTATTTTTATCCTTTAAATTAGATAAATTCTCTCTTCCCCAAAAAGGCTTGCCCCATCGGTCACGGCCGCCCCAATCTATTTTTATGTTTGTAACAGCGACTGTCGCTCCCACAGTAGTAACTGACTGGTCTATAGTATATGAATAATGTCCTTCAGGTTTACATACTTCTACTTGATAAGGAGAACAAGTAGCACAGTCTTGTTTAGTTTCTGTTACTAATATATTATATGTTCCTGTTCCACTAGTATGATAATCGCCACTTATACCATCGTTTATAACCTCCAAATCAATTTGCATCTGATCGAAAATACCACCTCTAACCACAACCATACGATCGTAAGTATATGTTTGTGTTTGTACGCTGTTGACAGTATAATCTCCTGTTCTATCTGGCCTTGATGGACTCCAAGATAATGTAATGGATTCTTGTTTATCTGGTGTGCAACTAGTATCAAAACAGTATGTTTCATAATGGACAGGGTTTAACGTGTGGTTAGACGCGTTAACTTGGTTAATATCGCTTGTATAGTATACAATGATGTTGAACGTGTTATTGTCAACTACACTATAAACTTTACCTTCTGTTAGTTCATATAATACGTTAGTTGGTATAACTGTTTTACCATACAAGTGCTGCCAATCTAATTGATTGCCTGCCGCTAACTCCA
>JAKOQC010000299.1 GCA_029778565.1 bacterium
CAGTAGAGGGAGCTCTTATCTCCGAAGCAATATCTCTTGTTACTGGAGCAAACTATGGAGGAGTTGAGCTTAACGTTGATTTATCAGGATGCGAGAAAGACGTTAGGTTAGATATATCTTTCAAACATCCTGCAGTGTCTCAACTCGGATATGTTAACATAGTTGCAGTATTAGGCGGAGCTACGGTATTACCGGTGTAATGCGATGTTAATTAAATTTATAAAACGATACTCGCCTTATCAATCTGGAGAAATAGCGGGGTTTGAGGATAAAGAGGCTATGAGACTTATTAATCTCGGAGTTGCTGAACATTACTCTATTCCTCAAACAGAAAGCTTCGAAGCTCCGGTAGATAGGATGGTGAGGAAACCAAAGGTGAAGAAATGATAAAAGTCCTCACTCCAGCTACGAACAGAAAATTAGCCACCTTATCACAGATTAAATTAGAATTAGGAATTGAGGAGAACGATGATGATAACCTGTTAAATTCTTTGATTTTGAGAATGAGCGGGAAAATAGAAGATTATTGTCATCGAACTTTTGCAAAACAAGTTTATGAAGAAACTGTCTCGGGAAAAGGCAAAATCCTTTTGCTCACTAACATTCCAATTATTTATGTTACTTCAGTTACTTGTGATGGCAACCCCATAGTTGATTATGAGATTTATAATGATGAGGCGGGCGAGCTTTATTGGGACGCAGGTTGGACATGGGATACCTCGGTTTGGTGGGGAAAGGCTACTGACAATATAAAACAGAATTTTACTGTGGTTTATTGTGCTGGCTATTTACTTCCCGGGGAAACGGGAGATGGGAAACCTCTCCCTTCTGCGATTGAGGATGCCTGTATTCAGTGCGTTAAGGAAGCATACTTATCGAGGAGGGATAGTTTAAGAGTAACTACTGAACGAATAGGAAACTACTCAGTAAGTTATGACCCTACTCCGTTACTCGATAAGCTGTTACGTGGCTGGGTGAGGATATGCTAAATCTATTAAATCGGACTGTAGAAGAGTATTCGGTAACTTATACCATAGGGGATACTGGATTAACTAACCCGAGATATTCTAAAAAAACTGCTTATAGTGCGAGGCTGGAATCGGTTAATAGAGAATTGGTTGAGCGGGAATATGGATTGAGAGAGGATATAGCTTTCAGGATGTATTCAGTAGTTAAACCAACTCTTGGAAATTTCATTTTAATAGATAAACAATATTGCCGGATACGATTAGTAAACTTTTTTGAAGGAAAATCTCTCAATCATCATTATGAAAGTTTACTGGAGAGAATATGAAAGTAACTATTAGTATTCAGGGGGAAAATGAGGTTTTGAAAGAGTTAAATAATATTACCGAGAAAAACATTCAGAAGCTCAATAATGATATTAAAAATGCGGCAATTTACTGCATGGGAGAGGCTAAAAGAAATGTTTCTCGGCCTTACCCTCAGGGAGCGGTGGATACCGGGCAGTTAATGAACAGTATTACCATAGAAGAAAGAATAGGCGAAAATCAGATAAGCTATTTAGTGGGAACAAATGTAAATTATGCACCTTATGTTGAGTATGGGACAAGACCTCATTTTCCCCCAGTCCAAGCATTAATGGAATGGGTAACCAGGCATACAAGAGCGGCTAAAGGAAACGAACCATTGTTCGGGAAGAGCGATACAAGAAAAATAGCTTATGCTATTGCTATTGCTATTTCCAAACGGGGAACTGCTCCAAGACCTTTCTTGAGACCAGCGTTTATCTTAGCAAAAAATAAATTGTTACTGGATTTGGAGAAAATATGATAACTGCTAAAGAAGCTCTTTATTATGCTCTATCTCAAGATGAAGAGCTAAAAACATTATTAGGAAAAGGTAATCGGGTTTTTAGTGCTTGGGCTGATACATTAAGTGTATTACCTTGTATTACGTTTTTTGTAGTATCATCTAACTTAGAAAGAGCAAATATAGATAGAACCACAACCCTCTTTCAAGTGGATGTATGGGATAAGATAAATTCGGAAAAGATTGATGAGATAGCGATGAGAATTCAAGAGCTGTTACATAATCAATCTATTCGAACAGATACTGAGCTTAAGTCGTTTCTAAGCATAGTAGGGATGATGAGAGAAGGCTTTGAAGGCAATTTAAGACGAGTATCTATAGATGTTACAATTCATACTTTGGAGGTATAACAAATGGCAATTAAAACAATAAACGTTAGTGATTTATTGGCTGGCGGACCGTATACATTAAAAATTAATGGTGAAGACGTAGGTTCATTTAAGTCTCCCTCTTTAACTTTTGAATATACTACACTTGAACACTTAGTAGGATATCCCCCTACCCCTGACCACGTAATTAAGAATTCTGAAACTGCAACTCTTTCAGTAAATCTTGAGGAATGGAATGTTTCTAATGTGGCAAGATTTTTAGGAGTAGATGTTCCATCCGGAGCAACTAC
>JAKOQC010000300.1 GCA_029778565.1 bacterium
ACTACCGTTAATTGGAAAGTACGTTAGAACCTGCTGGCTTTAGCCACGCAGAGTTTCAGAACAGAAGCAATAGACCAAACGGAAAACGAATGGTTTAATGGATAAAATTTTAGTTTTATTAAAACATCTCCTGTTTGTTTTTATATGGACAGGAGATGTTTTGTTTTGGAAACAAAAAAAGCAACTAAAGGGGATGATATTTTTTATGGCTAAGATGAAATATTGGAACGGGACAACATGGGAAATTTTGGATGCTAAAGATGCTGATACTATTGATGGAAAACATTTTACTGATATACAAAATGATGCACAGTCAAAGGTGGATGCACATAATTCACAAACCAGCGTACACGGTGCAACTTCAGCGGCTACAGCAAATAGAATCATCATGCGTGACAGTGCAGGCAGGGCTAAAGTAGCTGCGCCGATTGCAAGTGATGATATTGCCCGCAAAGACACCGTAGATACCCATGCAGGAGTAACATCTACTATATCTACTCTTGGACACGTATATGAAGCTGAATTTACGGCTACTATAACTGCTGCAAGTTGGAGTGGTACTACTCCTCCTTACTCCAATGCAGTTACGGTGAGTGGTATAACATCTTCTCACAACCCCATTATAGATGTAATTATGTCTGGGACATATTCCACTGACCAACAAAGATGTGATCAATGGGGTAATATTTATAGGGCTGTAACAAGCTCAAACACGATAACATTTTATGCACATGAAAAACCTACAATAAATTTACCTATCAGAGTTAAGGTGGTGATGTAGTATGGGAGAAGCAATCATAACAAGACGTGGAGGTATGTTGAAAATTACAGGGCAAACAGAAGAAATAGTCAGATTTGACGAGGCGATAAACAAATATGACCCTGTTTATGTTAAATTTGTAGGGACGAAACTGTCAGACCCATCAACATTACCAACGTATCATGGGACTGGAGTCGCATTTGACCCAACAGGTACGTATCTAGCTGTGGCTCATAGGGACTTTCCATATATCATAATCTACAAACGAAGTGGTAACACATTCACGAAACTGCCAAACCCATCACCATTACCTACGGGTGAAGGGTGGGGAGTTACATTTGACCCAACAGGTACGTATTTAGCTGTGGCTCATTGGGACTATCCACATATCACAATCTACAAACGAAATGGGGATACATTCACGAAACTGCCAGACCCATCAACATTACCAGCGGGTCATGGACATGGAGTTACATTTGACCCAACAGGTACGTATTTAGCTGTGGCTCATTGGGACTATCCACATATCACAATCTACAAACGAAATGG
>JAKOQC010000301.1 GCA_029778565.1 bacterium
CAACGCAGATGAAGTGAACCCAGCCAACAACAACAATCGGAACGCTGGGCTGTCTGTCCGCTGACTCTTAGAGCATATTTTGTAACAGTTTTGCACTCACTACACCTCTATTGGCTCATCTTCCTCTGAGCCGGTATTTTAGCACTTTTTGCTTCATTCGTCTTTGTTTTAACTGTTCCTTGACGTTAGGGGATACTCTCGGAATATTGGGTTCACCAGTTTCATTTTTGGCACCAAAATCGTTTACCTGATTTTTAATAAGCAGATCGCCGGCTGAAATATTGGTTACCTTTATGGTAGCGGTGACTGTCTTGCCAGGTTCACCCTGCAACTCCATTACCGGAGGCGTAATAGACAGAGCCTGACCATTTTCTGCTGAGGCAGCAACAGGAGTTAATAACTGACCCAACAGTAGAGCGTGTAATCCTACGAGGGATATTATTTTGGTCAGCCGATTCATTATATGATTATTATATAGTATGTTCTATTACTTTGTGAATAATATTACAGTGAATACACTGCATTTCTAAAACGTCGCCGTACACACATAGGTTAATGTGGTGGTGTAGGTACCAGGCGCTTGGGTACCAGAAACGTTAGCAAGGTATGAGACGGTAAAGAGACGGAAACCATCGGCACTACCCTGTGAGACGGCGTTGGTAGCTGCGTTAGCGGTGAAGGAGTATTGGTTGGCTGTATTTAGTGCAGCAACGGGGTTGGCACTACCTGCACCACTTGGGTCAGCCCCAAATGAAGAAGGTACCGTATTGGCACGCATATTCATGCCAAATTGCGAGACACCTTGGGTTGGTGAGGTTGCCGAAGCACCAATGGAGGCAATCGTATTAGCACCAGAGGTCGGTAATGTACCATTGTAGGTAATGACATAGCCAGAACTGGCATTAGTGGTGACACCTATTTGTGAGGTACCAGTACCTGATGTAGATGGTGTAATAGTACCGAGGGCTACACTCGATCCAGTAGCACCAGCACAGCTAGTGTTAGTAATACCCGAGGTGCCGGTACAGAATGTAAGTGATTCATCTACCGAGGCGGTAACGGTAATTTGGTTGGCAGTAGAGACGGCGATAACACCAGAGTCTAGTGAAGTTGTCCAAGCACTATCCGAATAAGTTACCATTCGAAGATAATAAGTAGTGTTAGTCGCAGTTGGGTTAGTTACATTGCCCCAGCTAATTGAGACTACGCCCGAAGGGTTAGTAGAGTTAGCAGCGTTTACAATACGAAGACTACCAGCTGTTGAGGTATTAACTGTCCATCCAGAAGCTGCGCCCAAACCACCTGGTTGTGAAACGAGAGTAGAAGATGAGTTAACAAAACCAGAGGGAGTTGTACAAGTACCCGAAGCAGTCGTACAAGCAGTTAAGCTTACGGACTTTACGGCCGTACCTGTAGTAGGGAGAGCGGCAGTCACAAGATCGTACTGTACACCAGTAGCAGCACCAGCCGAGTTAGAAAGTGTCACTTTACGACCAGTAATTTGTGCAGCTTGTGCAGTTCCGGAAAGTGCAAAGGGAGTTATTATTGTGGCAAAAAGAAAAACTGCAGCAACAACAGCCCGCAACTGTGCCGACATTACTCTTAACTTGGTATAAATTACTTTTATTTGTCTCCCTCGTTTTATATTTAATCAATTGTTATTAATGTAGCATAACTATTTTCACACTGTCAAACGTTTTTCAATGTCTGAATTAACTAATATGTACCAACTACTATAAGAGTCTGGCTACCACTATAGCTACCGCCGGGTGTCAGTGTAGCAACATTGGCAATATACGAAACGGTAAAATCAGTACGTCCTGATGTTTTAGGAGCGGAGGCAATAGTATTACCTGAAACATACTTGTATTGATTAGCAGTATTGTATCCACTAGCTGCTACACCATAGCTAAAACTACTACTTGGTACTTGCACCGGGTTTGCCCCAAAAGTTGCCGGAGCAGTATTCGCAACCAAATTAATCCCAAACTGTTCGGTACCTGCCACTGAAGATGTTGGTGATGATAGCGCCGTTAGATTATGAACTCCATTACTTGGTGTATTACCAAGTACCTGAACAATGTAGCCATAGCTCGTATAATTCAGCACACTAAAGGTGGCCGTACCCGTTGCTGTTGAGCCAGATGTAAGCGCACCGAGCGATACACTCGACGTATTAACAATAAATGATAAATTAGGGTCATTAGTAGTGGTATAGCCGGATTGTGTTTGGTAGGCCGTGCCGGCACTATCACCCACACCCACAGCACCAATACTATCAAATGATTGATAACTTGCTGAAGAAGAATCTATCACTCCTCCGCTACCCAAGAAATCTTCTTGAATTTGAAAACTCGACGAACTCGCCGCTATTACTGCCAATGGTTGCATCCCACAGAGTACAATTATCAGCACAGAACTACCAACAATTTGAGAGACTTTAGTAATTAGCTTCTTAAACATTTCATCATTATAATTCATTGCTACTGCTTATGCTATAATCGTGCTATGACCAAATCGGCACGTTACTCGATTCAAATTGTGCTCGCATTTTTACTAGTTGGATTTTTTATCTTTCCGTACAAATCGAATGCCGCTACTCAAACTCAGTCTGGGTCTATTAATATTAATGGTATTGTACCCGGGCCACCCCCATCCACACCCCCTACAATAGATAACCCTGTACAGGGGCAAAATTTTGATGTTAAAAATATTACCGTCAGTGGTGGTTGTATAGTAGGTCTGCTCGTAAAAGTGTTCGATAACAATATCTTTGCTGGCTCTACACTCTGCCAAGCCGGAGGAACTTGGAGCTTGCAAATTGACTTAAACATTGGCCGTAATGACCTTATTGCTCGCCAATACGATACACTCAATCAGTCTAGTCCAGACTCTGATACGGTTACCGTCTACTATGTACCACCTTCTATTTCACCTTCTATTCCTGGAGACAATGCCAGCCCTCCCGTGCAAACAGCCGAGTTTGAGCTAAGAATTAACTACGACTATACCGTTATCGGTGTGTTTCCTGGCCAACCATTTCGTCTACCGATAAGTTTTTATGGCGGTACGCCGCCGTATGCCGTAAGCATAGACTGGGGTGATGGTAGTACTAGCCTCTATAGCCGCAGTAATAGCAAGGAGTTTGTTAGTGAGCACATCTATAAAGAAGCTGGGTATAAGACTGTAACAATTAAAGTAACCGATGCTGAAGGCAATACTGCCTATCTTCAGTTTGTGTTAGTAGTAAATGGCAGAGTTAATTCACCTTTTGCCGTACCAATATTTGATGGCGGGAGACTAGCTATAGCCTGGCCTTTAGTTGGACTTATTATTGGTATTGGTACAGGTATTGTGGGTGGTATTTTATTCGAGCGACACTATTTAGTGCGCCGAAGAAAACGCAAAAACCTAAAGTAGTAGAGTTTTGGAGTATAATAGTTGTTATAAAGGGGTTAGTTTTGACTAAAAAAACTCTCACGGCTTGGCAAAAGCTCGAACAGTTATTTATGGAGTGTAGCTCTATACAGCGTTTTCACAAAAAAGAATTAATTCTTAACCAAGGCGCTACACTAGACAACGTCTATATGGTACGTGAAGGTGTAGTGCGTAATTATGATATTAACGATTCTGGCCAAGAAAGTACCATCTCTTTTTTAGGGCGCTATAATATCTTTCCTCTCTCATGGCTACAATCTAATGCAGTTGATAAATCACTTTTTTACTATGAGTCTTTTCGAGAGACAATTTGTTATGTAGCCAATCGTGCAGAAATACTAGAGCAAATTCACAGAGACAAAGAAATACTTACTTTTTTAACCGAGGCAGTCAATAAGGCATATATTAACCATACTGGTAGAATACTTAATCTTATGCATTCTAAATTGCACGAGCGAGTTGAATATGCCCTGTATTATTTGGCTGTACGGCTCGGGGAAAAGCATAACTCAATTTATACCGTACCCTACCCAATTAGCCACGAGGATATTGCCAAACTAGTTGGTGCAAGCAGAGAGGCAGTATCTCTAGAACTAGCCCAGTGTAAAAAATCTGGCTACTACAAGAAAGTAGACCACTGTCTACAGATAGACGTATCTAAAATAGATTACGAAAACTACTCAAAACAACTAGAAATATAGTTTTTAACAGGTTTGGCAATATATTTTGCGACATAGTGTAGAATTGCAAATTTGTATATATTTCTATGTAATTTTGTAAGAAATATTACAGAATTAAACTTCTTATACTGTATAATAATAAGCACAAGCTTTAATTTTTTGAGAGGGTGATTTTTGCAGACAAAGGCTAACAGCTGGATTTCCAGAAATAAGCTGAAATACTACAGCTCTCATAAAGCCAGTTTTGTAATTGGCTTATTTGTGGTATGTGCAATTCTCTCTTCACTGTTAATAGCTAGATTTTCCTCACCTACAGCTCAAGCTGCAGCCGGAATAAACGAGCAACTCAACTACCAAGCTCGTCTATTAGATAGTAGTGGTGCGGTAGTAGCCGATGGTACCTATAATATGGAATTTAAGATTTACCAAGATGGTACCGGATGTGTAAGTGGCGGTACTCCACCATGTAGTGGAACTCTTAAATGGACCGAAACTCGTACCAGCACCAACAAAGTTACCGTAAAAAACGGCTATTTCTCGGTAAATCTTGGCTCGGTAACAGCATTTGGTACCAGCGTAGATTGGAACCAAGACACCTTGTGGCTGAGTATTAACATTGGTGGTACTGGTACCCCTACTTGGGATGGCGAGATGACCCCCTTCCGCCGATTGGCAGCCGTGCCATATGCTATGAATGCCAAACAGCTTGGTGGGCTGGATGCTTCTAAATTTGTACAACTTGCTCCTTCTGCAGTACAGGTAGATAGCGGTACACTTAGCTCAATCTTTGTTAACAAAACGGGTGCGAGTGGTAATATCTTACAATTGCAAAAGAATGGTGGCGATTTGTTGAATTTGGGTTATTCAGGTATCTTGAATCTCACACCTGATAGTGGTACCACCGGTTTACAGATAACAACCGGTGGTGTAGGTGTAGGGTCGATTGTTCTTGGTACAGGCGCAGGATATTTTCAAAAAACTCTTGGTGGCGAAGACGATAATGTCTTTGTTGTCTCGCCACCCGCTTCAACTGGTGTTGCCACCACAAAACGTGGCGGCTTGTTCTTGCTAGGTACTAGTTATTGGAATGGTAGTAGTTCAGTTACAGAATATATGCAACTCCAAGCGATACATAATAGTACTACAGCGGGTGATTATTATCTAAGCATGAGAGGTGGTATAAAAGTTACACCACAATATGCAGGTACAAAAGGTATACTCATACAGGGCGCGCCATCTCAGACAGCCAATTTATTTGAAATTACTGACAGTACACCAACTACACTCTATGCGTTTGCTCCATCTGGTGCTAGTACGCAGACATACAATTCCACCTCTGCTACGGCAGGTAATGAATATACTCAAACTATTAATGTAACCGATACAGGTGCTGTTACCACTGGTACCGACGAAACCCGTGGCGTAAGTGTTTCACTCACACATACCGGGGCCAGTGGAACGGCTGTTGTTAACACGGTTGGAGGATATTTCCAGGCAACAGGTGACACCGGGGGCACTAGTACTGTATATGGCGTAGAGGCCTTAGCAGGTGGTGGTGATATTAACTATGGATTCTACGGAGGGGCAATCTCTGTTGCATCAAACTCAGTTTCTTCACTTACGGGTGTATCGGCTGGGGTTAATTCATTATTCTCGACAAGCAGCTCTGCAACAGATGTTCAAGGATTGAAAGTCAATGTAGGTATAGATGGCGGTGTTGCAACCTTCACAAATGCAAGAGGTATATTAGTTACCTCGGCAACCAATTCCTCCGGTGGAACTATCACCAATAACTACGGTATCCACATAGAGACTCAAACTGCTGGTGCAAGTAATTATGGTTTAAGGGTAGATACAGCTACTACACAGACTGTCTGGATAGCCGGTAACGATGCAAGTGCAACTACTTCTGCAAAGGGTATTGCATTTGGTAGCGCAAAAGACGCTACTTTATATAGGGGCGGTGCGAATATTCTACAAACTGATGGTGATTTGTATTTTAAAAAAGAAACTAACCACACAATTAAGCTTGCTGATTCAACAACAAACAATACTAACGGATCGACCTTAACTATTTCTGGAGCAAATGGTAGTAGTGGTGGGACTTCTTCTACTGGTGGAGCAATTGCAATTACTGCTGGTAACGCTGGTGTCGGTGACACAAACGGGGGCGCAGTAACGATTACCGGTGGTGCATCATCTGGTTTTGGTACAGGAGGTGCAATAACAATACTTGGTGGTGGTGGCTGGTTTGGTGCACCGGTAAATATTGATGGAGGAAATGCAGTTACTAAGGGGAATGTGTATTTACAGCAATATGGTGGATTATTAGGTATTGGATTTGGTAGTGGTACACCTGCTGCTAAAGTAGAGATACGAACAGCAGCAGATGCAACTCTTGGCTTAATAATAAAGGGAAATTCTGGTACACAGTCTGCCAATTTACAAGAATGGCAGACCTCTGGCGGAACGCCGTTAGGTTCTATTGGCGCTACTGGTGCTGTGTTGTTCCAGAATAGTACTAATTCTGCTACTGCTTTTCAAATTAAAGATTCTGGTGGTGGTGTTTTGTTTAAAACAGATACTGCTACCCGTAGTGGAAGTGGTGGTAATTTAATAAAAATTGGTGACAGTACGGGTACCGATGGTGCTACTACTATCTTGCAGGTGGATGCCGCCACTGCCAACCCTACTAGTAACCTCTCTGCCCTCAACGGTGGTATCTTCTACAACTCCACCAGCAACAAGATGAGCATTATAGAAAATGGAGCTGTCAAAGTACTCTGTAATACCACCGATGCCGGTTGTGGTGCTGGTGGAGCTACCACATTACAGAGCGCATACGCGGCCACTTCAGGTAACACAATAGTTGCTACCGATGGGCGCGACCTCGCCTTTACCTTCCCCGACACCACTACAGACCCTAACTTCACTATTAACCTACAATGTGTCACTTCTTGCAGTACCAATGGTCGATTTGCAGTGCAATCGGCTGGTACTGATGTATTCACTATTTCTCCAAGTGGCACCATCACTGCTACAAAACACGTTTCACTTGGTGCATCGGGTAGCGTACAAACTGGTACTGTTCTCTACAATCAAGAAACTTACACAGGAACTGGCGGCTTTAAGGGACAAGAAAACCAAATATATATTAATTCTTCTGTTAATAGTGGCGGTATTGCAATTGCTACAGATAGTAATCTTACATTACAAGGTAGTGGTATTAGCTATACGGGTAGTAATTATGCTGTTACTGGTACACTTAATATTGATGCAACTGGTGCCTCTACAAATGTAGTGATTGGTGTGCAAGGTGGTGTAAACAACAGAAGTACCGGTACAATTGCTAACGCCTACGGTGCTGGAGGTATTGTTTACAACACATCTACTGGTACTATTACGAACGCATTTGGTGTTTCCGGCGGAATTGCTAATACTTCTACCGGTACTATCACTACGGCATACAATCTTTATATTGGATCATTAACCAATGCGGGAACTGTTGGGACTAATTATGGTGGGTATTTCGCAACACAAACATCCGGAACAGCAAATTATGGTGTACGAATAGATACCGCCTCAACTCAAACGTTATGGATAAGTGGTAATGCCGACAGTACGGCTGCGAGTGCCGGTATTGCGTTTGGTACCTCTAAAGATACTAATCTTTATCGAGATGCGGCTAACTCTCTCAAAACTGACGATAAATTTACTGCAGTCGGCCTAGTAACAACTGATGCCAATACCGTACAGTTTAATGACAGCGACAATTCTAACTATGTCGCACTTAAGGCAGCATCTACAGTCTCTTCTAACGTTACTTGGACCCTCCCAAGTGCTGATTCGGCTGGTTGTCTGCAGTCAGATGGTTCGGGTACGCTCTCCATAGCGGCTTGTGGTGATACAAACATTCAAACATTCAGTAGCAGCGGTGACTACACTGTTCCAACCAACGCACTTATGGTAATTGTTGAAGGCTGGGGCGGCGGTGGTGGCGGTGGTGGTGGTACTGGTGGTACCACTGCCGCTGTTCGTTCTGGTGGTGCTGGTGGAGGTGGTGGTGGTTATAACTCCACAATCATCACAGCATCCTCATTGGGTACAGCTGGCACTGTAGTAAAAGTTACTGTTGGTGCCGGGGGTACTGGAGGTAACGCCGGTAATGGTGCTGTCGGTGGTGATGGTGGGGCGGGTGGTACTACCTGTTTTAGTACTACTACTAGTTGTGCAGGCACAATGTATTTTAGAGTTTTTGGTGGTGGTGGCGGTAATGGTAATGGTACGGCTGGTAACGGTGGTGGTGGCGGTGGCGGATCGCTTTCGGTTGGTACAACAAACGGTACCGCCGCTACCGGTGGTACTGGTGGTAGCCCACTGGGTGCTTCAGCTGGTGCGCAAAACTCTGGCTACGGTGGTGCTGGTGGTGCCACCGCAGCAGCTACCGGAGCAGCTGGTGGTAGTTCAGGATATGGTGGTGGTGGTGGTGGATCATCATCCTCCACTGGTGCCGGCAACTCTGGAGCCGGTGGTGGTTCAGCCCAAGGTGGTGCAGCTGGTGGCGCTGGTGCTACCTGTGCTATTACTACTTGTACCCAACGCTCTGGTGGTGCTGGGGGTAGTGTACCTAACACCAGTGGTGGTGGTGGTACAGCCGGCACGACCGCTGGGCAAGCTGGCGGTAACGGTGCTGCTGGCGTAGGCAGTGGCGGTGATGGTGGTGGTGGTGGTGCCAATAACGCAGCTGGAACCGGTGGTGCTGGTGGTACTGGTGGTGCCCGTGGTGGTGGTGGCGGTGGTGGTGGTGCTGGCGAGACCACACTGGGAGGTGCCGGTGGTGCCGGTGGTGCTGGCTACTTGCGAACCTGGACCCTGCGTGGAGCAGGTGCCGACCTTGCCGAAATGTACAACACCTACGACGATGATATGATTGCAGGCGATGTAGTAGCTATTGATGGGAGCCTACAATCGGGAGTTAAAAAGACCGAACGTGGCTATGACCCAAATACTATTGGTGTAATATCAACCCGACCTGGTCTTATTCTTGGTGATGAAACCAACGGGCAAGGTGCCAAGACTGTCATGGTGGCATTAGCGGGACGCGTACCAGTTAAGGTTTCGCTCGAAAATGGACCTATTAATGCTGGTGATCCCCTAACCCCTTCATCAACCCCGGGTGTAGCCATGAAGGCCACCAAATACGGTCCTATTATTGGTAATGCTATGACCGCATACGCTGGCGATGGCCCAGGCTACGTCGTAGTGTTCATTAAAAACAGCCATACTAATGGCTCGAAACTATCCGATGCGCTCCAGAGTACATCAGCCAAATATCAAGATCCAAGTAAGACGCTAGCGCAAAACGCTTTGACATTCTTTTCTGAAGAAGGCAAGGTTAAGACAGACTCAACTAATATATCTGAAGTCTACACCGATAGGGTAGCTGCAGCTTTAGAGATTATTTCACCACAAGTTACCACCAATAATTTGGCGACCGATACTATCACACCGACTACAGGTAAAGATGTCAGCGTAAACTTACAACAAAGTGGAAAGATTGCAATAAATGATAACAATAAAGAAGAAGTAGCGAGTATTGACGACAAAGGTAATGCTACCTTTAAGGGTACGATTACCGCAGACAAGATAAGAGCAAACCAAATAGAAGGCTTAGAAGTACTAACCAACCAACTTTCTTCATTGGCGCAGGCCGAGCAATCAGCTAGTCAATCTTCTACTGGTACCACCACACAGCAAACATCCACACAATCTATTTCGGTAAATATTAAAGATATTTCTGCAACTACCGCTATATTTACTAGCGATGTAACCGCTAATGGCACCTTATTTGCTAATGGTGCATTAAAAGTAGCCGGACCCGCCGAGTTCTTGGGTGATAGTATCTTTTACAAGCTTGCAACGTTTATCGATAAGACAATATTTAAAAACAACGTAGAGTTTGCTGCCCCTGCCACCTTTGGCGATAAAATAATCGTTACTAACAATACCGCTGGTACGGTTAAGATACCTGTTGGCGAAACAAAGATAGTTGTACAGTTTAGTAAGCCCTACTCTACACCGCCAGTTATTAACGCCACACCAATAGGAATTATTGCTCCTAAATATGGTGTAACTAATATTACTAAGAGTGGGTTTGAAATTGATATTGACCCAGCTCAGCCAACAGAAACACAATTTAATTGGTTTGCTGTAGAAGCTCAACCCTAAGACAATCTCATTTTATAGTATTTACATACCAAAATAGTGTTGTACAATAAGGGTGTAATTGTACCCCTACTACACCCCAAGGAGGTGATACTATGAGCTTTTCTGTGGCTCTTGTGCAGGCTCACTCTACCGAGGATAACGAAGTAGAACTGGTTTCTCTCCTCTTTCGGCTAGTGGAGGTTTGGGAGAAAATTGATTCATTACCCAATGGATCGGCCGACCAAACCAACCAGATCATCGCTGCCAGAGAGTTGGTCGACCAGCTGCGCAATACCTGGAATCTTAGCAACGAAGAGATTGCCGAACTTGACGCTGCTGAGTTTCGCCAGGAATTCGAGCCCTACCCTCACCTACACAAACGCGCCTGCTAGGCTGACTGGAGGGAAAGCCCATGCCAGCTGTACAAATCGGAGCTTCCTAGGTGCTAGCCTACTAGCACCTAGGACTCCGCATAGTTCTTGTTAGAGAATCCCAAGAAGTAGGGATTTTTTTGTTATAGCAAATTATTTTTTTAGTAAACGAGCCAAATAATGACCAGTGTGACTATTTTTTATCTTAGCAATTTGTTCTGGTGTGCCCTCACCAACAATAGTTCCGCCGCCACTACCACCTTCTGGGCCAAGATCTATTATCCAATCGGCACTCTTAATAACATCTAAGTTGTGCTCGATAATAAGTACTGAGTTACCCATTGCTACTAAGGCATTTAATACTTCGAGAAGTTTGGCTACATCCTCAAAATGCAAACCGGTGGTAGGCTCATCTAAAATATAAAGTGTTCTACCTGTTGCTCGGCGGGCCAACTCGGCAGCCAACTTTATGCGTTGCGCTTCACCACCTGAGAGTGTTGTAGCAGGTTGCCCAAGTTTGATATAACCCAAACCTACACTGCGCAGCGTTTCGAGCTTGCGGGCAATAGCTGGAATATTACCAAAAAATTCTGCCCCTTCTTCTACCGTCATCTCTAAAACATCAGAAATATTCTTACCTTTATAGACTATTTCTAACGCTTCGCGATTGTAACGCTTGCCATTACACACATCACAAGTAACATATACATCTGGCAAGAAGTGCATTTCTATCTTTATAATGCCATCGCCCTTACAGTTTTCGCAGCGTCCACCCTTAACGTTAAAACTAAACCGACCAGCACTATACCCGCGAATTTTAGCCTCTGGTACCATTGCAAACAAATCTCGAATATCGTTAAAGGCACCAGTATAGGTAGCTGGGTTAGAACGTGGTGTGCGACCAATAGGACTTTGATTAATATCGATTACTTTATCGAGATGCTCCATACCCTTTATTTCTTTAAATTTACCTGCAGGTTCTTGGCTACGATGATATTCTTGAGACAGTTTTCTCGCCAAAATATCATTAATTAGGCTCGATTTACCGCTACCCGAAACACCACTAACAACCGTCATTACACCCAACGGAATCTTTACCGAAACATCCTTAAGATTGTGCTCGGTTGCACCAATTATTTCTAAATATCTTCCGTCTGGCTTACGCCGCTTAGCAGGTACGGCAACAACCTTTTTACCAGAAAGATACTGCCCAGTAAGTGAGTCTTTGTTTTTAGCCACCTCAGTTGGTGTACCAACTGCTACTACTTCTCCGCCATGCTCCCCTGCTAATGGGCCAATATCTACCACGTAGTCTGCTGCCAAGATTGTGTCCTCATCGTGTTCTACTACAATTACCGTGTTACCCACATCGCGCAGACGGCGTAGTGTTTCTATCAGCTTGTCGTTATCACGCTGATGAAGGCCAATAGATGGCTCGTCGAGAATGTAGAGTACGCCCATTAAGCTCGAGCCAATTTGGGTGGCCAAACGAATACGTTGGGCTTCGCCACCAGCCAGTGTGTTGGCACTACGCTCTAAAGTAAGATAACCTAGACCAACATCATAAAGAAAACTGAGTCGAGCTTCTATTTCTTTTAGTATCTGCTTGGCAATAATATTCTGCTGAGCATCGAGCTTGAGATTTTTAAAATAGTCGAATGCATCAGCTACTGTTAGCTCTGTAACATCTGCAATAGACTGGCCAGCAATAGTAATGGCTAAAACTTCTGGTTTAAGGCGCTTACCACCACAACTCTCACAGATCTGGGTAGTCATATATTTTTCTATCTCACGTTTTACAAAGTCACTATCAGACTCTCTATAACGACGTTGCATGTTAGGAATAACGCCTTCAAACTTTGTTTTATAAGTTCTGCCACCAGGCCCTGGTACACCAATCACTTCATCTCCGGTACCATAAAACAAAATCTTTTTGTCTTTCTCGCTTAAATCTGCCACCGGTACATCAAGACGAAACGTATGTGCCTTAGCAACGGCCTCTAATAACTTGGTATACCAACTCATTCGCTGAGTTGTTCTGCTCCATGGACGAATTGCGCCTTCTAGAATACTAAGCTTAGTGTTAGGAACAATTAGGTCGGGGTCTACAATTAATAATGAGCCCAGACCCATACAGTTAGGACATGCACCATGTGGGCTATTAAAGCTAAAAAGTCTTGGCTCTATCTCGGGTAGAGCAAAGGCAGAATCGGTAGTGGTGTAGTGTTCAGAAAACAGCTGTTCTTCGTCCGTATCATACTTAATAACATTTATCACCCCTTCGCCAAGATGAAGAGCAGCCTCTACTGCCTCTACCAAACGTTGTGGATTGTCTGGGTCTACACTTAGCCTGTCTACCGCTATCTCAATAGTATGTTTTTTCTGTTTATCTAGACTAGGAACATCCTCTATCTCTATTAGTTTGCCGTCTAGCCGAACCCGGCTATAGCCAGCTTTACGGGCTTCGTCTAGAAGATGACGATGCTCACCTTTCTTATCTTTTACTACCGGGGCAAGAATAATGATTTTGGTGTCTTTGGGGTAATTTTTAATTGTATCTACTATTTGCTGGGGAGTTTGTTTGGTTAATACCTCGCCAGTTTTTGGGTCGTGCGGAATACCAATGCGAGCATACAAGAGACGCAAGTAATCATAAATTTCTGTTACAGTGGCAACAGTAGAGCGTGGGTTACGAGATGAAGATTTCTGGTCTATAGAAATAGCTGGGCTAAGACCATCAATTTGGTCTACATCTGGTTTTTCCATTAAGCCCAAAAATTGTCGAGCGTAAGCCGAGAGACTCTCTACATAGCGACGTTGGCCTTCGGCGTAGATAGTATCGAAGGCGAGAGACGATTTACCAGAACCAGAGAGACCCGTAATTACCACCAGCTTGTCGCGTGGAATAGTGAGATCGATATTTTTTAGGTTATGCTCGCGCGCACCTTTTATAACTATCTTGTCGTGCATCTCTTGTTCCTTTCGTCAAAATTTGACGTAATACAGGAATCAATTGTACACCTACTGTCAAGATTATTCAAGTGTCCATTGTGTATGTGAAGAGAGATAAAATAATTGGTTTAATTTTTGTAATAATCCTGCAAAACAGGTGCAAGACTAACTACATGTGAACCACCATACACAACAAAAACTTTCTTACCTTGCTGTGTAGCTGAAGTGATTGTTTCAAAAATATGTTTATCGCGAACCTTTACCGTTTCGGCAAACATTTCAGATAACTCACCATGGCCAGCAGGATTAGCTAGTTTTGCCAGGTTGTCTTGACTGACAGTTTGCGCAAATACTAATTGTTGATCTGGCGTTACAATCATCTCAGGTAAACCATAACGCCGCAACGCATCATTCCATTGGTCAATATACGGAAGTAGTTTTGTTACAATTTCATTGTTTATTGCTTGTCGTCTCGCTATAGCTTCTTTTGAGTTATCTATAAACTCTCCATTCTGATCTTGCCTGAAGAGTTCCTTGTCTGAACGAGGAAAATCTTCGAAACCAGCATAATCTAATTTTTGCATTTGAGGATAGAAATTAAACTTCATATCACCTAACATCTCTGTACCGTGATGCTTTGCTAAAGAACGCAGCGTAAAAAGTAAGGCAGTTTCAGTTTTCGCTATCCCCTTTTTTTCTAATTCAGCAGCAACTTCGATATTTGTTGGTTCACCAGAAAAAGCTTCAACATTACTTTGTGTGGCCAAAAATTGCACCAAACCACTCTCTGTACGATTGCGGATAGCAGTATCTCTATCCAAGATCTCTGCAGGTGATACTCTATCGCCTTCAAATATTAACATGCGTTCTTCTGGTAGAGTAGTTGACAAATATTCTTGCCAAGCACTTTCAATATCTTTCATGCTTTGCGATTCAGGATTATAGTCATGCCCACTGATAGCCTGACCGCTCTCTTTATCAATATTAATACTAGCAATGATTGTTACAGCTTCTCCACCGTATTTATCCACTTTAACTTTTGCTGATTTTGCTCTTTCAGTATTTTCTTTTTGATAGTATTCACCATAACCTGCATATTGCGCCCAAGCTACATCTTGTTTGCTAGATTCAGCTTCTCTTTTCTTTGTCTCTAATCCGGCTTTTAATTCAGTATAGACATTGCGCCGCTCTTGGTGATGATTGGTGCTGTCACCAGTTTCAGGTTTATGGATAGGCTGTTCGCTCATTTCTTACCGATCCTTTTACTACCTACGATTTCTTTAATATCTTCTATTTGATCACGTAATTCGGCGGCTTTCTCAAACTGTAGATTCGCTGCAGCTAACTCCATTTGCTCATTAAGCTGTTTGGTAAGAAATACCAGTTCATCCCGCGGAATCTTAGAAAAGTCTATATTGTTAACATCGGCGGTTTCTGCCTCGGTCTGCTCGCGCATACTCTCGGCCAGTGCTTTTTCTACTGTACGCGGAGTAATGCCATGCTTTTTGTTATAGGCTTCTTGTACTGCCCGACGCTCGGTAGTAATTTTTATGGCTCGCTGCATAGACCCTGTCATATTATCTGCATACATAATTACCTTACCGTCTTGGTGACGTGCGGCGCGCCCAATTGTTTGAATAAGACTAGTTTCTGAGCGCAAAAAACCTTCTTTGTCGGCATCGATAATAGCTACTAAACTTACCTCGGGCAAATCGAGTCCTTCGCGCAGTAAGTTAATGCCAACCAATACATCGTATACACCAAGGCGCAAATCGCGCAGAATATCAGTGCGCTCAAACGTATCGACCTCGCTATGCAAATACTGTACTTTTATGCCAATTTCTTGCAAGTATTCGCTCAAATCTTCGGCAATCCGTTTAGTTAGAGTAGTAACTAATGTGCGCTGACTTTTAGAGGTACGCTCTCGTATTTCTGCAATAAGATCATCTACCTGTCCATCACTTGGCCTAACTTCGATAATTGGGTCGAGCAAACCGGTGGGACGAATAATTTGTTCTACTTTGGTTTTGCTACGGCTTAGCTCGTACTCACCAGGTGTAGCAGACACATAAATTACCTTATTTATATGACGCTCAAACTCGGTAAAGTTAAGTGGTCGGTTATCTAATGCAGAAGGTAGACGAAACCCGTGCTCTATTAATGTTTCTTTGCGAGCTCTATCGCCATTAAACATTCCACCAACTTGCGGAATGGTAATATGGCTTTCGTCAATAAACATTAAATAATCGTCAGGAAAATAATCGAGCAATGTGGCCGGCTGAGCGCCAGGTTCGCGATTAGTAAGATAGCGTGAATAGTTTTCTATACCTTTTACAAAACCGGTTTGTTCCATTATTTCTATATCGTATTGCACCCGGCTATCCAGGCGCTGGGCTTCGAGTAATTTATCTTGGCTCTTAAACCAAGCTACTCGTTCTTCGGCTTCTGCTTTTATTTGTTCTATAGCTCGCTGCAATTGTTCTTTTGGGGTAACAAAGTGTTTAGCTGGGAATAATGTAAAGTCTTGTAAAGATTTTTTAACCTCACCAGTAAGGTAATCTATTTGTTTAATACTTTCTATCTCGTCACCAAAAAAACCAACTCTATAGGCAACTTCTTCTCCTACCGGAAAAATGTCGAGATTTTCACCCCGCACCCTAAAGGTGCCGCGTTCAAAAGCCGTATCATTTCTTTGATACTGTATGTCATTTAGTTGACGTAACAATTTGTCGCGCATGCGTCTCTCACCTACCTTTAGTTCTATGCGCATACTTGTATAGTCGGCGATATTCCCCAGGCCATAAATACAGCTTACCGAGGCCACAATTATTACGTCGCGCCGGGTTAATAGATTGGCAGTAGCCGCATGGCGCAACCGGTCTATCTCTTCGTTAATAGCGCTGTCTTTTTCTATATAGGTATCAGAGCGAGCTATGTAGGCTTCTGGTTGGTAGTAATCAAAATAACTTACAAAGTAATGCACAGCAGCGTCGGGGAAGAATTCTTTAAACTCGCCATACAGCTGAGCAGCAAGAGTTTTGTTATGACTAAGTATTAACGTTGGTTTTTGTGCTTCGTTAATAACATTGGCCATGGTAAACGTCTTTCCACTACCAGTTATTCCGAGTAGTGTTTGTTCTTTTTCGCCTTTCGCCAAACCAGCCGAAAGCGTTTTGATAGCCTCGGGCTGATCACCAGCTGGAGGATATTTAGATTTGAGTGTAAAAAGACTCATACCTCTATTATAAAGCAGCCCTCCGAAGAGGGCTACTAAACAGAAATAATAGATTAACTACTGTTTTGGTTTAAATGAATCCTGTACGAATGTTTCAACTTTCCACACCATTCCCTCTAAAGAGCCAGGATACCCATCAGCCTGCAACAAACCGGTTCGATAAACAGGCGTCCCCACTACATCTACTGAAATACTGGTATAAGTAACGGTTTGCGGTAGCACCGCTGTAGTTGCACAAAACTTCCTGTACCCTGCTTCTGCTTGTTCACCCTTATCATAGGCCAATATTGGATGAACCGCTCCTGCACGTCCGATTGGCTCTGATGTTCCTAACTGTATATAAGGCATGCCTTGAGTGTAGCTAGTAAGTTTAATAAAAAAACAAAAACCAAGAGTCTGACCTTTTTGTACAGAAATTCTATTATTTACATAATAACCACTAGTGCCATTAGTATTGTTGCTAGCAATTTTTAGAACTGTCTTATTGGTAGTTGGTAAGGTTTTATCGGTGGTTCGTATTACAGGATCATTAAACGTACCTCTCCACTCACTATCAGCTCCAGTCCATACCTGAAATCCATTTGCAGCATGACTAAACCGTAATATTACTATTCCAATAATAGCTACAACGGCTACAAGTATAAGCGCCATCCACCATCTAAATTTAAACTGGGTTAATTGATTACTATTTTTTGTATTTACTCGTGACTTTGGTTTTACTGACATGGTTGTTGTATTTTCCTTCTTAATGCTATTTAGTTTATTTTATACCATAAGCATAATATTACAAACTACTAACGTCCTGTCAGAGACCAGTGCCATGGCTCTGAAGGCAAGTTATAAAACCCATATTTGGCAGCATTTTGTTTTAACCAACTCAGACGTGCGCCAGTGGCGTCGCTAAAATCTATAGCCTCACCTAAGCCGTGATTTGACGTGCCTGGTATAGCAGTGGGTGGGCTGCAGGCACTAGCTGGCGCTGTATAAACATTGGCACCATAACAATTTTGTTGCCGCAGAGCTACTTGCTCATCAAAACTCCTATAGCCAATAACCATCGGTAGCGAGATACCTGCACTTGCTGCCGCTGCTCGCATGTTAATAAGATTCTGTGCAATAGAAAGATTTACATATACATTGTCTATCTTGCATAAATGTATAGTTTTACCAGTATCAACTCTGTTCTGGCCAAATACCTTGGCATCACCACCATCTACACTACCTGTCGGGCAAGGCGTAGAAGATGTCTGTGATGGTACTATCATATTGCTGGTTATTGTACCACTAAGTGTACGAGCCATTTGAAATATATCTATTGAACCTCTAATCATTTTTATTCTGTATTCCACTTGGTTATAATCTGCAGGAAACCCAGTACTTACCAAACTGGCGCTAATACACTGGATAGTTAGTCCATTAGAGGCGGTTTTAAACGCGTTTGATTGACCATCAATTTTTTTAGGAGTACCGAGTATTTTGGTCCCTCCCTCATAGGCTATATCAAACTCAAATTGAGCACTAACTCCATACGGAACATTGTCTCGATAAGTAACACACGCCTGTACAGACTTAGAACTACTATCTGGCCAAGCTGTGAGTTTCTCATAGGGGCCATACCATTGGTTACCCCCAATTTCGTTAACACTTGTGCGCCATGCTTTTCCATCTGCTGTTTCTACAAAACCACCTCGACA
>JAKOQC010000302.1 GCA_029778565.1 bacterium
CAAACAGAAAGTGAAACCATAGATAGTGAAGATAACGCTCAATTGATTGCTGTTATTACTGCAGCATTAGCTACGTATTTAGGAACTCCCATAACAAGTGTAAAAGTAGGTACGATACGAAAGATACACGAAAAAACCCCCATATGGGGTATGGAATCACGAATATACAATATTAATAACAAACTCTAATATAGATGTTGAAGAAAGGAGAACAAAAAATGAAAAAATATAGAATAACTGTAAACGGACAAACTTATGAAGTAGAGGTAGAAGAGGTTGGAGGAAATATTAGCCAAAGTGTGCCTGTCCAAGAGCAAACACCAGTAGCAAAAATTGAGCAGCCCAAGCCTCAACCACAACCAAAACCTGAAGCAAAACCTAAAGCATCAGGAACTACAGGCAAAAATAAGGTTACTGCTCCTATGCCAGGTACAATTCTGTCGATCAAAAAGAAAGTAGGGGACAAAATTCAAAAAGGCGATGTGATTATGATTCTTGAAGCCATGAAAATGGAGAATGAAATTATAGCTCCAGAAGACGGTACGATTACCTCCATTGATACAAGTGAAGGAGCTTCTGTTAATACAGGAGATGTACTTGCTACTTTTGAATAAAATAAGCAATAAACTGGAGGAGAGAAACTGTGCTTGAACAAATAGTAAAGTTCTTTGAAGGCACCGGATATACAAATGTTACCTTTGAGCAACTTATTATGATATTTATAGCTTGCTTTTTAATGTATCTTGCAATAGTAAAACAATACGAACCGTTGCTCTTGGTTCCCATAAGCTTCGGTATGCTTCTCGCAAACATACCTATCGCAAACCTTATGGGAGAAGGCAAATTTCTTTACTGGATATATCAGGGAGTTAAATTAAATATATATCCGCCCCTTATATTTTTAGGCGTTGGGGCCATGACCGATTTTGGTCCATTAATTGCAAACCCTAGGAGCCTACTTTTGGGCGCAGCTGCTCAGTTTGGTATTTTTACTAGTTTTTTAGGAGCAAGCTTGTTGGGATTTAACTTTAAAGAGGCAGCTTCAATAGGCATAATAGGAGGTGCAGATGGCCCTACAGCTATATTTTTATCAAGTCAATTGGCTCCACATCTTTTGGGAGCCATAGCGGTATCTGCTTATTCATACATGGCGCTTGTACCTATAATTCAACCTCCAATAATGCGAGCACTTACAACTAAAAAAGAACGACAGGTAACCATGGAACAATTGCGACCGGTATCTAAGACGGAAAAAATAATTTTTCCTATAATAGTAACGGTGCTTGCAAGTTTCTTAGTGCCAGATGCTACCGCATTGATTGGTTGCCTTATGTTAGGTAATCTTTTTAGGGAATGTGGGGTTGTAGACAGGTTATCCAAAACAGCTCAAAATGAACTCATTAATATAGTAACCATAATGCTAGGAACAACGGTTGGAGCGACTGCCAGCGCAGAGAACTTCCTGCAATGGGGAACCATTAAAATACTAATATTGGGTCTTGCGGCTTTTGCCGTCGGAACAGCTACCGGAGTTTTGTTTGGTAAAATAATGTACGTTTTAACCAAAGGCAAAGTAAACCCCTTAATAGGTTCTGCCGGTGTCTCGGCAGTGCCAATGGCAGCTAGAGTATCTCAAGTAGTAGCCCAAGAAGAAAAACCCGGCAACTTTATTCTTATGCATGCTATGGGACCTAATGTAGCAGGAGTAATAGGCTCTGCCATAGTAGCAGGTATGTTGCTGTCTATGTATGGCGGCTAAACAAAGCTTATTTTATCTAATGATGTGTTGTTCCCAATGCAATAACTTATTTGGAAAGGAGAATGAAATTGCAGCATAGAAAAGTAGGAATAACTGATACAATTTTACGTGATGCCCACCAGTCACTGATAGCTACGCGTATGAAAACAGATGAGATGCTACCTATTGCTGAAAAGCTCGATAAAGTCGGTTACCACTCACTGGAAATGTGGGGTGGCGCTACCTTTGACAGCTGCATCCGTTTCTTAAACGAAGACCCCTGGGAAAGGCTTCGGAAAATCAAGGGAAGAGTTAAAAATACACCATTACAAATGTTGCTAAGGGGTCAAAACCTCTTGGGATATCATCACTATGCAGATGATGTAGTTGAATTGTTTGTGAAGAAATCAGTAGAAAATGGGATAGATATCATTCGAATTTTTGATGCACTAAACGATATAAGAAATCTAAAAAAAGCCATAGAAGTAACTAAGGAAACCGGTGCCCATGCACAAGGAACGGTAGTATA
>JAKOQC010000303.1 GCA_029778565.1 bacterium
ATTAGGAGTAAGGTTGATGATATGAGATATAGAGTGACTAGAGAAGTCCCTGCAATAATGGATAAGCACCCCAACGAATATATGGTGCTGCGGAAGTTACCGAATAACATACGAGAAGATTTGATAAAAAATGTGCTAAACTATACAACTGCAGCGCTCAGCGCTGCCAATGATAGGCTTATACCAACCCAAGAACAAGACCCCACAGATGTTGGTGATGAATTCGTTTTTCCAGATGACAGAATTAGAACAGCAGTCAATAAACTAACTACATACTATGCCAAACGAGGTCTTACTGAACATGCAGCGTATCTACTAATCCTTAACGATCTCGGTGATATTGTTAATGATTTGTTTAAAGAGCATGGACTAGATATTCATATTCGTAGTATGCCACAACAATATATTGTTACTAATGGTAAAACCAAAGATGCGCTGGATACATTCAGGACCCTAAGTAAGCATAGACAGATGTTGAAGGAAGATATAGCGCAGGAACTAAACTAACAAACGGATGAGCATTCTCCGCTAGACTATGTTATAATAATATTGGAGGGGAAATATGACAAAAACTGAATTTGTGTGGGGTTTAGAATAATATGGCTCCGAACAACTTTGTACATCTACATGTGCATACTGGATATTCGATGTTAGATGGTTCTACTAAACCAGAAAAGCTAGTGGCAAGAGCTCGGGAGCTTGGTATGCCAGCTCTTGCAATTACTGACCACGGTAATTTGTATGGCGTAGTAGATTTTTATAAGGCTTGTGTTTCGCAAGGTATTAAGCCGATTATCGGTGTAGAAGCGTATTTTGTACATGATGCAAACCAAAAGACGCAGCGTGATAATATGCATCTTATATTGCTAGCGAAAAACGCTACAGGCTACTACAATCTCAATAGGCTTATGACACGTGCGAATCTAGAAGGTTTTTACTATACTCCTAGGATAGATTGGGCGATGTTAGAACAACATCATGATGGGCTTATGGCGACTTCTGCTTGTATATATGGTTTGTTATCTAGGTCTATTCTACAGGACAATATAGATGAAGCAGTAGAGTATGCTGTGCGCATGCAGGATATATTTGGCAAGGGCAATTATTACTTAGAATTGATGTATCATGGTATTGAGCAGGAAGCCAGAGTAATACAAGGTATTTTAGAAATACACAAGCGAACAGGTATACCATTGGTTGTTACGAATGATGTGCATTATCGTGATAAAGAAGACTGCAAAATACGCAACACACTAACATACATTCGCACTAACACAAACAAACTGGTTGATGATGGAACATTGCACTTACGTACATTAGCCGAAATGCATGAAGCA
>JAKOQC010000304.1 GCA_029778565.1 bacterium
GACAATCCGTCATCCGGCTGCTGGGAGCTTTGCTCATGGAACAGGATGAAAAATGGGCCAGCGGTAGAAAATATCTTGACATGGAGGAGTATTTATCCTGGCGCAAGAACAACAATGTCAGCGATAACACCAAGGTTACAAGAATCATGTAGGTGACCATTTTGACCGAGGTAAATTTACACACAATTTAGGACTTGACCGACCTTTACGAGCAAGTTACTTGGGCAAAGGGTTATGAGTTATATGCTAATGCGATTACAGTAAATCACGGGATGTACGGCGGAACGACAGTTTGGACTCCTAAGCATGAGTATCGCAAGGAGATTTTCAGGGTCCGTGGTTCGCAGAAGGGACTTGCTATCCCTGTTAGCGTTCCTGTTAAGGATCTTAGACTTGCAAGGGAAGTGCAGTATGAGTACAAATTGAGGGATAACGAGGAGGATTGGAAGGAGAAGTTGTTGAAAGTAAGGGGTGAAGAGGAAACAGATGACGTGTGCAAGAGACTGAAGGATTTTAAGACGCCACCTCCGAAGGTGAGGCATGAGCGGGACAGAAGAAAAGAAAAGACTTGACCAACATATATCCTTATGGGATTGTTCGTTTATAATTATAAATATTCTTGTTAAAGAAGAAGGCCTTAGCTATGAAGGGGTATAGAGAAGGTAGAGCGATGAAAAGGGAGAGAATTACCGAGTGATAGAAGTACTCAAAAAAAGTAATATGTCAAATATTGCTGCTCTTGATGTTTCTGGGGCTCTCTTAGCTCGTAATGCCCTATTTAATTTCATTGGTCAGATATTGCCCCTTTTTGTTGGAATAGTAACTATGCCTTTTGTAATCCGGGGCTTGGGAACTGACCGTTTTGGTCTTCTTTCATTAGCGTGGGTAGTTTTAGGCTATTTTGCCATCTTTGATCTGGGTTTGGTACGAGCCAGTACAAAGTTTGTAGCTGAGTCTTTGGGCAAGGGTAATGAAAAAGAGGTTCCGTCTCTGGTTTGGACTTCGATCACAATTCAGACAATAATGGGCATTGCTGGTGGGCTTGTTCTAGCCGGCGTTACTCCTCTCTTAGTAGAGCGAATTTTGAACATTCCTTTGGAAGTGATGGATGAAGCTAGGACAACATCTCATCTCCTTGCTCTCTCTGTTCCAGTAGTCTTGGTATCTGGCTCTTTTCAGTGGGTCATGGGGGCCTCACAGCGATTTGATCTGGTCAATGCGGTACAAATTCCGACTAGCTCACTTACTTATTTTCTTCCTTTGGTTGGGTTATTTTTAGGGTTTAATCTGCCAGGGACTGTGGCTTTAATCTTATTAGCCAGGCTTGGCGCATTGGTTGCTCTCGTGATATTGAATTTTCGTCTGCATCCTGAGCTAAAAAAATACTCTAATTCCTTTAAACTATTTCCTCGACTTTTTTCTTTTGGAGGATCTGGGTAATGGTAGCAAGTATTATAGGCCCGATTTTGATCTATTTGGAACGTTTTCTTATTGGTTCCCTTTTGCCAATGAGCTCGGTTGCTTATTATTCAGCTCCTTATGAAGCTGTGACCCGCCTTTGGGTTATACCTGCTAGTTTAAGTATGACGTTAGTTCCAGTTTTTAGTATTCTTGAAGGTATCAAGGATAAGGAAAAGCTTCGCACCCTCTTTGCTCGTTCCTTAAAATATGTTCTATTAGTTATGGGGTCTATCATCATTTTAGTGGAGGTATTTGCCGAAGGCATTCTTCAGATATGGTTAGGTGCTGATTTTGTAACGAGGAGCACATCTGTATTACAGATACTTGGTTTAGGCGTATTGATTAACTCTTTTGCTCAGACACCTTTCGCATTTCTTCAAGGAATAGGTCGGCCTGATATTCCGGCTAAGTTTAGCTTATTTGAGCTTCCCGTTTATATTGCTATCGTTTGCTTTTTTATAAGCCAGTGGGGTATCACTGGTGCGGCGGCAGCATGGACTGTACGCGTAACTCTTGCTGCTCTTTTGCTTTTTGGCGCTACTTTCGAATTATATAGACTTTCCCTGCGCTTATTATCAATAGATGGTGTAATACTTACCGGGTTTACCATTTTACTACTTATAGCCACAGCTTATGTTTTAAAGAGCCTTTTGGGGTTTCTTTCTATATTTGCACAACTTACTCCTCTCCTAGCACTTGTTGGCTTATTTGCCTGGTTTACATGGGTAAAAGGCATGGATGCTGTGGAATGCTGTGGATAAAGGCGTAATTCTTAGGGCGGTGAAACTATGGCAGAATTCCAAGAAGACAATTTAAGGGCAAGGAGAAATATTATGTGTAGAGGAATCGAAATCCTAAGAGAAGAAGGTATAAAGCCATTTATAAGGAAATCATCAGCTTATATGGTGAAAAAGCTAAGTTTTTTTGTTCTTCCTTATTTCTTACTCAAAATTGAACTTTTAAATCGGAATTATACTTTGGCTGAAGCACTTGATTTTGCATTCAATGGATGCGGAGGATTAATTAGGCCAATGCAAGTCCAAAGTGAAATATTGGAGCTTCTAAATATTGTTGATGGAATGAAACCCAAGACAATTTTAGAGATAGGAACTGCAAATGGTGGAACTCTTTTTCTTTTATCTCGCGTAGTCCATAAAAACGCAACTATTATTAGCGTTGATTTACCTGGCGGCAGATTTGGCGGAGGTTATCCTAAATGGAAAGAAGTTTTATATAAATCATTTGCTCTGCCGGGTCAAAAACTTTATTTACTTAGAGCTGATTCGCATAAAACAGAAACCTTAAAAGAAGTTGAATCTATTTTGGATGGTAGAGAAGTTGATTTTCTGTTTATAGATGGTGACCATACGTATGAGGGGGTTAAGAGGGATTTCGAAATGTATAGCAACCTTGTAGAGAGAGAGAGTAATAGCCTTTCACGATATTGTTCCTGGACCAGTTGAAAACGTTGGAGGAGTTCCAACGTTTTGGAGGGAGATAAGAGACCGGTATAAGAGTAAGGAAATAGTGAAAGATTGGAGTCAGGGAGGATACGGCATAGGTTTGTTATTTTTGATGAATGAGGATTAATCATAACTAATTGACTAAAATAGAAAGTAAAGTGCAAGCAGCGCAAGATTCGGCCTGTTGCTTAGTTGCTTAAAATCGAAATATCTGCATAGCGGTAATGATGATTCAAAATAGTGGCTATCTACGTTTTATATCCTTTGCTAAAATGAGGATATGGTAAAAAGGATTACCCTCATCGTGTTCTGCAGCGCCGGGTGAGAACTAGAGAGGTGTAAATATAGGAGGGCATAGTTATGAAAGCTCTGGTACTTTCGGGTGGAAAGGGAACTCGTCTTCGGCCTTTAACTTACACCACAGCTAAACAACTTATTCCGGTTGCCAACCGGCCTATCTTGTTTTTTGTGCTCAACCAGATCATCGAAGCGGGCATTACCGATATTGGTATAATTATTTCACCTGAAACCGGGCAAATGGTAAAA
>JAKOQC010000034.1 GCA_029778565.1 bacterium
AAGCCCCAGTTGTATGTCTCACATCTTGGGGCGTTTTTTTATATTTTAGTCTAAGATGTAATATGGATGATTTGATGGTTCTTTATATGACGCTAATGTCGGCAAGTCTTTATCTCTAAACATTGTGAAGAATCTTTCTCACTAGCAAATCTGGCAAAGGGTCAATTAAGTATCTAAAAATATTAATTACATCCTAGTCCTATGTTTACTTGGTTATCTTCAAAGTTCACTAACAGTCTTCCCAGTCTCACTCTCTAGGATTATACCATCCTCTTGAACTGGTATGAGGTCACCGTCTAATAGTGCAAAGTGGTATCCGACTGTTCTATAGTATAAACCGCCTTCTATTTTTGGAGCGTATTTGGATTGGTCGAATACTGTAACGCTATCTAGATGTTCTTTGTCGTCTTCTCCTCCGCTGCGTTCTATGTCTGCTCTATATCTTCCATCCTCCAATTCTCCAGGCCGTCTATAATCTATTCGTATGCCGTCATTCATATATAATATATTAGGGTCATTATATGCATGCGTATAACAATTAATAAAACACATCATACAAACTAAGATTATAGCTACTATCCTCTTTTTAGCCATTAAATTTCCCACCCCTACGAAAATATATCCTTTATTAATACTCCCGCATCACGCACTTTATATTTGTTACCAGATTTTCCAACACTAACTATCCAAGATTCCCTTCCGTTAACGATAACAAAAAAAGTCTTTATCTTAAATTCGTCTTTTGTTTCATAAAATAAGTATTTACTAATTACTACTGGTACGCTTCCCAATTTTTCTACATTTTTCAAATCATCTATAATAGCTTTCTTATATCCCTCAAAGTCTTTATCATCCAATATTTTCCAATCATCACTTTTATAACCCCCAACCGCCTTTTCTCTCAAAATATCTACAATTTCAGGTGTTATTTGGTCTTCTGACGTTATTCCAGTTTTCTTCAATTGCTCCCATTTAATTTGCGCTCCATACTTTTGTTCCCATTCCCTATCCGCCGCCTCTCTAGCTGCCGCTCTTTCCTTTTTATATTCTACAGGGTCCTCTTTATACGCTTTTATCCTCAATGCCATTGTTGCAAGTTCCGCTCTATTTGATTGCCTATCATATCCAAAGATTCTTAATCCTTCAGGTGTTCTGCCTACCCCTTCGGTTAAGTATTCTTCAAACGCAGTATTGATGAGGCCTACCTCTTCATCATTTTTGTCTTTTAGATCATTAAAAATAGTTTCTGTGGTTGTTATGGGCTTTACACCTAGCGCTTTGCAGGTGTATTTAATCATGTCCTGCCTTGTTATTCCCTTGTCGTAGTTTAAATCTATCAGCTCTTCTTGCGTTAAGATTCCCGCTTTAACGGCTGCGTGCATATACTGGCTGGCCCAGTGATTCCCTTTGAGTTCGTCTGTTACATCCAATCCCAATACTCTTACTAAAACTGTAATGTATTCTGCATAGCTTATTGTTTTGTTTGGCGCGTATTTGCCAGCGCCTATTCCCTGGACTAAACCTTCTTTTTG
>JAKOQC010000305.1 GCA_029778565.1 bacterium
ATTTTCCTGCCCATCTCTTCTATTCCTCAGTGCCTTGGTGTGTTTATCACATGCTCATACTGCCTTCCATCAACGAAGTTTTTTTACTACTAGTTGACTTTCTGAAATTATTCGCAAAACGCTAACTTACGGCGACCTCGTATCCAGCATCTTTCTAGGAGTCAACCTTTACTGTGATCAAGACAAAGAGCTCAACTACACGAACTACTATACCCTGCAACATCGTATCTATTAAATGATATCACCTAAGTTGCATAAAAGGCAAGTTCACACATGCTAAGGAGGCCGTTTCTAAGCTTAACTTCTGCCCAAAACTACAAAGAACATCTCTTCACTTAATAGACATCAAAAATAACTGTGAGAATTTTTAACTCAAAAAACTACATATGCTCCTGCCATCTGAGAAGAGAGACCATACTCTCTAACCTGTCATTCGCATAAACAAAACGACAATGTAGAAGTAAGACTGCGCTATAAGTTACCCAGGGTGCGTCTCTCCAACCGCAGATACCTCCGTGGAAAGTGTTTCATCATTCTTACACAAATTTGCTGGCCTACTCAAAACGGGAATACTCATGGCTATCGCAACCACAGCCCAGTACCATTCCTGAAGGCGTAGCACATAAAAAGCACCGCCACTTCCTAAACCCTCTGCAAGGGAAATTAATGTCCACAGCAAGGAAACCGCACCTATAACAGCGTCTGGGAAAGTTTTGTTTAACAGGTGCAAACTATGCCTTAGAATCCGTAGAATAACTAAGAAAAGCAAGAGAGAACCAAGTATGCCTGCCCTATAGAGAACTGTCACGTACACAGAATCCCCAATGAATACGTCTTGCATATTAACCAAGCCCCACCCAAGTAATGGCCGAATCAATATGGCCCTTACAGTGTTTGTTAGCAGGCCCTCTTCTACATCATAGCGCGTGACGAATACTCTACTTGAAAAAGTGTCTTTTACCTGGTAAGCCAGCTCAGAAGAAATGAGAGGATCCGCAAAAAATTCACCAACAACCCCAGTTGTAAAAAGAAACACAATGCATATGCCCATCACATAGGCTAAATACGCGTTATAACGTTTAGTTTTAACAAATGTTGCCGTTACAAGAAAAATGGTTATGAGACTGCCCATAAGAAAAGTCGATGTCAGAGTAGAAAGCCCAGCCAAAAATGCAAGCCCAATATTCCCGTATAAAAACCACCTTTTGAAACCCTTAGGTGCTGGCTGCATGAGTAAAACGCTCGCAGCACACAGAACTAATGTGAAATAGACACCGTTGTATACAGGAGATTCTAAAACGCCAGTACTCCTTAGAATACGCCCAGTACTTAACAAAAGACCGGATATTGGGGTTCGCCAAGGAGAAGAATACCCTACAATAGTTATCCTCTCGGCAAGATCCAGACCTAATGATTGACCAATACTAAGCAAAGCAATAGGAATGTTTAAATACATGAACACCCAAATAATAGACTCCACTGTATATAGCGGTAAACTAGCGTTACTAAACAAGAACATAACCAAAAATGGTCTAGCCAGCCCATAAAA
>JAKOQC010000306.1 GCA_029778565.1 bacterium
ACAAGAAGATACTTTTTCTTCTCTTTAGCAGTTAGATTTAATCCAGCAACTTGAGCTGGTGTTAAACCATTAAGAGATGAATGGGGTCTGACAAAATTATAGAAAAATAAAAACATGCTGATTAAGTTATTCGCTGATTCAAATGAATTAAAACCCTGTTTGGTGTTGTACCAAGCTTTAAACTGATGATGGAAAGATTCTATTAAATTATTAGAAATATCATCTTTAAAGCTTTCAACCCGAATGTGGGTAACCGAATCACCTAATATAGCTTTAACAGGTACTTTATATGCGCTGTAGCGATCACTTACAATAGCCCTGGTAGTACCTAAATCTTTAACCGAATTAAGTAAAGAGAAAGCTTGCACTGAGTTTCTGTAAGGTGATAAATGAAAACCTAACACAAAGCGGGTCTCCGAATCCATAATGAACCAAATGTAATATTTTTTACCGGAGATTTTAACAACAGTTTCATCAGCATGCCATTCATCTGAATTAAAATCTAACATTGGAATAAGCTCCAAAGAAATATTATTGAAAAGAGGAGCAAACTTTTTACACCAATTACTAATTGTAGTATGCGAAACCTTAATATTATAAACAGTCCTAAGGATTAAAGCAATATTTCTGAAAGAGTTTTTGCCAAGATAGAACATGGATAGAGCAGTAATAATTATATGGACGGGATAACGCATCCGCTTAAAATCAACTTTACCAGTAAGTTTAGACATAGAAGCTGGAGGTATGTTAGTTGGCTTATAAGCAAACATAGAGTGATTACACTTTTTGTCGCAACAGCGATAATTAGAGTAATACTCATAGTCATGATGAAGAAATGTTGCTTTACCGCAAACAGGACAACGTGGATATTTTGGTGTTCTTTTAGATACTGGCCTATCAGGAGCAAATTGGTGGTTGCATTTTCGGCAAAGGTATTTTTGATAGCCATCTTTATCTTTGCCGTAGCGATAAAAAGAATCTTTATTATTGCATTTTGGACACCTTATTGGTACAATTTTTTGCATGAGGACTTCATCCTTTCTGGGAGGTATAGTTTTTTGGGCAAAAACATTGTACCACAAAGGGATGAAGTCCTCAATTTTCATTTAAGTTTACAGAGCGACATATGACACGAGGAGGTACTATCATGAAATACTATGTAGATGTAAATGCTGTTAAAGACGGCGACGGTTCCAAGGAAAGACCATTTAAGCGTATTAGCGATGCTGCGAAAATAGCTCTCCCTGGTGATGAGATATTGGTAGCCCCAGGAATTTATCGAGAATATGTAGATCCAGTTAATTCCGGTACTGAAGATGCCCGTATCACTTATATTAGTACTACTCCCCTTGGTGCTGTGATTACTGGTGCAGAACAGGTAAAAACTTGGGAGCATTACGAAGGTAATGTCTGGGTATGCCGTATCCCAAATAGCTTTTTTGGCGATTACAACCCTTACACAACTCTAGTATATGGTGATTGGTATTTTGCTGAGCCAATTAGGCACACCGGATGTGTTTATTTAAATGACAAGGCCATGTATGAAGCCAAAACTTTAGAAGAATGTATCAAAGGCGAAGTTTATGAATGCAGCTGGGAACCGGAACAATCTATTTATAAGTGGTATACCGAACAGGATCCAGACAATGATGAAACAATCATTTATGCTAATTTCCAGGGGTTAAATCCAAATGAAGAAAATGTAGAAATTAATGTGCGCCGCAGATGCTTTATGCCATCTAAAACAGGTGTCAATTATATTACAGTTAGAGGATTCAAAATCGATAAAGCTGCTACAACCTGGGCACCTCCTGCAGCTTTTCAGGATGGTGCGATAGGTCCTCACTGGAGCAAAGGCTGGATCATAGAAGATTGCGAAATTTCAAACAGCAAGTGCGCTGGTATCTCCTTGGGCAAATATTATGACCCTGACAATGAGCATTATTTCACAAATAAGCACGTAAAGAGCCCAACTCAGATGGAACGCGATGCCATTTGCCGCGGTCAATATCATGGTTGGCTAAAAGAAAATATCGGCAGTCATATAGTTCGCCGCTGCAATATCCACCATTGTGAACAGGGTGGTATCATTGGCCGAATGGGTGCCGTGTTTAGTATCATTGAGGACAACCATATCCACCACATAAATAATATGCAGGAACTTGGCGGAGCAGAAGTTGCTGGAATAAAATTGCATGCTGCCATTGATGTAATTATTCGTCGTAACCATATCCACCATTGTACTATGGGAATATGGTGCGACTGGCAAGCCCAGGGTACACGCATTACTCAAAATCTACTTCATGATAACCAGAGACCACCATATGCCAAGATACTTAAAGGCGGCATGAATTCTCAGGATATATTTGTAGAAGTCAGCCATGGACCAACTCTGATTGATAACAATATCCTGCTCTCAGATGTCAGCCTCCGCTGCGCGACACAAGGTGTGGCTTTGGTGCACAATCTCATCTGTGGTTCATTTACATCCGTTGGCGGTGGAACCTCTTGGCGTTACACACCATACCACATACCACACCGTACCGAAGTAATGGGCTGGATGACCATCCTTCACGGCGACAACCGCTTCTACAACAATATATTTATTCAGAAGTGGCCGTCTGAAGATTATGTGATCCCTAATGATCATGATCCAGAAAAGACTTACCGTGAAAACAGAGAAGTGGGTACTCACGTTTTCGATGAATATCCAACTTATGATGAATGGATTTCACAGTTTGATTTTTCCAAGTATCCAAATATGGTAGCTTTAGAGCCTGTTCATTTTGGTCATTTGCCAATCTGGAGCGAAGGAAATGTATATCTAAACGGTGCCAAACCATGGAAAAAAGAAGAAAAATACTTATCGGTTGAAAAAGCTGATCAGGAGCTTAAGGTTGAATTAGTGGAAAAAGATGGTCAATATTATCTAAAAACAAATATATATGACTATATTAAAGACTTCAACGCTCGGATGATCAATACCCAAGTATTGGGTAAAGCATTCGAACCGGAACAACCCTTTGAAAATCCAGATGGAACACCAATACGCTTTGATACTGACTACTTTGGTAATCATCGCGGTGTTGAAGTTCTTCCAGGACCATTTGCAGAACCTATTGACGAGATTAAACTATAATTATAAATTTAAGCATTATAAGTGAAGGACGTCTCATCTCTGGTATTTTAGTAGAAAAGACTACTATTGTTTATGCCAGAGAGAGACGTCCTTTTTTCATGGACTTAATAAATTCACGTACATAATAGGTCTCATCCCCGTACCCTACTTATGAATATTCTTATCAATTGACTTGTGAGTTACTGGCTCAACCTTCTATTTGTTAGATGCTACTTTTTTTAAAATATCATTCATTTGTGTATGAATTATCCTTGTACGGATACGTTGATCAGTTCTCACATCTATTGAAACTGGTTGAACCGGCTCCCCAACATGTACTACCATAGTAGGTTTCCTTCTATATAATTTGGCAATACCTTTTGGTTGTTTGAATGCTATAGTTATAGGAATAATAGGGACACGGGCTTGTGCCGCAAGATAAAATGCACCCCTTTTAAAATTACGCAAATCAGTATTGTATGGTTTAAGCTCTCCTTCAGGGAAAAAATGTACAACTCTCCCTTTCATAAGGAGATATTCCATCTCAGCTAAAAATTGTTTAAGTTCGCTTATATTCCCCGGAATGGCAATGCCTCCCAGCAGTTTAACAAGATTCCCAAGCCAAAAAGTCTCTGTATTTTTCTCCAATGTAGGAAATATCAGCTTACGAGGGAATAATGCAATTCCTACAAGGGCACTGTCAAGCAGATGAACATGATTGCATACTGTTATTGCACCATCAAGATTGCGTAATCGTTTCTTACCTACAACCCTAACACCTAATACAATACGAGTCCATAAAAATATAAGAGGAATGGCAATAAGATAATAAAATATAAATGAGAACAAACGATATGTGCCCTTCCAAATATAGGATTGTGAAGATTTTTCTTCTTTAGTGGCTAGTTTATATACTTTTTCTATCTCCCTAATGCTGTTTTTTAGAGAATAGTTTTTTGCATACTCGGCATATATATTGCCAACTTCAGTTAAACTTTCTGAATTCTCAATCCATGCATCTATTCTCTCTGCCAAATGTGAAGCATCACCCGCCCTGAACAGGTTCATGGGACCTAGCGCAAACTGTTTTGTCGCACTTAGCTTACTATCTGAAATAACCGGGACCAGTCCGCATGAAAATGCCTCTATGCAAGATATGCCTTCTATTTCGATATCCGAGGTATGCACATATAAGTCACAGCTTCGTATCAGCTCAATCAATTCCTCTTTATTATAATAACCGAATATGGGAGGGTTTGTAAGTCTTTCACCCATTCGACGCAGTTTCCCTTCTTTAGGACCCTGACCTGCAAAATAGAGTTGAATCCGTTTCTCATAAGAAGATTTTTCAACTGCTTTAATCAAAACATCTTGCTTTTTTTCCGGGGATAACCTTCCTATCATCAGTATTTTAAATAAATTATTTTTATCTTTATTTCTGTCGGTAGCAGGCTGAAAATCCGGATCTACACCGTTGGATATAACATGTAGCTGAGCTCGATAACCATGAGAACGAAGCTGGGCTGCAATGAATTTTGAAGGACAATGAATATGTGAAAAACGGCGATAAAAAAACAGATACAACAAATAATAAACTAAATGACCTAAAAAGGGCAACCATCCAAGCCCTATGTTATAAGTTATGTTTTCCGGCTGAATGTGAAAGGCAGCTATGCATGGAACACCCAACTTTCTTGCTATCTTTTCTGCCTGAGAACCTAAAAACCAAGGCTGGTAAATATGGACTATATCCGCCCCTTTAATGGCTTTTTCTAATACAGACTTAACCGGTTTAGCAAATAAGGTATTTTGCTTATGAGCTAATCTACTGGCTATGGGTATCACCAGCTCTGGAACATAGTATAACTCATAGCCATGTTCATCATCAATACCGCTTTTATCAGGATCTCCGCAGGTTACTATACGAACTGTGTGCCCTCTTTCAACCAGAGCTTTTGAAAAACGCATAGCTGATATGGTTGTTCCATTATTGTTTATCCCAAAGGTATCATTAATTATAGTAATGATCATAATACCTTTCTCCTTACTTACTATATTTGATTCATTACTGCTAGAAAGTATCTTTAATGCTCAGCTCTTTGGAGTTATCAAGCACAATGTAAACATGTTGTAAGTCTAGAAGAAAGAAGAATA
>JAKOQC010000307.1 GCA_029778565.1 bacterium
AAAATTTATCTTCGCACCAAGTAGCTAAACTTGCTGCGGTACCATCACTAGAAGCAGAAGCTGAGGTATTTCTTGAACCTCGGGTCATCTAGAAAAATCACATTGAAGGTAATTCTAGAGTATTTTCAAGATAATCAACGAGCCAACGGAATCTGCCTATAGAATTATTGTCTGGGAACAAATAAGGAATGGCTTTTGCCCCCAGGGTAGCCAAGTGTGGAGGGGTGCGTGCGAAATAGCCGACCCAATCTCTGTAACTAGCATTTGTCGCATTCTGTGGATGTCCGAAGTATAGTGTAAACAATGTAAATGCATATGCGTTAGAAGATAGTAATGATAGAAGTTTGCCCCGTTTAGCGTCCACTTCATCGCCTATATACAATCTCAAAATTTCCATAAGATATTGTTGCACTTCACGATTTGATCTTGCCACTTCTGCGATATATAGCGGGATGAGTTGGTATTGGTATCTTGCTCCGTGCGCCTTCTCTGCGGCGCGCAATGCAGACAAAGTAAGCTCGATTTTCTGGAGCGAATCCACACGAACAGGATATTCTTCGCCATCAATCGCCTGGGCCAATTCCACAATTCCATATTTTTTGTCCGTTGCACCAGCACTTATATTATCTGTAAGGAATCTTATTAGGAATAATTGATTAGCAGGTGAAAGACGTGGACCCTCTTCTTTACTTGTTCTTAGAGCGAGACTTGTTAATTCGTGTAAATTATGTCGGACTTCGAAATGACGCGTTTGATTTGAATGATAGAATTTATTTTGATATACTTGGGAATTTGTATTTGTAGGATCTGCTTCTAACGCTACCCTAGAACGTATTACTTCATCTTGCGCAAGGGCGTCAACTATCGGGGTGACGGAATTCCCATATAACGCAGGATTAGAGCCAGAAATCAATTGTTGAATAAAAGTGCTCTGATCCGCCGCGTCAGCTACAAGTATTTGACTTACACAGGCCCTAACTGCATCATGTAGTTCTTCGTCTCGTCTTGTAGGAAGGTAATTCAGCGCAGTAAAAGCTGCAATACCGGGAAAATCCCTCTCGATACTTTCATCTTTATTTATCACTTCAATTACGGAATCTAACCGCTTTATATACTCTGCATATCCCGGCGCATCCTTTTGTGTTGTGAATGCTTCATTAATGAGACCCTCAATGGTTTTAGAAAGGTTCGGGTCTGTTGCTTCGATTTGATATATCTTATAGACATCTCGAAGTGCCTCTAGACGTGCGAACGTCGCCATAGCGACATTTCTAATATCGGTATTGGGAAGTCTATTCACGTGTGCAAATGCGGCAGTACGCCATGTCTCAGGTTCCCACTGGAGTGGAGAAACAGGATGGTCTTCTGGGTTAAATAGGGGTTCAGGCTCCAAGGTAACGCCTTTTTCCTTACCAAAGAGTTCTTCAGGTGTCATTTTCCTGTCGTGAGGAGGCGTTATATGAACTGTCCGTTCTAGAGGTATATTCCGTGTTGCAAAATATGTCGCGGCGGCACCTCCAAGACCCAGAGCTGCCAATACCAATCCAGGAATTGCTCCTTGCTCACCTCCAAGGGCAGCAAGCACAACTCCTGCAATAGCCATAGGAATACCGGCAATAACAAGCAGTTTTTGCCAGACCGGTACTCTCTGATCCCGGATCCATTCGTTAAATTGCAGGTAATCCCGGACCTTTTCTGTCTTAGTAATGACTTTATTAGGATCTACCTGAGGTGTAAACAATCCTTTCAGATTTGGATAAAGATATTCAAAGTCTGCCCAATCAATTACTCCTGGAGTAGTATTCCTACTTAGTAAGGAGTAAACTTGCGTATATCTTCTATATGCATTTTGTAGGTCGTTATCTGTAAAACCTCTTGT
>JAKOQC010000308.1 GCA_029778565.1 bacterium
AAACTGGAGAATTGGAAGGGTTAAAAGCAGGAATAGAGGAGTATATTGCAACGTGGCAAGACTATGTTATTCCTGTTATGGTTGAAATTTATCCGCAAATTCAACAATACAATCCATACGAATCTACCGCTCCAGCAAGGAAAACATTTAGTGGCAGAATTCCAGAATACCAAACTGGTGGATACGTCCCCTATACTGGTCTGGCTTTGTTACACGCCGGCGAATATGTGATACCGAAAAACGAAGCAAACACGATAGCATTCGGTGATATAGAGATAAATGTTAACACGACAGGCGGTGTTGATGGTGCTGACTTGTGGAATGAGTTCGAAAGAGAAGCTCGTAGAAGAGGGGTGACTTTGGTTCAATGATTATCAATAGTGAAGTTTTACCCGACCCCACCGACTTTACTATAGACGAAATCACAGGAACAAAAGAGGAAACGTTGTTGTCTGGGGATAGACGTTATCTCAAGTTCGATAAGATTAAGAAAAATATTCGCCTGTTGTTCTACGGTATTGATGATACAACTAAAGAAACGATAGAAGAGTTAGCCCTATCTTCAACTACCCTTAGTGTGACATTAGATAATAAAAGTTATACTGTGGTTTCATATATAGGACCTAAGTTTACCAGACTAAAGGGACAAAGACAACTCTATCAATGCGACTGGGAGCTACGAGAGGTATGAAAGACCTAAGAGGTTCTGAATTAAATCCTACACCATTATTGGAAGAAGACTTCGAAAGGGAAGTTGTTACGCCCTTTTATAAAGTGCAGATATACAAAAATGGATGGCAAGATGTAGACGGAGTAACTGGTATCACTATTGATTTCCAAGGTAGTGCTGTCGACGGTGTAGTAAGCTCTTCTTTAAACTTAAATGTGAATGATAACGAAGCTAAATATCACCCGTTGTCAGGTAGTCCGTATTCCGACTACTTCTCATTCCGTAGGAAGATTAGGGTATTGATTGGTATTGAAAAGGACGATACCCCCTATACTTGGTCATACTTCACCGGATATATAAACACTATGCAGCAC
>JAKOQC010000309.1 GCA_029778565.1 bacterium
GGTGGATAAAAAGAAACAGCATTAATGCCACTTTCTATCTTGTAATTCTCTAACGCTGTTTTGATTTCTTTGATATTAGAATCAAATACTTTCAGCCTATAAGAAGCATAAAAGTTCATAAAACGAGGCACCGCGATTACAACAACAACTCCTAAAATAACACATACGACTAATAACTCTACTAATGTAAAAGTTCTACGGTATCTGCTTGACATCGACTCTAATCCCCCCCCGTCGCTGTTGATACTATTTGTATTCTCACATCTTGTAGTTGCGGTGTTACTGCACTATTGGTTGTGCTCAATGTCTGTCGTAGTTGTATACGTGCATTAGCTAAGTTTGTGCCCTTTGGTAACCCCGGTACTGCGCCACCGTTTGTACACTGTTGCCAGTCAGACCATGTAGTACCACCATCCAGTGATACACGCGTCTCTACAGTTACAGAAGTGCCCACAGGTGTATTAGCTGTCCAAGTGATTGTAGCAGATTCTACCGTTCCTGCAGTTACAATATTATATGTAGGAGATGTGCGTGTACCAGAAGAAGGATAAGCCTTGGCATATCCCCAGTATGCGAATTGAATTCCTAAATTTCCTTCAATATATGTTACAAGAATACTATGAGAAGTACTAGAATTAATTGGGGCTCTAAAATAGTGATTAGCTACATTTGTGGAAAACGCGGTATCAACTCCGTCTAATTGAACAACCCAACTACTAGTTCCTAAATTCTCAGTGCGTCCAATAGCAAATGCGATGTCATAGCCAGATGGAATAGTTTGTTCTACTGCGTCCCACCACCAAGGTCCATACCAAAAAATATCTCCCTCCCGATATGTGAAATTACTCAATGTAACTCCATTTGCAGTAATACTTGTTATACGTGTAGAAGATGTAATCTCGTAAGAATTACCCACATTAGAAGTTTGAGCGGGGTTACCTCTATTAATAATACTAACTCCACTACCTCCGGTGAAATTAGGCGTACTTGTCGCAAATACTATATATTTATATTCTGAACCATTCCAAAACGCATCTGGAAGAATGTATGGAGTATTTTGTTGTATAATTTCTTCGTTCGGTTGATTTTGCCCATCTAAAGTAATATTGCCGTTCGTTGCAGTGACATTAGCGAGTGTACCACTTGAGAAGTCCGTTTGTGTAGTCTCTATGATTGTGATAGTGTGATATTCTACTTGTTTGAATCGCGCTTCTAAGGTCCGGGTGCTACTAACTGTGAATATGTACACAGTGCTGGCTGTTAGTGAAATACCGCTCTCATACCAACCTACAAACGTATAACCAGTATTAGGTTCTGCAGTTAATGTTGCTGTACTGCCGCAGTCGTATGTACCAGAGCCTGTGACTGTGCCGTAGGATGGGTTGTTGGGGGCTACAGATACAGTGTACTGTCTTACGGTGTAGTTGGCAGTTACAGTCACATCCTTGGCTGGCATAACAAAGCTGTTGTTTGTGATAGTCACATCAGGCGAAGACCAGCTACCGAAGTTATAGCAATTGGCTGGTTTTTGTGATAACATAACAGTTTGTCCTGCTTTTGCAGGGTTAGGGAATGCGACCAACTGCCCTGTGTTGTTAGGTACTGCCCTTAGCGTGAC
>JAKOQC010000310.1 GCA_029778565.1 bacterium
ATCGTATTCAACATAAGTAATAAAGAAATATACAAAAGCACTCCTGTTGAGGTTATCACAGAATCCTCGAACCAAAGTCAAATAGAAGAGATAGTAGGAAGTATCACTGAACTACAAACTGATATGCAAGAGCAGCAAAGTATCACAAGCTTTTTGGATGGAAGAGCGCCTGATACCCCTACAGGACTGATGCTTGAAACAGAAGTAATAGACGGAAAATCTGTGATAAAAATACTATTTAGCCCTAATACTGAATTGGATTTGTTGGGTTATGAAATTGCATATTCACAAGATAGGGTATCGTGGTTATATAATACTGTATCAGAAACAAATGTATATATTCAAGTTATAGCGAATACAACCTACTATGTAAAGATACGTGCTTTTGATGCCGAAGGGTTCAAGTCTCCCTGGACAGAAGCAAAAAGTATCATATCGGCAAAACCTATACCCGAACCTCCAACGGGACTGATGGTTACTACTGAATTAATAAACAACAAATCTGTTATAAAAGTTGAGTTTAACGAAAATACGGAAAGTAATATAATTGGATATGAGATAGCATATTCACAAGACGGGATATCGTGGCAATACAACGTTGTTTCAGAAACAAATGTGTATATACAAGTGGCAGGAGATATGCTATATTATGTTATGGTGCGAGCTTATAATTCAGAAGGTTACAAATCAGAATGGGGAGAAGCAAAAAGTATCATATCGGCAAAACCTATACCTCCAGAAATTCCAACTGGCTTGACGCTTTCAACTGAGCTATTCAACGGTGAATCTGTTATAAAAGTTGAGTTTAACGAAAATACAGAAAATAACATAATTGGATACGAGATAGCATATTCTACAAGTCAAATAAAGTGGCATTATGTAACTTCGACTGATATAATTGTATATTTATCAGTTATTGCAAATAAGCAATACTATGTGAAAGTTCGTGCTTTTGACGCAGAAGGGTATAAGTCTGAATGGACAAGTGTAGAAAGTATTGTATCAGCGAAAGATACTATACCGCCAGAAGCACCTACTGGATTGACCATTGAACCACTATTTCAAAAAATAGTCGTGAAGTGGAATGCGAATACTGAATCAGACCTTGCAAAATACAAGGTAGAGGTATCTTTGGACAATTTCACTACCGTTGAAGATACCATATACACCGATTCAAACTATATTATATACGGTGGAACTACAAATACCACATACTATTTCAGGGTATTGGCTATTGATACAAGCGAAAACGAGAGTGCATATAGCTTGATTGTGAGCGCTACTACAGCAGCAGCATACGATGAAGATTTAGAAAGTGCAATATTAGACCAATTGAGTGAGAGTTTAGAAGAGTTAAACAATGTGACTTTGCCTGGACTACAAGAAGATTTGCAAGAATTACAGAACTTAACTGATTTTATGGATGGTGAAGTACCAAATACCCCTACAGGGTTAACGCTTAGTACAGAGTTATTAAACAGTGAATCCGTTATAAAAGTTTCGTTTAATGCAAATACAGAAACAGACGTAATCGGCTATGAGATAGCTTATTCTACAGACCAAGTAAAATGGCATTATGTAACTACAATCGATACAACTGTGTATTTATCAGTTATAGCAAACACACTATACTACGTTCGTATACGTGCTTTCGATGCAGAAGG
>JAKOQC010000311.1 GCA_029778565.1 bacterium
ATAACACATGCTGCAAATCTTCAAAGACTTACATTTGAAACTGCAATTAGTACAAATAGTGACTTAAGTAAAACCGATACAGTGTCTAGTACATCTACAACTAATCAACTTGTAACAGCAAAAGGTGTTTATGATTATGCTCAAGCAAAACTCGCTAAGCATACTGCTGCTGGAATTAAAATACTGACTAGAGGTACTACAAATGGAACATACTCGGACTTAGATAAAGTGACAACAATGCCTGTTACACCTACTAATTCTCAGATTCCGACTGCAAAACTTCTTAAGTCATATGCTCAACCAATCATTCCAAGCGGTTCACCTAATGATATTCTCGTTAAGAGCACAACTGCTGGTATTGTCAATTCGCTTACAAAAGTAACGTCAGTCAGTTCAACTTCAACTGATATGGAGATTCCTACAGCTAAGAGTGTGTATAATTATACTCAACCAAAAATTACTAAATACACAACTGCTGGAGTTAAAATACTTTCAAGAGCAACTATAGATGGTGCTTTGTCAGATTTAGATAAAGTAACATCAATTGGTACGATACCTACTAATACACAAATACCATCTGCTCTCGCCGTTAAAAATTATGTTGATACAAAACTAGGTGAGAGTTTGTCTAACGGAACATTAATTGGCACATATACTAACAATCAAGCTATCAACAAATCCATGATAAATGGTTATAAATTTTTACTATTTGAGTTAAAAAAACAAACTACAGGATATGATGGCAATTTCTATGGTGACAGCAAAATTGTTACGCCAGATATATTTTATCACTATTATCTGGCAGCTAAGCCTAAAACTTGGGAGACAAGTATTTATCCTTATTCAGGACCTTTTGTGATAGACGAGGCTAATTTCGATCTAGATACATCATCAAAATTTGTAAGTTGGTTAAATTCGAATAAACCAGCCTCAGGATACAATACGGGTGATGTCGCTAGAAATACGTATAATATAAACTCTTACGTGTACGCTGTGGTTAGCGAATCTAACCCAGAGATTAC
>JAKOQC010000312.1 GCA_029778565.1 bacterium
GCAGCCACTTCAAATTTCTCGTGATCCATCTCCTCCATCAAATCGAGTACGAGCCTTTCGGCCCCACCAGCACCAAAGTTCGGGATAACATGTAAAACTTTAATTTTCCTATCCATCTTTTCTACCTCAACACCATATAAACCAGTATAATCAACAATATCCGATTAAATAATATCACCCAAGCTCCATAAAACGCAAGTTTGAATTTGCCAAAAAAAAGCGGTTCCAAGCCTAACTCTTACCCAAAATTACAGAAAAGATCTCCTCACTTAATAGACATCAAAAACAACGGTAAGAATCCTCAATTCAAGAAACTACATGTCCTCCCACCTGAGAAAAGGAACACATAGTATCTAACTTTTCATTCTTCATAAACAAAACGACAAACAAGAAAGTAAGGCTGCGATATAAGTCATTCAGGATGTGTCCGTCAGCCTGCAGACACCTTCGAGGAAAGTGTTTCATCACTCTTGCCAATATTTGCTGATCTACTCGGAACGAGAATGCTCATGGCCATGGCAACCACAGCCCAGTACCATTCCTGAAGGCGTAGCACATAGAAGGCACCCCCACTTCCTAAACCCTCCGCAAGGGACGCTAATGTCCAAAGTAAGCAAACCGCACCTATAGCACCCTCTGGGTAACTTTTGTTTAACAGGTGCAAACTATGCCTTAGAATCCGTAGAATAACTAAGAAAAACAACATAGAACCAAGTATGCCACCCCTGTAAAGAACTGACAAATAAAGAGAATCCCCAATAAACACGCCCTCCATATTAACCAAGCCCCGCCCAAGTAATGGCTTTTCTAATACTGCCCTGTACACGTTTACTAATACCGTATTATCTGGACCATAGCGTGAATCAAACATTCTACCTGAAAAACTCTCTTTTACCTGGTACTCCAGCTCAGAAAAAATAACAGGATCCGCAGTGAATTCACTAATAATCAAAGCTGCAAAAAGAAGCACAATGCATAGGCCCATTACATAAGCCCAGTAAGCGCGATAATGTTTAGTTTTAACAGATGCTGCCGTTA
>JAKOQC010000313.1 GCA_029778565.1 bacterium
CCAAAAACTAAAAGAGGTTGAGAACAAGGCAGATAATGCCCCGCCTAACAGCGTAAATGATGCGGCAATAGGGAGCAGGACCCCGGATCAATCACAGGCACCAGCAAGTCCAGGAACGGGTACATTGACCCAGCTGATAAGCTGGCTGGCAAACCGCATAAAGGCCATAACTGGCAAGACTAACTGGTGGGACGCACCGCCAACGACACTCCAGGCGGCTAAGACGCACATGGATGCGGCGGCGCCCCATAGCGGACATGAAACCCCCGCCGGCGCTCAGGCGAAGGCAGAGGCAGCATTAGCGGCTGCAGAACAATACACAGACCAAGAAGTAGGCGAAGTTGCTCAAGCACTTACGACGCATTTGGCAGAAAATGCGACAACATCAGCAAAAGGCCATGTTCAATTAAGCGACTCCGTAACAAGCACTAGCACAACTTTAGCAGCTACAGCTAATGCAGTAAAAAAAGCATATGATAGAGCAAACGAGGCTTTTCAATCAGCCAGTGATGGTAAAAATCTTATCGCTACCGCCATTGCTGGCTTAGGGTTAGATGCTGATGGTAGCGATACATTCTCAGAATTAGCAGGGATAATAGAAGGGATACCTAAACAAGGTGCTCAAACCATAATACCAGGAACCTCTGATAAAACTATAGCTAGTGGTAGATATTTAACTGGAACGCAAACCATTAAAGGTGACGCTAATTTAATACCAGCTAATATCGCAGAGGACAAAAGTATATTTGGAGTACAAGGTACTTTAAAAAGAGTCGCTTATAATATAATTTCTATTGGGGGCAGGCTTTATTTTACTAGCATGGACAATAAAAAAATTAATGAACTTGACCCGGATACATTAGCAGTATTAAAATCGGTTACTAGTCCTACATCGGATGCTATAGGTATAGGAGGAATATTAAATCGTCTTTATTATTGCGGTACATCGCCTAAACTCTATGAACTTAATCCAAATATATTGGCGGTATTAAAGACAGTAGATGCTCCCGGTTCTACCCTTCAAGGTATTGGAGGCATATCAAATAGACTTTACCATTGTGATACCAGTGTATCAGTTGGAAAACTCTATGAACTTAATCCAAATGATCTTACAACAATAAATACAAAAAATGCTAATGCTGCTTATCCTTCAGGAATAGGGGGAATATCGAATCGTTTATACCAAAGTAACGTAAATAAACGGGAAATTTATGAGCTCAATGTAGATACTCTTGCGGTAGTAAAAACAAGTGGTAATAAAGACGATGGTCCGGGGGGTATAGGCGGAATATCTAATCGGCTTTATTATTCTACTCTGTATTCTAAAGAAATTAAAGAAATTAATCCAAACACATTGTCCGTATTAAAAACAGTAAGCGCAGACACAAGGGGTTTCGGTATAGGTGGTTTGAAGAAGACAGTAGTAATCCTTGAAATAAATACTATACTTGATGTAAATGAGCCTGACATAATTAAATATTCAAATAATAACTATTATAAATAAATAATTTAGGAGGTATTTATATGTTTTTAAAAATTGAAGGTCATTTACTTGATGTTCTTGGAGAGAAAGCTAGAGACGATATAAAAGGAGAATTTGGTATTGATATTTCACCTATATATCAATTTATAGATAAAGAACCGCCAGTAACATTAGCTAAAATTGTTAATCCAGTCAAGGCTGAGCAATTATTCCATGACAGTAGAGTTACAATACTAAATACCATAGAAGAATTCAATAATGAAATTGACATCTTATATGAGGAAATGTATACATTAGTTGACAGTACTGCTTTAATGTTAGATATACAATTTTCAGGTAAGTCACCTGCCGATATTCCCGGATATGATACTAATAAGAGTATGCAAGCCCAAGCTAATTTAAAAGCATTATATGAGGCAGGTTTAGCAGGAATAAGTAAAAATAAAAAACCACCATATCTTACAGAGTAGGATAAAAATGCGAACTAACACTCCATAGCGTGTATTTTTATGCCCAGGTACCGGAATGGTGCCTGGGTAATTTTATGGAGGTGTAGGGATGGACGATGCTGTTATTAAAGTAAAGGTGCAAGAACATGATGAATTGCTTCGGGAACATGGTAGACGCCTAGACAAAATAGAGCAAGATAGTGCAGCATTCCGCGAACAGATAAAAAATCTTTGTTCAAAAATAGATGAATTAACAGGATGGATTAAAGCCCTCGTCGTTAGTATTGTTGGCACTGGCGTGGGCTTTATTATTTGGTACATTCAGAGCCTGCCGAGATAGGGGGTGATAAAATGAACTATATTGTCGACCACATTCCTCGGAACACTCCTCACAACCGACGGCCGGGCACTTCTATGCATCCTGAGTACATCACCATCCACTCTACGGGCAACCCATCAAGCACAGCCCGTAATGAGAGGGGCTGGTTGACCAATCCCAGCAACACAAGGACCGCCTCCTGGCACATCGTGGTGGACGAAAAAGAGGCCATTGAAGCCATCCCCCTGAACGAGGTAGCCTGGCACGC
>JAKOQC010000314.1 GCA_029778565.1 bacterium
GTATTTCTTGCGTATCATTTCTCACTCTTCTACGTCCTCCTTATAGTTCCTCTCTATAAGAAAATTATACTACAAGAATACGAAACAACGCATTAACTGTGCTATTATAAAAATAACAACAACCATAAGGAGGCTATAACGTATGATTAGAGACAGTGAAGAAACAATCACCGTGCATCTGCGTTTTAACTTAAGCAAGAGTGATTTCAACGCACTTGTAAAACTTTGCGATAAATGTAACATTAACGCATCGGAACTGGTCGGCAACTTGATTGCAAGATGGCTTGACGAGCAGCAAGAAACCCGTTGCAGTTACGACGTGTTTGATTTATAGAACTTAACATCCAACACTTATAACATTCTTTAGCTGTTTATTTGGCACTATTTACATGTATGTGTTACAATTATATGTAATGTAAGCGAAGGAGGATTGACGTATGAGGATAACTAAAGGGCAGGTAAAGAAAAGGCTTTTAGGATTGTCCAACAAAGAACTCGCCCGCATGGCTGACATCAGTGAAAGTTATTTAGTAAACATCCTTTCTGGTAAGATAAAACCTTCACAGCAAACCTTACAAAAGGTCGCTGACGCACTGCAGTTAAGCCCCGAAGAAGTGCAAAAACCTATCAATACCAAGCTGATTAACGAGATTACAAACAAGTTAGAAGAAAACCAAGAAGAGGAGAAGTGAAGACTATGTTTATCGTATTTGAAGGTTTAGACGGTTGTGGCAAAACCACTGTTTCTAAGTTAGTTGCTGATGAACTGAGTAAATGGCACAAAGTGCTACTTACTTATGAACCTGGGGCTGTTAGAGAAGGACTGTATCGTCAACTGATAATGGAAGATCCAAACAGCAACGCCTTAAGAAACCTTTTACTGTTTGAACTGGATAGAATGGAACACGTAAGAGATGTTATACTACCAGCTCTTTCTAAGGGCATGTGGGTGCTTAGTCAGCGTTACACGTATTCCACATTGGCTTATGAAGGCTATGGCATGGGTTTAGACTTAAGCCTAATAAACGAACTGAATAAGCGAGCTACAGGTGGGTTACAACCTGACATTGTTTTTTACCTTAAAGTGCCCGCAAGAACGGCGCTTAAGCGTTTAGATGACAAGGCTAATAAAGACCCCATAGAAAGTCAGAAGCTGGAATTTTTCCAAAGGGTAGAA
>JAKOQC010000315.1 GCA_029778565.1 bacterium
GACCCTTTTGTAAAGTTTCCGTAAGGCGGTCAAAGTATTGTAGTAACTAGGTTTGAAGGAAAAACCTTACGATCTTACGATAACTTCTCTATTGTATAAAATATAAAATATAAAATATAAAATATATATATATAAAGAGATAGGGGCAGTTTTCCGTAAGATCGTAATGTCATAATTGTCTGACTATTGTTTTGATGATTTTTTGGGTGGGCGACAAGTGATTATTAAGGAGGACTGATGTAAGGGTGGCGGCAAAACCTTTTTATGCGGACTATGTAAATCGACTCATGCGTTGGTACTGTCGAGCGATGGAAGAAGGGAAGGAAGTAAACTTGGAGAGCTCACTCGATAGGGAAAATTGGAACGCTGTGGCGAAGGTGGTGGAGAAATTGAATGAGGAGAACAGGTGTGCTATAATGAAGGTGTACTGTAAGCGAGATAACATAGTGGATAGTGTGCGTTTGACAGCACTTGAAATAGGTTGGGATCAAAACAAGCTGTGGGTGTTGGTTAGCAAGGTGACACGGAAAGTAGCAGAAGAAAGGGGGTTGGTCTGATATGGCGAGTGAAAAGAAGCCTGTAAGATATACAAAAGATGGTAAAGTCGATATGCGAGGTCGCCACGCAAAACCTCCACAACATAGAGGAAAAATAGATCCCGAACTGACTAAGGAGATAGGAGCAGAGCTTTTGTACTGGTACGCTAAACCTAAAGCAGTGACGGATGAGGAGATCGCTGAAAGGTTGGCGGAGTATTTTGAGCGGACGCTTGGGCAAGGGAAACTACCGACAGTAGAAGGTATGTGCCTTGCGCTTGGGTATACGCGAGAGACCATTTGGAGATGGGAGACTGGGGCTGAAGGTAGCACGCCGTTTCGCCGAGACATCATAAAAAAAGCGAAGGATCTTATAGCTACGTATGATGCCAACTTGGTAACTGAAGGTAAAATTCATCCAACGACTTATATATTCCGATCCAAGAATTATTATGGCATGAAGGACGAGCAGGAAATAGTACTCACTCCAAACAACCCGCTTGGTGACGCAAGATCGCCAGAGGAAATCAAGAAACGATTGAATGAAAGATTACCGGAAGAGATAACTGATATAGAAGATTAAAATGCTCCTGTGAAGCCACAGGAGCCTCTTAGAGAAACGAATGTAACTTTTAGGTATAAAGATATACCCCCGTAACTTTAAACGCTTAAATCGCCTCTGGTGCGTTTCCACCCAGAATATTCTGTAACTTTCAGACAACTTTACGAGTAACTTTCGTATGTAACTTTTGTCTGTAACTTTTGCATGTAACTTTTGTCTGTAACTTTCGTATGTAACTTTCACATGCAGATCAGAATAGATACTAGGAAGCGACAATTAGTGCTGAAGTTGGGGCAGGTTAAAGACGGATAAAAAAAGCGACCCGAAGGCCGCTTTTAATCGTTACTTAATACCTCTTGCAAATACTCTTTAATAAGCTTGTCTAATAATGCTTTCTTTTCCTCCCAGTTATATGTGCCGTCTGTGATCTCCATTGCTCGTTGCTCGTATCGTTGGTTTATTTCATGGTCTGGGCGAATGTTTCCGAATGGAGCATAGCCTGTTACAATGGCGGTATTGCCAAAATCATAAATATCGGCTCCCCATCCTTCGGTGCGTGTCGTGTATGCTATCGGGCTTTCGCATTTTAACAGGTTTTGTAGACCACAGTATGGCACTTGGATAACGTTTTTATACCCCTGTTTGATTGCCTTTTGTGTTGTTTTAAACTTCATTGTTACAACTCCCTTCGTTGTTCTTCAACTTTATTATATCATACCTTGCATTATAACGCAAGTATTAAATGTAACTTTTCTATGTAACTTTTGCATGTAACTTTTCTATGTAACTTTCGCATGTAACTTTTATCGGCAGATCGGAGCAGACCGGGAAACTAGGAAATCAGGAGACTGGGGTTGCGGTAAAAAACTAAAATAAGCTAAAAAAAGGGTCCCCCACGTGGACCCATTATTTCTTTTTACCTGTTGCCGCTTCTATCAACGTTAAAAATGGCAACAGTATTATAGCAAGAAGTAGCCACATTCTTTGATCACTCCTTTATTTTCATGTATTCGGCAAATTCTTCCTTGAATCCGTTTATTGGTCTGCCAGAGTGGTTATATAACGTGCCTTCAATGGGAATTGCTGAATCAGTTTCTAGGTCGTACTTGTATAAATTGCCTTGTTTATCTACAAGGTAGTAATCTGCTTCTAAAATGTCGCCATTGGATA
>JAKOQC010000316.1 GCA_029778565.1 bacterium
ATTTTAACGTTGCCATTCTCGTCTTTTTCGGCATATTTATCAATAAGCTTCTCTCTTTCTTTGTAGTAGATTTCGAGTTCATCTTCAATTTTCTTCATGTTCTTAGCAATAGCATAAGATGCTCTGATTGGTAACTCTTTCTTAGATATTTCCCTCAGCTTTGCAATGTCAGCTAAAATTTTTTCGTTGCTTAGTTTCATCTTCTATCTCCTTTCTACTTCTCAATGAAATTCATTGTCAAACCTTCCCATATAGGGACACCGTTCTTTATTCTCAGCACAGGCATTTGTCTGTCACCTACATAAAAAGTCCTTGTTGTTTTTCCTTCAAGTGGATCCCAGTATTCAACGTTAAAGAACACATTTTTTACAGCGTTAAGCAACGTAGATATTTCTACTTGTGTTAATCCAGACCATTTGCAATTCAATTTCCTTTTGGTTGCAATTCTATCTCGTATCATTTCGCCTCTTGCATTCCTATGAGTTTCGCCATCAATATCAGAAAAGTCCACCTGAAACTCAGATGGACTCTTGACTGATATACCATTAATCTTTATCATGTCATCACCTCTATAATTCTAAGAGGATTCTGCCTTCTTGTTTCTGTAGTTTATTTATTGAATCAATCACAACTCTTCCTAGCTTGGTTTCTCCGATTTGTAAAGTGAGTTCTATAGGCCTGTCATTACCACTAATTCTAAGCGCATCTGTTACAGCCCTTAACGTTTGTTCATATATCTTGGATTCAGGAGCTATAATCTCACCCTCCATGCGATTATCTCCAACAATAGCTAACATTGGGTTATTAGCACCAACATAACCACCTTTGGCTAATCTAGGTATAGTCGGTATATTAAAACCAATGCTCCCACCTTTTACCCCAGCCAAAGATGCTACCCAATCGGGGATATTAATCTTAAACTTGTTTATACCTCTAATAACTTTGTTTACAGCATCTATAACAAAGTTCAAAGGAGCTTTTACAATCCCTTTTAAGCTGTCAAAAACACCCTTAAATATTGTTTTTACTGCATTCCAAGCTGTACGCCAAGAGTTAGTGAATGTGTCTCTTACAAAGTTGAGTATAGTGGTAAATACTGATTTAATCCCTGTCCAAACACTAGATATTACGGTTAGTACCCCGCTAAATATCTGTTTAACTCCATTCCATGCCTGTCTCCAATTGCCCGTGAATACTCCTACCACAAAGTCAATTAAACCGTTAAATATCTTCCTTACTCCATTAACAATACCGGTAAATGAAGTTATTATGCTGCCCACTATGTCTATTATTAATGTTATTACATTTTTTATCTGCCTAAACACACCTTTGAAAATTTCAACTATTACAGGCCCAAAGGTTCTTACTACCCAATCAACAACAGGTTTCATGCCATTCCATAAATCTGTCATTAAATAAACTACAGCCTCTATAAAATCTTTCCACTTATTCCAAAGTGGTTTAATCCCATTGTTCCAAACATCAAGTAACATGTCTATAAAGGCTTCCCATATTGGCTTTAAAACAGTATTCCATATGTTTTTAAGAGTATCTTTTATCCCGTTCCAAGCCTTGATAACTTTATTTCTAAATTCTTCGTTTGTTTGCCATAAGTCTACAATGGCTGCCACAATTAAACCGATTAAAGCAGCCACTGCAAGAATTGGCAGCGAAATACCTGCTATTGCTGTTCCTATTTTTGTCATAGCAGCTTTTACAACTGTTACAATAGTGCCCCAATTTGCACCAATAAGATAAGTTGCTATTGCTGCACCTATCCCTGCAAGTGCGCTTATGATAGCTGTCTTATTTTTGGCGATAAAGTCCCTTATTTTTGAAAATGTCGTTTTTACTTTATCCGCAAACTGCTTTACTTTTTCAGATACCTCAACAACACTGCTAGCAAACCCGCCAGTATCCATGG
>JAKOQC010000317.1 GCA_029778565.1 bacterium
AAAGAATCGGAACACTGTATGATTATAGAGGATTTGGCCGTAGATTCAGATATAGAAGACGGAAACCACCTTATTGTCACCGGACGATCTCTAGAATCTATTTTAGAACGACGTATTATATGGGGACAAAAAGTTTTAACCGGCAATTTGCAAGATGCGATTGAAACTTTATTGAACGAGTCTATAATTTCACCATCTATAACGGATCGCAAGATTGACAATTTTATATTTGAACCATCTACAGATCCAAGAATTACGGAGCTGACTATCAATGCACAATTTACGGGTAATAATTTATACGACGTTATAAAAAAACTATGTCAGTCTCATAACATTGGATTTAAAATCGTACTTAACGACAATAATCAATTCGTTTTTAGTTTATACGCTGGAGTAGATAGGTCGTACAACCAAAACACCAATCCATGGGTAGTATTCTCTCCGGAGTTTAGGAACATCATAAATACTAATTATTTTACTTCTAAAGCTAACTTAAAAAACGTAACCCTTGTTGCCGGTGAAGGAGAAGGAGCTTCTCGTAAAACAACTACTGTTGGTTCCGGTTCCGGTTTGAATCGACGAGAGTTATTTACGGATGCCCGCGATATTTCTTCTAATGTTGATGGTGGGACACTAACAAACGAGCAATATATCGCAAAACTAAAAGCTAGAGGAATTGAAAAACTATCAGAACATACTGTTAAAACCGCTTTTGAAGGAGAAGTGGAAGCGACTAGGTTGTTTAAGTACGGAGAGGATTTCTTCATTGGTGATATTGTGCAAATCGTTAATGAATATGGACATGAAGGAAGGGCTTATATTTCGGAACTTATTATTTCTCAAAATGAAGATGGGATTTCCATATATCCTACTTTCCAAATAATTCAAGAGAAAGGAGAAGAGACATGAGCGTAACATATGGATTTTATAATTCGGTAAACGGAGATCGTAAATATGACGCAACCCAATTATCTAGTTTATTTGACGGATTGATTAATGACGGCGTATTTGCTTCTATTGGAACTTGCTTTGCTGTTGAAGCCGTTGGTGAAAATATCGTAAATGTAGGAATTGGTAAAGCCTGGTTCAATAAAACGTGGACATTGAATGACGCCGTTCTTCCATTAGAAGCTCCTGTTTCAGAAATTTTGCTTGATCGTATCGATGCGGTAGTTCTCGAAGTAGATATTTCAGAACGTGTAAACTCAATTAAATTTGTCAAAGGTGTTCCGTCAAGTTCGCCGGTTAATCCTACTTTAGCGTCTGGACCAACTTTATTTCAGTACCCCCTCTGTTATATTTACAGACCAGCTGGTAGTACAGAAATAACCCAGGCTCAGATTACAAATATGGTCGGAAGTGAAGCTACTCCTTTTATAACTGGAATTCTTCAGACTGTAAGTCTCGACGAATTGCTTGGTCAATGGCAAGATGAACTCGACCAATTTATTGCCCGTGAGCAAGACGATTTTACAAACTGGTTCAATGGAATAAAAGATCAACTAGGTTTAGACTTAGACTTAACCAAGGTGAAAGAATCTATAAGCTATGGCGGTGTTATACGCTCTATAACCTCTGATGACAACTATCTTTATGTGGGCGGTGAGACCACTCAAAAAGTCTACAAGCTAAACAAATCAGACTTAACCAAGGTGAAAGAATCTATAAGCTATGACGGTTGTATAAATTCCATAACCTCTGATGACAACTATCTTTATGTGGGCGGTATCACCACTCAAAAAGTCTACAAGCTAAACAAATCAGACTTAAGCAAGGTGGCAGAATCTATAGACTATGGCGGTAGTATACGCTCTATAACCTCTGATGACGACTACCTTTATGTGGGCGGTTTCACCACTCAAAAAGTCTGGAAGCTACGTAAATCAGACTTAAGCAAGGTGGCAGAATCTATAGACTATGGCGGTGCTATACTCTCTATAACCTCTGATGACAACTACGTTTATGTGGGCGGTAGCGATCAAAAAGTCCGGAAGTTAAGAAAATCAGACTTAAACAAGGTGGCAGAATCTATAGACTATGGCGGTGCTATATATTCTATAACCTTTGATGACGACTACCTTTATGTGGGCGGTGCCACTCGAAAAGTCTGGAAGTTAAACAAATCAGACTTAAGTAAGGTAGCAGAATCTGAAAGCTATGGCGGTGCTATACTCTCTATAACCTCTGATGACAATCTCCTTTATGTAGGTGGTTATGGCTCTTATAAAGTCTGGAAGCTACGTAAATCAGACTTAAGTAAGGTAGCAGAATCTGAAAGCTATGGCGGTACTATATATTCTATAACCTCTGATGACAACTTCCTTTATGTGGGCGGTGCCACTCAAAAAGTCTGGAAGCTAAACAAACACTCAGACGCTGTTGGTGACTTATTAGAATTAATAAACAATAATAAGGAAGAATCGGATTCGCGGTGGGCGGATTATGAGTACCAAACGCCCATCATAGACGGTACGAAAATACAACTACAAAAGCGATCCGATACAAAAATTTTGAAGTTTAGGCTTGACGCTGACTTATCTGGTGGCGCAATCACAATTAGTCTTAATGGAGGGGCAACGTCAAAACCGCTTGTTGATATTGATGGTGTAGCTGTAACAAAACTACCCAAAGGGTTTGTGGAGGTTGTTGAGGATGCTGTAAATTTTACTTATGCCCCTAAAGGTAAGGGGGCATTTTTAGATTTAGAAAAGGTAAAGGTCGATGCAGTTGTTCTTTCGGCAGAATCTGAAAGCTGCGGTAATATATATTCTATAACCTCTGATGACAACTTCATTTATGTGGGCGATTCCGACACTCAAAGAGTCTACAAGCTAAACAAATCAGACTTAAGCAAGGTATCAGAATCTATAGACTATGGCGGTACTATATATTCTATAACCTCTGATGACAACTTCCTTTATGTGGGCGGTGCCACTCAAAAAGTCTGGAAGCTAAACAAACACTCAGACGCTGTTGGTGACTTATTAGAATTAATAAACAATAATAAGGAAGA
>JAKOQC010000318.1 GCA_029778565.1 bacterium
ATAGGTTGATCTTGAATAATTTTGATAATTATTTATGCAAGGAACGTATACATAATTTGGTATATTAATTATATTTAGGTTTATAAAATCTCTGCCTAAGATATTTACTAAAAAATTATTGATATATTCCCACGTACAGATACTATAAAAATAGCCCATAGACATCAATTCCATCAACTCGAGCCATGTTGAGTGCGTAGTATTGATAACACGCAATATATAGTGATTTGAAAAAGATGGCAATCAATATATTGTGTTTTTGCTCATTTTATAAGCATAAATTGCCTACTTGTCATAAAACGTGAAAATGTGATATAATTAGGCTAAATAAGGACGAGGAGGTGAACTGATGGATTCAAAAATTTGGTATATCCCGGCAAAGAATGACCGTTTGGAAAAGAAGGTTGGGATATATTGCAGGGTCAGTACAAATGAAAAAGAACAGCTTTATAGCCTTGCAGCACAGATTTCTGCTTTGACAAGAGCGGTTGCGAATGTCGGTCAATTTGTAAATGATTATTGATATACTCAGCAATAGCAAAAATCATGTGCTCTTTTACATAATCAAAATATTTGTTGTCGGATTACTTACCCTATTGTAGCGACTTGACATTGTAAATGATTAAGGGGGGTTCAATAATGTCAAAGCGATTAATTTCTGTACTAGTAGCACTGATCATGGTCATCGGTTTGATGCCTGCAGTAGGTGCTACGGGGGCTGATATAAGCTCTCAGTTTTCGGACATGCCCAACAATTGGGCGACTGAAGCCCTGGAATTTGCCGTAGCAAACCACTTGCTTCAGGGGGCCGATGGCAAAATTATGCCAGATAAACCCCTAACAAGGGCGGAGATGGCGACAATAATTGTCAGGGCATTTGGCGCGTCAGAGGAAGGAGACATATCCTCATACACCGATGTCCGCAAATCGGACTGGTTCTTTGAATACATAGCAAAAGCTTTCAAGATGGGGGTAATGGAAGGCTACTCAGGGAAAATGAACCCCGACAGCAATATTACTCGTGAGCAAGCTTTTACTGTGTTGGCAAGGGCGCTTAAACTCCAACCTGCAACAAGAATCAGCAAAACATTCAGTGACATTGAGGAGATATCCGATTGGGCAAGAGGCTCCATATATGCTTTGGTAAACGCTGGTTACATACAGGGTTCAAACGGAAAACTGAATCCCAAAGCGGACATAACTAGAGCAGAATTTGCCCAGGTAATGTTCAACCTTATTAAGCAATACATAAGCGAAGAAGGAGAATATACAGAGGTTGCCGAAGGCAACGTTATGATCAATGTTCCCGGCGCAACACTAAAGGGACTCACAGTAAGCGGCGACCTGATAATAGGCGACGGTGTCGGTGACGGCGATGTTGTATTGGATGACGTAGTTGTAACCGGAAGGCTTGTTATTAGGGGCGGTGGCGAGAACTCTATAATCATCCGTGGCAATTCTAATGTTTCATACATAGTTGCCGCAAGAGTGGATGGTACTGTCAGGATTCTGGTAGAGGACGACGCTGAAGTCGAAGTAATCTATGTAGACGATGGATCCGATGACATTATTGTTGAAGGTAATGTAGGACAAATTGAGATAGTGGCTGACAATGTCACTGTTTTGGCAACTGGCGCTTCCATCGGATCTGCTAA
>JAKOQC010000319.1 GCA_029778565.1 bacterium
AACTTACGACTCGTCTTGACATCTTTCAGCAGCCTCTTGTTGCATTAGTCCATACATAACTCTAAAGCCTTTTACGTTAAGCCATTGACTAGCCTCCATATCATAATGAATATTACAGAGCGTCTGTAATCGCTGTTTTGTAGATTCAACCATTACTGGAGCGCCTCCTCCTGCTAATAAGATGTTACGAAAATCAGTAAAGGAAAACCGACCTGACAAGCGATCCAAGACTACATTGTTTAATCGCTGATACGCCTCCTGAAGAATTGGGTTAATATCCACTGGTGTAGAACCAATATATAAGGGCTTGTTCTTAATCGCCAAGGATGCTACTTCAGCAATAGTAATTCCCTTTCCTTGCGTTTCTGCCCACTTAACTACTTCAGCCAAAGCCGTGTGTAAACCCAAGTCCATTGAACCACAACTTTCACTAATATATTCGCCGTCGTTAACTACAATGTAATTAACTGTTTGATCACCCCATTCAATCACTAAACAAGAACCATCTAATAGATCGGGATGGACTAATTCTAAATACGGGGTATAAATATATCCATAAAAAGCTCCCGCCCCTTCGGGTAGTGGATAAACCTTCGTAATCGTAAAGTTGATGGTCTGTCCACTTTTCAGGCCAGCCCTATGAGTAACCGAATATATACCCTTAAGAAAATCAGTAAGCTCATGTCGCTGTGTGGCCCAATCCCGTGCAGGACAGTTAGTTAATAAAATAACCTCATCCCCATCATCGACACAAGCAGCAATCGCGGTCACGATCATAAGTCTGTTATTCTGATTAGATTTTTTCCTGCTTCGATCTTGATAAGCAAACCGAGATTGTTCCATAGCCAACCGCCCTACAAAATGCTCCTCCCCCTCAAATTGAAGCCAATAATAGTCCTCTTTACTAAGATCAACGTCCATTGTAATTTCATGAGCAGGAGAAACTACCGCTGGAATTAACAAATCAAACCCCTCTGGCGTAATAACCTTCACAGCGCTTCTTCCCGAATCAACCACCACTAGCTTTTCTTTTTTGTTTTTATTCATC
>JAKOQC010000035.1 GCA_029778565.1 bacterium
GAATTAATGGGAATATCTTTTAAATCTTTTGCGCCAACTGATGAAACAGAAGCAAGCAGGTCTTTTCTTTTTACCGTTTGATAACCGATTACAACTACATCATCCAGTGTATTAACAGCCTTTTGTAATGTTACACTTACAACAGCAGCATTACCAACTGCAACTGTTTTTGCAGCAAAACCCACTGATGTAAAAATTAATTCGGCTTTACCGGAAACGGTTATTGAAAAGTTTCCATCTTTATCAGTTTGCGTTGCTTTTTTAGCTCCTTTTACAGTTACATTTACACCAGCAACAGCAACACCCGATTCATCTGTTACCTTTCCGGTGATGGTTTTATCCTGTGCCATCATTGAAAAAGGCATAAAAAATAAAATGGTTAATAAAAGCAAAAGTTTGTTCATATAGCAATATTTAAAATTTTTAAAAGAAAAACAGCAGCCCTTTTTAGTTTTGTGTTAAAAACTTATTCGTATTTTCAGCAAGAACAGGTAACAAGACTACACAGTTTATTTAATAATTTCTTAAACCTGAATTGATTTTTTTACGCAAACGATGCCGACATCGATTGCAGCAACACCGGGATATGAAGAAAGATGGAATTTTTGAAATAAAAATTAAAGAAACAGGGATGCTCATTAAAATAATTGACTACAATTTTTAAGAAAAAAAATGTACGAACCCATCACCATTAAAGATATAGCAAAGGCGCTTGGATTATCAACTTCAACCGTTTCTCGTGCATTAAGGGGCAGCTACGAAATAAGTGCCGAAACAAAAAAACTGGTAGTAGAATATGCCGAACAATTTAATTATCGCCCCAACCCTATTGCCCTTAGTTTAAAAGAGCGCCGAAGCCGCTCAATTGCTGTTGTAGTTTGTGAAATTGCAAATAATTATTTTTCGCAGGCCATCAATGGTATTGAGTCGGTAGCATATAACAGGGGCTATCATGTTATTATATCGCAAAGCCATGAATCTTATGAACGGGAAATTGTAAATGTGGAGCATCTTGCATCAAGGTCGGTAGATGGCTTATTGGTTTCGCTATCAGCAGAAACAAACCAGTTTGACCACTATAAAAACTTACACGAAAAAGGTTTTCCCATTGTTTTTTTTGACAGGATAACCGATGAAATAGAAACGCATAAAGTTGTTGCCGATAATTACCAGGGTGCATACAATGTAACCAAACATTTAATTAATGCAGGTTATAAAAAAATTGCTCATCTTACCAGTGCAGCACATTTGTCTATTTCGATTGAAAGGCTTGAAGGGTACAAAGCCGCTTTAAGGGATAATAAAATACCATTTAATGATAAGTATGTTAAAAACTGCAACCATGGCGGTATGATTTATAATGAACAGGAAGATGCAATAAAAAGCCTGTTGAATTTAAAAGATAAACCAGATGCCATTTTTAGCGGTGGTGATAAATTAACTGTTAGCTGCCTGGCAGTATTAAATGAATTAAAAGTAAAAGTTCCGGATGAAGTAGCGTTGGCAGGCTTTTCAAACTCGCCACTTGTTGAGTTGATGAAGCCGGGCTTAACCGTAGTTAAACAACCGGCATTTGAAATGGGGCAAACTGCCACAGAACTGCTCATTAAATTAATAGAAAGTAAAAGGCCTGTAACCGAATTTGAAAAAATAGTTTTACAAACTGAAGTTTTTGAAAGGGAATCTTCAGCAAAGAAGAAACCGAAAAAGAAATAAAAAACCGTAAACAACCTTTCGGCCATTTACGGTTAGTGGAGCTGCAGGGAATCGAACCCTGGTCCAAACACATTCGCCGTAAGCTTTCTACATGTTTATTTTTGCATTGTTTGTAGGGAAACAGCAGGAGCAAAACAAACCAACTGTATCCTTAGATGAATAATCTTAAGCCTTGGTCACATCATTCCAATGCAGCATCCTGTATTGTTTTTGAGTCGGCGGCGGAACCTGGTAACAGGAAAACCTGTTCGGCGGCCCTAATGGTTACTAATCTATCGATTAAGCAGCCATGGCATACTGTGTATTGCCATTTAAAATTTTCGTATTCATATTAAACTGCTAATTACGCAACGCAGTACATGCTTACACTTACAAAGAACTATGCTGTCAAAACCGGTCAGCCCCATTAAACTTTAAACAATGCAAAATTACAAAATTTACAGGCCCCTTAAAAAGAGCTAATTCAATTATTACAAATTAAAATATAACTATTGAATTTGAATTAATTGTTAACAGCACCAAAAAATTATAATTTTTTTAAGAAATATTTACTACTTTGTTAAGCAATTCCAAACATTACAAGCACTGAAAATTACAATTATGAGAAAGTTATTATTACTCTCGTTATCATTATGTTTATTGTTTACAAGTCTTAACACTTTTTCTCAACAAAGAAAAAGTAATAAAGACATGCGTGTAGAATTTGAATTAGAGCGTACTAAAGACCTATCTACAGGAAAAGTTCCCTGGGTAAAACTTTGGGACGCCATTCAGGGCACTAAACAGGCAAAAAGTTCAGCAACAAATTTAACAACGGCATTATCATGGATTGAAAGAGGGCCTGACGGTGATTTCACCATAGGTGGAAACCCCCGCCCTACCGGGCAGCAAACATCAGGCAGGATAAGAGCATCTATGATTGATTCGCTTGATCCATCACACAACACAGTATGGGTTGGTGGTGTTGATGGCGGCTTATGGAAAACAACAAACATTAATAATAACCCGGCCAACTGGACCTTGGTGAATGATTACCTTGAAAACCTGGCTATAGCTGCAATTTGCCAGGACCCCAGGCCCGGCTTTCAAAATATAATGTATTTCTGTACGGGAGAATCTTTTTCAAATGCAGATGCAGTAAGAGGAATTGGAGTTTTTAAAAGTATTGATGCTGGTGCTACCTGGACATTGCTTCCAAGTACTACATCTTATCGTGACGGTACAAGAATATTATGCGATTATTTAGGTAATGTTTATCTGGGAACCAGAAATACAGGGTTATTACGTTCAACCGACGGTGGTACAACATGGACAACCATTACTCCATCGGGTATTGGATCTAATGTTTGCGATCTTGAAATAAGTTCTACTTCAGGGCCCGGAAGGTTACACGTAGTAACAGGTATCTTTAGCCAGTCAGGTTACAGATTTACTGATAATCCCGAAACCGCAACATCTTCTACGGGCTGGACAGCAGCTACAACAGCTTTTACAACTTTTAACCAAAGAACCGAACTGGGTATTAGCGGCAATGTTTTATATGCATGCCCCGATAACGGAAGCCACCAGGTACCAACAATATGGAAAAGTACCGATGGAGGTGCAAACTGGGCTGCTACCCCTACCCAACCATCATCTACATGGGCAAGCGGCCAGGGTTGGTATTCTTTATCATGCGCTATTAACCCGGCAAATTCGAACGAAGTTATTGTAGGTGGATTAGACCTTTGGAAATCTACCAATAGCGGAGCTTCCTGGACGCATCTTACAAGTTGGGCAACAAGCACTACCGGGTTTTATGTTCATGCCGACCAACATAATATACAATGGTGGGATGGTGGTACTAAATTAATGTTCAACTGTGATGGTGGTGTGCATTTTTCAACAAACGGGGGAACTACAAATAATGACAGGAATAAAGGTTTAAGGATAAAACAATTTTACTCTGTAGCTATTCACCCAACCAAACCAAATTATTTTATTGGCGGTACACAGGATAATGGAATGCACCGTTTAGACCACCCTGGATTAGATAGTTCAGCAGAAGTTGTAGGCGGAGACGGATGTTATTCGGCCATAGATCAAAATAATGGAAATTACCAGTTTGGCTCTTATGTATATAATGTATATCGCAGAAGTACCAACGGAGGATTAACCTGGACAACACCAATAAATAATCAAAGTACCGGAAGGTTTGTTAACCCATGGGATTATGATAATACTAATTTTAAAATTTATGCATGTAATAATGGAGGAACCTTTCTTCGCTGGAATGATCCACGAACCGGGACATCAACTAATGTTGTATCGGTAAGTTCTTTCTCGGGGCAAAATGTATCAGCAGTGTATGTATCGCCCTATACAGCCAACAGGGTGTATTTTGGTACGGGTAATGGGCGTATTGTGCAGGTTGATAATGCTGATGTAGGTACGTCTATTGCAGGTACATTAATTAATGGAAGTTCCGGAATGCCTGCTGGTTATGTAAACTGTATTGTAGCCGGATCGGATGACCAACATTTAATTGCATGCTTTACTAACTATGGTGTACAAAATGTTTGGGTTACCACAAATGGTGGAACTACCTGGACAGCCATTGATGGTAACTTACCAGACATGCCTGTAAGATGGGCTATGTTTCATCCCGATACCGACACTAAAGCATATATAGCTACCGAAACCGGCGTTTGGGAAACCGATTTAATAAATGGCGCTTCTACTGTTTGGAATGCTAATAGTACTTTCCCAACTGTAAGAACCGATATGATTAAATATCGGGCAAGCGATAGAACTATTGCGGCAGGAACTCATGGCAGAGGTATTTGGACAGCTATTATACCTACTACAACAGCAAACCCAGAGGTTACAATTAACCAGGCTGCTGCACAACCCGATCCCACTTCTGCTTCTCCAATTAATTTCACAGTTGTTTTCGACCAGGTAGTTACCGGTTTTGCAACAGGTGATGTTACTTTAAGCGGTACAGCTGGCGCTACAACTGCAGTTGTAACAGGTAGTGGTACAACATACAATGTTGCTGTTTCCGGCATGACATCAAGCGGAACAGTTATTGCAACAATTGCCGCAGGCGTTTGCGTAAATGGTAGCGGAGATCCTAATAACGCATCTACCAGTACTGATAATACGGTAACTTATAATCTGCCTGCAGGTTCACCAAATGTTACCATCAACCAGGCTGCTGCACAACCAGATCCTACATCTGTTTCACCAATTAATTATACAGTTGTATTCGACCAGGTGGTTACAGGTTTTGCAACAGGTGATGTTACTTTAAGCGGTACAGCTGGCGCTACAACTGCAGTTGTAACAGGTAGTGGTACAACATACAATGTTGCTGTTTCCGGCATGACATCAAGCGGAACAGTTATTGCAACAATTGCCGCAGGCGTTTGCGTAAATGGTAGCGGAGATCCTAATAATGCATCTACCAGTACAGATAATACGGTAACTTATAACTTACCGCCAAACCCGCCAAACGTTACCATCAACCAGGCGGCGGCACAACCAGATCCTACTTCGGCAACACCTATTAATTATACAGTTGTATTCGACCAGGTAGTAACAGGCTTTGCTACAGGTGATGTTACTTTAAGTGGTACAGCAGGTGCTACAACTGCTACAGTTACCGGTAGTGGTACTACATATAATGTAGCAGTATCTGGTATGACATCGAGTGGAACAGTTTTAGCATCAATTGCAGCAGGTGTTTGTACAAATGCAGGTGGCGATCCAAATAATGCATCTACCAGCACAGATAATACAGTTACATTTAATTTAGTTGCCGGAAGTTGTACAAGTGTAGATTCTATTGCAAATGACACTGTTTGTAATACTGCTAGTGCAGGTCCATATAATTTTACAAGTCCTGTTGCAGGAACTACTTTTAGCTGGGTAAATAATAATACTGCTATTGGTTTAGCAGCCAGTGGCACCGGTAATATCCCTGCATTTACAGCTACTAATGCTACTAATGCACCAATAACAGGTACAGTTACAGTTACACCTTCAATATCAACTATTGTTGTAACCGGCGCTTTAGATGCTGCTGATGCAACATTATCAAGTCGTATATTCAGGGATGGGGTTGCATCAAGTTGTGCTACACCTAAAACATATCCGGGTGGTTTTGGTGCAGGGCCTTATTATTATGAAACACATACTTATGTAAACAATTCGGCTACCCCGGTTTGTGTTACAGTTTCTATAAGTTCCACAACATCCAACCAGGCACATGTAGTGGTTTACAATGGAAGTTTTGATCCTTCTAACCAGGCTGCAAATTATATAGCAGATAATGGTACAAGCACAACAGGCCCTGCAGTTTCTTTCTCATTTACTGCTCCTGCAAATGCAACTATTGTTTTTGTTGTAGAAGAGCCGCAACCTTCACAAGTATGCCCTTCATTTACTATGACAATAGATGGACTTGTTTGTACCGGTCCATCAAGGTCATTTGATATAACTGTTAACCCATCAGGCCAGGTAGATGCAGTACCTAACCAAACTTTATGTAAAGGTGCTGCCACTGCTCCGGTAAACTTTACCAGTACAGTTCCGGGTACAGTTTTCAGTTGGGTAAATGATAATACCAATATAGGTTTAGCGGCAGCAGGTATTGGTAATATACCTTCATTTATTGCACAAAATAATACTTCAGTTCCCCAGGTAGCAAACATTACGGTAACACCAACATTTGGTACAGGTGGAGTTCAAATGACTCAAACATTTAATTACACAGGTTCAGTACAAACTTGGGTAGTTCCTGCTGGTGTTACATCAATTAATATTAAAGCATGGGGTGCCCAGGGTAATACAAATGCAGTTTCGGTAGTTGGAGGATTAGGAGGTTATGCGGATGGAACACTTGCAGTTACTCCTGGCAGCACTTTATATATTACAGTTGGTGGCGGTGGAACACAATCAATTACAGGTGGATTTAATGGTGGTGGAAATGCAGGTACCAGCCCATGTAGTACAGCCCAAGGTGGTGGTGGTGGTGGTGCATCAGATGTAAGAGTAGGTGCAAATACATTAGCCGCCCGTGTAATTGTGGCTGCCGGCGGTGGTGGTGCAGGTGGAAACCGTTCTGCAGGTTGTGGCCGTGGTACCGGTGGCGGTGGCGGTGGCGGTTATTATGGCGGTGGCGGCGCTGCAGCTTGGCCTTTTGCTTCTACTGTTTTACCTACAGGTGGTACACAAACATCCGGTGGTATTGGTGGAACATCAACCTATGGAAGCGCTCCGGGAAATAATGGTTCACCAGGGGTTTTAGGTATTGGTGGAAAAGGAGGTAATGAAATTTCAAGTACTCAAACTGCTAATGCAACTGCATTAGCTGGTGGAGTTGGTGGCGGATTGATTGGTGCCGACGGTGCTTACTCAGCCAACTGGACAGGCCAAAGCGGAGCAGGCGGTTCATCATATATTGGTGGTGTAATTGCAGGTACAACTACCCAAGGAGTTAATAGTGGAAATGGAAAAATTGAAATATCATACGCTGCAGGTGGAACTTCTTGTCCTGGTACAGCAATAACATTTACCATAACAGTTAATCCAAATGCTAGTTTAATTATATCAGCAATACCAGGTACTACACTTTGTGAAGGAGACCCTGCATTACTTACTGTTTACGATGCCGGCGGATCTACTCCTCCGGGCACATTGTATCAACAAACAGGTACAGCAAGCAATGGTTCACCATCACAGGTGTTTGAACCAGCAAATGCAGCTTACTCAAGCCAAAGTGCAGATGACTTTACAGTTCCTGCAAATACATCATGGAATATAACCCGTGTTACTGCAAATGGTATTGGATCTGGAGCACCTACATCTATAAATGTTTTTGTGTATGAAAATTCAGGAAGTAACCTGCCGGGTTCAGTAGTTGCCAGCTATCCAAACCTTACTACATTTACTCAAACAGGAGGTAACTATGTAATTAACCTGCCTTCAACTTTAGCATTAAGCACAGGCACTTACTGGCTCTCTGTACAAGTAAATATGAGTTTTGCCGCTGGCGGCCAATGGTTCTGGGGCAATACCGGAACTACAAATATTGGCAGTGAATATGCATGGCAAAACCCCGGTGGTGGATTTGGAACACCTTGCACAGGATGGGGATATGGATCTACCGGTTGTGGTGTAGGTGGTGGAGTAAACAGGAACAATATATTCTCTGTTTATGGAACATCAGTAACTACAGGTGCAGTTTCTACAGGCACTTTCTTATGGAGCCCAGCAGCAGGATTAAGTTCTACAACAGGCAACCCTGTGGCAGCTTCACCAATGGTTACTACTACATACAAAGTAGTGCGTACCACAGCTGCAGGCTGTAAAGATTCAGCTAATATCACATTAACAATTAATCAACGTCCTAAGGTTACAGCAAACCCTGTAAATTCAGTTAATTGTGCTGGTACAACAGCAACCTTTAGCGTAACGGGCACCGGAACTGCCTTAACCTATCAGTGGCAGGTAAGCACAGCAGGTGTGGGA
>JAKOQC010000320.1 GCA_029778565.1 bacterium
GTGGGTTGCACTTGGTTTCCATCCAAGTAAAACTTAATAGTAAGTAACGAAGCCTCGCTTGCTTCGCCAGACATAGTTAAGCTAAGTGCTACGTTGGTTTCTTTGCTAAGAGACATACTAATTGAGATAGGAGTTGTTTCTGTCGTTCCAATACTAACAGCCTCCGTGTTACTCCATAATAAGTATGGGAATTGCGTTATACCTCCGCCTCCTCCTTGTGTTTGTGCTTTGTTAACACCCTTTACTATTCTGTTCATATAACTGATATAATCCTCATTCATAGCATTAATTGTATCATCGTCTGGTGTTTCATCATCTGTAGTAGATTTCACTGTCCCTGTAGTATCGCTTTGTAAAGTTATACTTGCACTTTTAACTGTGCTCTTAGTTGGTATCGCTTTCCTACTTACTGCACGTACCCTATAAATGATTTTATCGTGACTTAAATCCATAATATCAACGCTTTCAACTAAGAACAAAGTAGTGGTATTCAAACCAAAACGAGGCAGTGTCACACTGAGCCTCTGCCCAGGTGCAAAACGGTTATCAAAGGTTTCGAATTCAATTGTAGTGGGTACTACACCATACTGGTCAAAAATCTTCTTAGCATAGTTAGCCGCGGCTTTAATAGTAGCAATGCCATCCTCGTTAAAAGCACGCCCGTAAACACCCGATCCACCTTCTATAGCCTTTCTTTCATTTATAGCTACTGGGTCGTTTGTGCTATATCTAAAATGCTCTCCAAACTCGTCTGCCGCTCCTATAATGTGCACGGTATTGATATAATCTTCTAACGACTGCTCAACTGACATGTTTCTAAAATCTACAGTACTAAAATCAGGTCCGTATGTAACGGGTTCATTAACATAAAAGTTAAGTTGTTTAGAATTGTTAATATACCACTTTGCACTTGAATAACTTGCCATGTCGTCTAGGATGTCTTTCACGCTTTGAGCAATAACATCATACTTTTCTAACCAAACACCGTTAGCAATGGATCCCATAGTAATACCATCCATACCAAGCAAATCAGATCCGCACATCTCTCTTACTATGTCACCTGCGTATTTATTGCGCCAGTGAGTTTCACCTACGGTTCTTCTGTAAGTAACACTATCATAACCGTCGCTAGAGAATGTTACAAATAAGTAACCAGTATCTTCCCATTCAGCGGGCGCTTGGAATCTATAACTACGGATATAGCCTCCAAATAGCAAGGTTGTACCATCATAGATTTTTAAGTCGGTACCAATACCAGGCACTGTCATGCGATCCAAGTCGGCAACTAAAGTAAAAGTCGCCGAGCGTCTGTTACCAATACTACGAGTTATAGTTAA
>JAKOQC010000321.1 GCA_029778565.1 bacterium
AGCTCGTGTCGTGAGATGTTGGGTTAAGTCCCGCAACGAGCGCAACCCTTGTCGTTAGTTATATTTTCTAACGAGACTGCCCGGGTTAACCGGGAGGAAGGTGAGGATGACGTCTGGTCAGCATGGCTCTTACGCCTCGGGCTACACCCGTGTTACAATGGCCACTACAACGCGCTGCCAAACCGTAAGGTGGAGCAAATCGCATCAAAAGTGGTCCCAGTTCGGATTGAGGGCTGAAATTCGCCCTCATGAAGTTGGATTTGCTAGTAATGGCAGGTCAGCCATACTGCCGTGAATACGTTCCCGGGTCTTGTACACACCGCCCGTCAAATCACGAAAGTTGGGAGCAGCTGAAGTACCATTTAATGGTCCTACGCTGAATCCAGCGATTGGGGTTAAGTCGTAACAAGGTATCCGTACCGGAAGGTGCGGATGGATCACCTCCTTTCTAGGGAGAAACAATGCAGCAATGCATTCCTCGAACTTAGAGTCGAGGCCAGAAGAAGTGGTTGAGCATTCAATTTATTGAGTCGCTCCTGCTAATTCTGCGATTACTTCTAGGTCGATCTCTAACTAAGTTAGGGCAAATTTACAACTGTCTGCTGACACATTTTACCGATCAATAACAAAAAGCACTCTTTGTTAGAGTGCTTTTTGTGTAGAAATTATTTTATTTTACACTACCAAAGACAGACTTAAGCTGATCGGTAATGGGGGCAGTAATAGAGCTGCCTACACCAGTAATAAAAAAGATACCAATCAGTATTAGGGCTAAGCCAAAAAAGAGAATAAAGGTATTAGTTCCCCCGGGGAACCACCCTTCTACAAAATCTATGTAACCAGTAAAGTTATAAATATTGCGTCGGAACACAACAATCACAACCCCAATAATTAACATAAGCAAACCAAGAAATATCGAACCAAGCATAAGTAATATTTTAGCATATATAAAGCATGAGAAACCTGTTTGGTAAGCACGAACAATATTTTCTAAAAGTATGTCTCTCGCAGTAGCAGAATACATATCGATTTTCAGCAATCCAAACTAAGACATGCTACAGTAGAACATTATGGGTAGAAAAAAGCATAGACTAGATGACCCTATTCCTAAGAACGTAGACAGTAGACGTAAACTAAGAGTATGGGTAATTATTATTTTATGTATGATGGGCACTATAGTGCTAGCTATTGCCGTGGACATAAAAGTAGAAGATGCATACAAAAACAATGGCTACACCAAGGAGTTTGAAAATAACTTTATTAGTGGTTGTAAATCTCAAGGCAGCTCGTCTTCTGACTGTGAGTGTATGTATAAACTCTTAAAACAAAATTATACGTACGAGCAGACCAAAAAATTTGATGCAGATCCTCAGTCTATTCAAACTAAAATAGTACTCGATAAGATAGTTGGAGGGTGTAAAAATAGATAAAAAAGGTACAAAAAATGTTCTCAAACCATTGAGAACATTTTTTGGTGGAGCATCGGGGATTCGAACCCCGGACCCCCTGCTTGCAAAGCAGGTGCTCTAGCCAGCTGAGCTAATGCCCCTCGTCCAAATAATCTATCAGCTTTCGCAATTATGAATTGCTTCAGCTTTTCGATTGCTTCTCCTCTTCGATTTAATAAGTAGAATATCATTCTCTTATTAAATCGGTTTCTAATTGGATCGGGATTTTCTGGTGGGCACGCCTGGAATTGAACCAGGGACCTCGTCATTATCAGTGACGCGCTCTAACCATCTGAGCTACGCGCCCTCGTCAAAACAATCTGTCAGCTTTCGCAAAACTAAAATTGCTTCAGCTTTTCGATTCTTTTTCCTCCTTGATTTAACAAATAGAATTTCATTCTCTTGCTAAATCGGTAAAAGACGAAGGAAGATATTAAAAGTAACTTGCATATTGTAGCGCATTTTTGCAGTTCTTTCAACTATGAATCAGATTACAAAGAATAATATGAGACATAAAAATGCCTCGAGTTTCCTCGAGGTATAACTTACACAAGTACTACTTGACGTACGCAGGCCATGCGGTTGCGCCGACCGGCAAACATGCAGAATTCGTTTGGTATTGCATCGCTAATACAAACTACTGCACAAGTGCCATCGCTGTAGCCCATGTCGAAATTCTTTGGCTTACCTAACCAAAGATTAAAGAGACTAAGTGCGTCAACTGTGTTCCGAGCCAGAATCGGGATTATTCTGCCGTTGAGGGCAATATGGTGAAACCGATATCCTTTCTCAATCCGGCGAGCTACTTGAGTCTCCAAGAGCTCAGTATGGTTCTGGTGCTTCTTCCGCCGGGACATGGCGACTCTCCCTCTGGCACCTTTAGGTGCTACGAGCCAAACTGCCTTTTAGAAGATTCCTCCTCTGGGATACTAAACCCGTTAGACACTTGCAGTATAGCTTTTGCATTCTAGTATTGTCAATTTTGCTACGTGGTAAAATAGAACTATGAACAGTCAATATATTTACCCAGCTGAAAGCAATGCTATTTTTACAAATAGCACATCAGCAATTATTGTTATGCCTGACATTTTTGGCATTACCGACTATGCTATTGCGACTATGCAAGAGTTTGCCGCTGTTTTACAAAAGCCGGTATATATGTTTGATTATTTTTATACTCTAACTAATAAACCCAGCAAGTTCTTACCCGAAGAGCCTAGAGAGGCAGTAGATTTAATGCATAAAATGCGTGGTGAAGATTTTGTACCGGCGTTTCGGCAAGCACTAGACGAAATTAAGACAGAGCATCCAAGTATTAAAGAGTTTATTGTAATTGGGTTTTGTTTTGCTGGCAGATTGGCATACCTTACTGGCTTAGAGAAATCAGTAACCAAAATCGTGTCATTTTATGGTGCCGGTGCACATACGCCTAATTACTACCAAGGTAGTACTCCTATAGAGGTATTGGTCAATGCTCGTCAAAACGATAAAAATCTAAACGTCTTATCTTTTTATGGCACGCAAGATGAATCGATTCCAAAAGAAGAAAGAGACAGAACCAAGCAAGAGCTAGAAAGCGCTGGTATACCATATAGCTCTAAGGAATACGCTGCCGGGCATGCGTACTTTCAACCAGGCCGCCCGAATTATAACGAGGTTGCTGCTAAAGCCTCCTGGCAAGACCTAAAAGATTTTTTGATCTAAACCAAAAAAACTTCTTTATAGCTTTGTAGGTGCTTGTATATTATAATAAAAGCATAAGTAGTTTTTGAGTAATTTTTATGAATCAATCAGAGCAGGGTTCTTTTCAGAACGAACAGCAAAATAGTAATTTGCATTGGTGGGTTTTTTGGCTGCTGGTTGGCTTGGGTTTGCTATTTATTCTAATCATCATTATTCTCCGTGGTTTATGTACCGATGTTTGGTATATTCGATTGCTTGGCCTGAATAACGTTTTGTGTAACGAAACCAATATTAGCGGCAATCAGACAAAAACCTTACCGACATTATCATTAAATGGTAATGAGCTTAGTATCTCTGGTGGTAACTCTATAACATTACCACTTAATGTTAATAGTCAGCCTGGACCAGCTGGGACAAATGGAGCTAAAGGTAGTACCGGTGCAGCGGGATCTACAGGTTCCACAGGTCCTGCCGGGCCAACCGACCCATGTATAATTGCTAGTACATATTTTTGCCAAAACGGTAACAGCTACGGAGTTACAGCACAACTCGGTACCTTAGATAATCAAGATCTACAAGTAGTTACAGCTGGTACTGATTCACTAAAAATCGATGCTCTTGGAAACATCATTCCAAACAAGCTAGCCACGGTGGGTGGTTTTTGGGCAATCAAGCTTTAGCGGTACATCTGATAGTAATTTCGTAATTCCAACGGGGAGTTTTGCGCCAGGTGCTTCAACATTTACTAACTCTAGTGCTAATATTTTACAAACCGAATCAGCAACTATTATTGACTCTAGCTACAATATAGGCTGGGCACATAACTCAACACTAAATGGTACAGGTTACAATCTATTGTATAGTCTTGGAAGCAATATTACCGGTGGATACGGAATGGTAGGCCAGTTTGTAGGTGCTACCGTAAGTGGTTCTAGTAACCTCATGGGTCAATTTGGCAGTTTTGGTGGTAACCTTACTGTTGCAAATAGTACAAACATACTTGGAGGGGCAGATGGGGGTAGTAGTATTACTAATAGTGGTAATCTTATTGTTGGCTTACAAGGTAGCTCTACTATTGATTTATCCACAAATAGCCTCATAAGACTCAATGCTGGAACTGCAACAAGTGTTGATACGTCTATAATTCAAGCTACATACGGAAATTTGCTAAATCTATCGAGAGTTACGGCTAACGGTTCTACCATAAACCTTAGTGGTGTTTCTGACAGCGCATTTGTTGGTAGTGATATAAACATTACCAATACGAGCCGTTCAGCTATGACAGGTGTATCTGTAACAGCTTCAGATACGACCAATACAAATGCAACTGGTTTTGTACTAGGGCTAGACAATGTAGATTGGTCAAATGTAAATGGTTTTAGTACTAATATTACTGATAGTAGCTGGTCTAATATTATGGTAAATGGTCCGATAGCAGGTATAGCTACTATTCAAAACCTGTCGCATTATACTGGCGGATTTCAGGGAGCAGTTTCTGTTAATGGGGTATATGGTGGTGTGGGTAATATTGTTGAATCTGATGTAAATTCATCTGGTGCATTGTACGGTGGAATAAGTCTAGCTGATGTGAATAATACTAATAATCTAGTGGGCACCCATGGTGGTTATTGTGACAATGAGGTTCCATTAGGTCCGTTTGGTTGTGATGTTGGTTATAACATTAAATTTGATATTCACGATAGCGGAGGATTGGTTGGAAACTCGCGGTGGACTAACATATATTCATCGAATCGAGATTTGTTGAATGTTGATACGAGCGATCCGCTAGCAGTTACACCATCAAGTCTTACTAATGTAAACTACAGTATGATAATAGGCCAAGACATCACACTTAATGGATTAGATCATTCATTATTTATTGGTAACAGTGCAACTGTTTCAGATGTGGGTGCCGGGCCATATGACTATTCGTTTATTGGCTCTGATAGTGCTGGTAATATAAATACTCGAATCAATAATAAGGGCAACGACAGCTGGGTAAATTTATCTGGTGGTAAATTTGGTATAGGTACTAATACACCGTCTAACAAGCTAGACGTTACCGATACAAGCGACGATACACCGGCTAGCTTTACCGGTACTAGCGGCACTTGTACGGTCGATACTAATGCTGGCTCGCTCAGTTGTGTTTCAGATGCCAAACTAAAAACCAATATATTAAGTATTTCTAACGGGCTAGATATTATTAATCAGCTTCAGGGCGTTACGTATAACTGGAAAGTTAATCCAAGTGGTAATATGGTTGCTGGTTTTATTGCTCAAGATGTGGCTAAAGTATTGCCAAATTTAGTAACGTCTTTACCAGATGGAACACTAACTCTAAATAAAGAAGGTATGATGCCATATATAGTCCAGGCAGTAAAAGAACAAAATGGTAACCTAGATAAAACCAATCAACAACTTGCCGATCAAGGTATAGAACTCATCAGTCTGAGCGATGAGTTAGTGGTGCTCAGTAAGCGGGTGGATGAGAATACTAAGCAACTTCAAGACCAACAGCAACAGATAGATACGCTTACACAAATGGTGCAACAACAAGCTAAGGATATTCAGCAACTTAAGTCGGCCACAACAAACTCTGCGCCCACTCCATAGCCTGACTAACAAACTGTTTTAGCATAAGTAGTTTCATGCTAAAATGAAGTTATTAAGAAATGCTATATTATTAATTGGTTTTACTGTAGAGAATGAGCTGGTTTACCCGTAATTATAAACGTCTTGTTGCACTGTTTTTGGTGTCGGCTATTTTAGTAACCCCGGCTACTGCTCTGGCAGAAGGACTTTCTACGCAGTCATATCAGATACAACCAGATGTTGTGGCCGGTGCGGCTGTAATCCTAAAAGACAACACTATTAGTCTGGCGGTAGCCGGTAGTGAACAGTATCTTTATGGTGTAGCAGTTGGGTCGAGCGATGTGGTTATTAATGTGAGTGGTACTGCCAGGCCACCAATTGTAACTGACGGGCAAGCCAAAGTTGCTGCAACCGATATTAATGGCGAGATACAAGTAGGCGATCAGCTTACTGCTTCGCCAATTGCTGGGGTTGTAATGAAGGCTACACAGTCAACCCGTGTATTGGGTACGGCAGCACAAAGTTTTGCTACTGCAGGCAAAGACCAGACTACTCAAACTCGCGTCCTAACTGCTAAAGATGGTAGTACTAAAACTGCAAATATTCGTTTACTACCCGTAGTGGTGAACGTTAGCGATTATCAGTCGAGTTCTCCATCGGTACCAGCAATACTATTACCGCTTCAGCAGATATTAAATGGGGCAAGTGGTAAAACTGTTTCTACCGAGCGAACAATTCTTGTAACAATTATTATCTTAATTGCTGTGGTGGTTTCTTTGGTAATACTCTACTCCAGTGCTTCTAGTAGTATTCGATCGATTGGTCGCAACCCAACCGCAAAGAACGCTATTTTCTTAAGTATGTTACAAGTGGTAGGAATGATTGCGGTGATTTTTATAGTGGCGTTTGTTATCATTAAAATAATAATTCGAGGGTAAAATGGATCTTATAATTTTAGTAATTGGTGTATTTCTGGCAATTGTAGCTCTAATATTTGGTCTACTTATCTTGGTGGATAAAAAAGAAAAACCTTCGCAAAAAGATAGTGTCGAGCTTACTTTGGCGAAAGCCAAACGAGAGTTTGATGTTATTGTAGCTAATCAGTCGGCTAGCCTAGAAAAGTCATTACAAAATAATGCTGATAAAATTAGTAAGGCATTTATAACATCATTAGAGCAGGTTACTCAAAAACAGCTGTCTGAGTTTAGTGCAGCTACACAGTCTTTGCTAAAGCAAACAGTTGCAGATTTGCAGGCAACTGCCAAAGAAAATGATGCTGCTACCAAGCTAGCGCATAACGAGCTTAACGCATTAACAGCTCAAGCCAAGGCTGATGCAATAAAGAAAGTCGATACCCAAATCGCCGAGATAATGATTGGTTATATGGCTGATATTGCAGGTAATATAGATTATCAACAGCAAAAAGACTATTTATTTTCTTCTCTCGAGGCGCACAAAGATGCACTCAAAAAAGATATCGAGGCAAGCGTAAAATAATGGCGTATAGACTACCCAATTCGTTCTCTAGCTCTCAGCAAATAGAAGTATTACTCAGCGAGGTAGAAAAACTTAAGCCTGCCGTTTTGGCCTTGCCTCAAAAATGGCCCACTCATTTGCAAGAATTTGCTCAGACAAATGCGATTGGTAGTCTAACAATTGCCACGCAAGCCAAATTGGTATCTTATCTAAAAGCATTATTATCATCGAGTCCGCAAATTTCACTCGTGGTAGCCAGTATGCCAAATGGCGAGGAGTTAAACGAACTCACTGGTTGGTTTCGTTCACATATTCATCCCCACACTATGATACATATTGCACAAAACAGCGATTTACTGGCTGGCTGTGTGCTACGCACCAGTGGGCAGGTGTACGATTTGTCATTGCGATCTAACTTGTTTGCAAATTCTGAAAAGTTAGTAGAAAGGTTGCAACATGCCTAAGGTAGAACCAAAAACACGAGTTACCAAGACTAAAGCTACTGCCGAGGTAGTGGCAGTACGAGAATGTATTGTGCTCACCACACCATTGGCTGGCGCACCAGTATTTGCAGAGGTGGTATTTGCTGGTGGAGCAAGAGGGGTGGTTTGGCAAATAGACACAGATGGCCTAGAAATATTGCTGCTAAATAATCAGCCCGTACGAGCTGGTGAGCTGGTAGCGTTGCAATCAGAAAGCATTAGCTTACCAGTAGGCAAAGGTATTGTTGGCAGAGTTATCGACCCACTTGGTAAACCGCTTGATGGCCGAGGCTATCTTGCTACCAGTAGCCAAGTACCATATTTTCGCAGTGCTCCTAATTTTCAAGAACGTGACGATCTTAACGAACAGCTCGTTACTGGTGTGAGTTATGTAGACACCTTGCTCCCTATTGTAAAAGGTCAACGCATTGCAATTATGGGAGATAGTAAGTCGGGTAAAACCTCGTTTATGACCCAAGTAGCAATTGCACAGGCTAAGTCGGGTAAATCGGTAGTATATGTATTAATAGCCAAACGTCGCATTGAAGTTAATCGACTAGTAGAGGTCTTTAAAAAAGCCGGGGTAATGCAACACATCACTCTCGTGGTAACAGTTGCCGGAGAATCATTGCCTCTTGGTGTATTAGCACCATACGCTGGTTGTGCGGTAGCTGAGTATTTCTGGCATCAAAAGAAAGATGTAGTAGTGCTATATGATGATTTTTCTAACTTTGCCAAACTCTACCGAGAAATGTCACTGTTACTTCGTAATAATGCTGGTCGTGAGGCTTACCCAGGTGATATGTTCCACGTGCAATCGGCTCTTTTAGAGCGAGCTGGCAAATTAAAAGCTACTGGGTTTAGCCAGACTATTTTAGTAGCAGGTGCAACGCCCAATAACGATCTCACCGGGTATCAGGCAACCAGCTTAATCTCTATGACAGACGGACAAATTGTGTTTGATACCGAAATATTACGTCGTGGTATAATGCCGGCAATTAATATTAACCTCTCTGTGAGTCGTATTGGTGGTCGTAGTCAAAATCCGACCATGCAACAGCTCTCGGCTAAGGTTATGCAAGAACTATCAAATTTTCGCAGTGCCGAAGAGTATACACGGTTTAGTGATCAGATGAGCGATTTTGCTCAGCAAGAGATAGAGATTGGACGACAACTAACAGAGTCGCTTAGCCAAGAACCAAATGATTTCTTCTCTTTGCCGCAACAAAGAGCAATGATAGAAGTTGTGTTGGGAAATAAAGGCGCTGGTCAGCTCGATATTGATAAATTAAAACGACTAGTACAGAAAAAGCTTCCTATTCATAAACCTCAAAGTGACGAAGTGGTAACCAAGTTAATCGCCAAGACGTTAAAGGATGGAGTGGCATAACCAATGAAGCAATCAACCCAACTTTTAAATGATCACCGTGACATTGTAGCCATTGAGAACACTACCCATATTTTCGAAAACGTCGCTTCTATTCGTATTCGTCAAATTAAAGAACAAGTACTTGGCTCACGACAATTCTTTAATCGCCTGTGGCTTATCTATACCGGATTACGTATAGAAAATAATCCAAATGTTATCGAAAACAAACGCCAAGTGCGTGTGTTGGTGAGTGCTAATGTTAATCTAGTTGGGTCAGTAGATGCATTATTATTACAACAAGCGCTCTATAGCTTCGACCCCAAAACTACCGACTTAATTGTTATTGGCGCACACGGCGAACACCTGTTATTAGAGCGCAACATTACTCCCACGTACAGTTTTCCTTTACCAGATATCACCAAGTCGTTACAAGTTGACCAAATTGTGTCAGTCTTACAACAGTACGAAGCTCCGATTGTTTACTACCCAAATTTTGTCTCTCTTGGCGACCAGCAGATTGTACACTTTGCGCTCATAGAGGCAGTACGCGACATGACCCAAGCCGAACGAGATGAGCGACCTGAGGGATTAATCTCTCCCGATGAATATATTTTTGAGCCATCGGCAGAAGAGTTTGTAGCCTATCTCGAGTCGATGATACTCGAGACAGTACTTACCGAAGTAATTCTCGAGGCAAGCTTGGCGCAATTTGCGAGCCGATTTACAGCGATGAATATGGCATCATCTGAGGCGCGTCGTATTGATGCCGATTTACTCCGACGTGCCTCGCAGGCTCGTCGCCATGAGCGCGATGAGCTAGATAGAAATTATCAACCTACCCAAGGAGTTTGGAAACGATGAATAAGATTACCGCTACTATCAAATCTGTCCATGGAGTTGTGGTTGATGCTACTTACGAAGGTGCACAGCCAAGTGTCGGGCAGTTACTGAGTTTGCAAGGCAAGCCAGATGTTAGATTTATGATAGTTTCGTTACTACCAGATGATATTCTGGTAGCTATTAATCTTTCAGAAGTTGTACTCTGCGCCGGAGAAGTTCTAACCGGAGTAGGCGATACATTGCAGCTACCTGTAGGTAAGTCGGTACTTGGCAGAGTTTTTAATGCGCTTGGTGAGACACTTGATAGTAGTGACCCTCTCAAAGATGTGAGTTATATTCCAGCTAGTAATGAAGATTCAACCGAGATTTCTGCTTCACAAAAATCCAGCCTTATAGAAACCGGTATTAAGGCAATTGATTTCTTTGCGCCGTTTGTACATGGTCGCAAAATTGGTATTGTGGGTGGTGCAGGTGTTGGTAAAACAGTATTAACAACCGAGCTTATGCATAACGTGGCCAAGTCGAGCCAGGGAATATCGTATTTTGTTGGTATTGGAGAGCGTATGCGAGAAGCTCGTGAGCTCTACGATACTCTCGATAATGCAAAACTACTTTCTTCTACAGTGATGTATTTGGCTCAGATGAATGAGAACGCCGCATTACGTTTTCTGGTAGGTAGAAGTGCTGCTGCCAGCGCTCGGTACATGCGTGATACGTATAAAAAAGACGTGCTTTTCTTTGTGGATAATATCTATCGCTTCTTACAGGCAGGCAATGAGCTTTCTACATTAATGGGAGAAGTGTCGTCTGAAGGGGGTTATCAGCCAACATTATTTACCGAGGTCGGAACGTTCCAAGAAAACTTAAGCTCATCTAGTAAGGGTGCAATTACTTCGGTACAATCTCTTTTTATTCCGGCTGATGATTTAACTGATCCAGCAGTAACTGAGGTATTCTCTCAGCTAGATTCGGTAGTAGTGCTAAGTAGGGCTATTATGGAAGAGGGTCGGTTTCCTGCAGTAGACTTACTCAATACAAGCTCAGCACTCCTTACTGCTGATATTGTTGGCGAAAGACATGTAAACTTGGTGAGGCAGGTACAGTCAGTATTGCAAAAATATCAATCACTCAAAGGTATTGTGGCAATTATTGGCGAAACCGAACTTTCGGCAGCAGATAGACGCGCGTACTACCAAGCCCGTGACTTAATGGAATTCTTTAGACAGTCAATGTTTGTTACCGAGCGTAATACCGGGGTAAAAGGGCAATATTTTACCAGAAATGAGACCCTGAAAGGTGTAGAAAAAATTCTTGCTAGCGAACCCAAACAATGAAGCTAAAAAAAACATTTTCTCTTACAGTTTTCTCGCCGTTTCAGACCTATTATGAAGGCCCGGCAACACTTCTATCAGGGGTAAACAAAAGTGGCCCGTTTGATATTTTAGCTGACCACGCAAATTTTTTATGTCTCTTAACGCCCTGCGAGTTAAAAGTTGAGACCGCAAATGGCCAGCAAAAGTTTGCAGTGCAAAGAGGTATCGTAGAAGTTACCGATACTAACACCTATGTCTTTGTAAATATATAATTTTGTAATAAACATTACAGTATTTAATCTACAAAACTCTTGTGCTAACAAGTTAAAAGCATTAGAATAATAACAGGTGCCTTGTGCCTAGAGATGTTTTTGTATTAAGTAAAATTGGTGGCAGTGAAACCCGAAAATAATCCAAAAAGTAACTTTGCAGCCAATGCAAATTCCGGTCAAGAAAAGGCCGGTAATTCGCCGACTTCACAGAATATTTCTAACGAACTTTTTTCTTCTCGACTAATCCAGCAATCCCCACTAAGTGAGGAAGTTTTTACTAATAATACTGCCTCACACACCTCTACTAACAGTCAGCAAGCTGTTAAGCAGCATTCGGCCTGGCAACGTACTCGATGGGTGCGTATGTTGTTTTATACCAGTGTTGCAGTATTAGTATTTTTGTTACTGTTGGGTAGCTGGCTCTTCTTTACAAATAAGGGTGGTAGTAAGTCGAGTGGTCAGTTTGCCGTTACTTCAGCAGATTTGGCTGGCTTAAATACAAACAAAGTAGCAAATGCTAACGGCCTCGTTATTGTAAATGGCAATACACAAGTTGCTGGGTCAGTTACAGCAAACACATTTAATGGTAGCGGTGCCGATCTTACTAATTTAAATGCCGATAATATTACTTCTGGTACGCTCAATGATGCTCGCCTAAGTGCAAATGTAGCACTGCTCAATAAGAATCAAACATTTACCGGTAATAATACCTTTACTGGGCAAGTAAGCTTACCAGCTGCAGTGCTCTTTGGTAATCTTCTCTATAGTTTTCCAGCATCGCAACAACAAGGGTTTCTAACCAATGATGGCAACGGCAATCTTACTTGGGGCAACGCATCGGGCTGTATTACATGTCTAAATAATGGCGGAGATAGTTTTGGTGCACCGGTATCAATGGGTACGAATGACAATTATGCTGTTTCGCTACGTACCAGTGGGGCCAATCGGCTCACCATTAGTCCTACTGGCTCAGCAGTATTTACCAGTACCGTTACCGCTACTCAATTTTTTGGTAATGGTGCGGGCTTAACCAATCTAGATGCAAATAATATTACCGCTGGCACCTTAGATTCAGCTCGATTGCCAGGTGCAGTTACCCTGCAAGGCAACACATTTAACGGAGCAGATCAGTTAGTCCAGTTAAATGCATTGGGGTATCTGCCAACACTCAATGGGGGAAATTTAACAAGTTTGAATGCTAGTTTTGTTACGAGTGGTACACTGGCCGATGCTCGATTGACTGCTAATGTTGCTTTGCTTGATGCTAACCAAACATTTATTGGTACTAATGCCTTTACGCAACCGATTACAGTTAATACTCTAACTCCAACCGGGGCCATGACCATTGGGGTTACCGGGCAAAATCTAAGCTTGCGCGGAAATGGCTCGACTAGTTGGACATCTACCACTGGTGGGTTTACAACAACAGTTGGTTTTACGGGTGTGCCAACAGGAGGAGTGACGTATCAGTTTGATGCCGCTGCAACACCCGGTACCTACACCATCTGTACTACCGCAGGTGGTGCCTGTGGCGGTGGTGGTAGTGGTAATGTGAGTACCCCAGGTGGTACTGCTAATACTATCCCCAAATTTACTGCTGCCAATACTATTGGTAATAGTAATATTAGCGATAACGGTACAACCGTTACAATTGGCGGTACAACCTTAGTTGCAAACGCCACTGAATTGAGAGTAAACGGTGCAGCAGGTGGTTATGCTATTGACGCTACAGGAGATATTAATGCCGGAACCCATTTGCGTGTGGGTGGTAATATTGTGTGTGATAGTACTGGCTGTAACGCCAGTGGTGGTGGCGGATTTTATATTCAAAATACTACCAGCCAACAAAGTGCTGCCAATTTCTTTATTCAGTCGGCGAGTACAATTTTGCCTACCGGTACTATCAAGGCACTAGGCGGACAAAGTTCTGATCTTTTGCAATTCCAGAGCTCGGGTGGTTCAACTATTGCCGAAGTTTATACTGGGGGCGGATTCAATACAACCGATAAATACTATGTGAATGGTGTACAGATTAGTAGCTCGAACCTCAGTGATGGTACCAACTTGGCCAAATTGAATGCTAATCAAACCTTTACGGGCAACAATATCTTTAGCGGTACCCTAACTCAGCAAAATAGTGTCGACTCAATTCACGAGCTTCAAGTTCTTAACTCTGGCGGCACTACGCTCTTTAATATCGATAGTACTACCAACAAAGTAGCAGTCGGGCAAGCTTCGGCCAGCTGGCCACTTGATGTAGCCGGCGATATTAACTCGAGCAGTGGCTTGCGTATTAATGGTGTGTTGGTCTGTGACATTAACGGTTGCACTAGCAGTAGTAGTGGCGGTATTAACAATGGCACTACTACCCAAGTAAATGCCAACTTTAACATTCAAAGCTCTGACGTGAATGCTGTAGTTGGAGTATTAAAGGGAAAAGCTGCCCAAGTTGCCGATTTGTTCCAAGCTCAAAATAGTGGTAGTACACCGGTGTTTAAAATTGGTCAAGCAGGCCTTACCACTATTGATAATGGCATTACTCTAACCGGGGGTAACCAAACAATTCAGAATAATACTGGCGCACTTAACTTAACCGCAAGTGCTACTACCATCTCGCTGAATAACACCACTACAATTACCAGTGGTGACGGTACTGGTTTACAATACGCAGCACATTACGCTTACCAACCATTCTCTTTGGTCGATCGCAACTACGTTGATACCGCAATTTCAGCGGTTGTAGTAGGTGCTTGCCCTACTTGTTTCTTAAATGGCGGAAACACTTTCGGCACTGCAGCCTCACTTGGTACAAACGACAACTACACGCTTACTTTAAAAACTGCCAACACTCCACGTGTAACCATCGGTACTAATGGTGGTGTAGCCATGCAGGGCAGTACCGCTAGCGGTAACTATTCGACCTCTGTAGGCGCTTCTTTAGCTAGTGGTGACTATTCATTTGCTACGGGTTGTGGTATAGCAAGTGGGCAATACTCTTTATCTGGGGGGTATTGTACCAATCCTATTACTGCAAGTGGGCGAGGTGCACTAGCTTTTGGTAGAGCGGCTGCTTTTACCATAAGTTCTACCGGAGAAGGTGCAACGGCAATAGGTTTTTCGCGTAATGGGGCAATCTTAGCTAGTGGAAATGGTTCTTTGGCTGGTGGTACTAATTCTACTGCTAGTAATGAATTTGCTATTGCCTTTGGGAATGGTACCCAAGCTACCGGAGCGTATTCGGCAGCATTTAAC
>JAKOQC010000322.1 GCA_029778565.1 bacterium
AAGACTGAAGTAGATAAGCAGTTAAAAGAAATCAAAGAGCAGAATGAGAAACTGGCTAAAGAGATTTCTGAATGGAAAACTTATGGACAAATCAAAGAAACCGAAACTATATTAGAAAAAGAACTATCTAAAAGCGAATTACCGGATATTGCTAAGGATAGAATTAGAAAACTATTTGACGGAAAAGTAGCTAAAGTAGAGGACATAGTTGAAAGTATACAAGCAGAAAAAGAATACATAGCTAAAATAGCAGAGAAAAAACAAGTGAATGTAGGGAACAGCGGGAAGAGTGAAGTAGAAGAACAAACTAAAGAAAAATACGAAACTAAATTGAGAGAAGTATATGAAGCAATGGGATATAGCAATAATGAAATTGACGAATTGTTAAAAATTAAGAGAGGTAAATAACTATGGCGACCAATATGGTATATAAAAATGCGGATAATTTGTGGTTAGAGGTTGGCGCAGGTATTGAATCTGGTGAGCCTGTGGTAGTAGGTAACATTACTGGTGTAGCTTTAACTGATGCTGATGCCGATGGGTATGCTACTGTTAGACGTGAAGGAGTATTTGAGTTAGACGTAACAGGCACGTTTACTGTTGGCGCTCCTGTGTATATAACCAGTGAAGGAGCTTTAACCGCTACTGCGGATAGTAATGTGCTTTTTGGGTATGCATTAGAAGCCGTCACTACTTCTGGAACTATCAAAGTGCTGTTGAAAGGGTAAACTACTATGGCTACTAATATGATATATAAGAATGCAGATAATTTGAGGCTATATACAAATGCGTCAATTAAGCCTGGCAACCCTGTAGTTGTGGGCGGAATTGTTGGAGTAGCCTTGGGCGACGAAGACACCGCTGGCTATACTGTTATCAGACGAAAAGGAGTTTTTAAACTTCCAGTTACAGCTATAGAGGTAGAAGGCGACCCCGACCCAGTTCCTGTTCCTATTCACATTGGAGACACTTTGTATATAGCAGATGGAGAGTTAAGTAATGATGGTACTGGAACTCAATTTGGTTATGCATTAGAGGCTATAGATGAAGGCACTAAGACCATTAAAGTATTATTAGGAGGCAAAAAATGAGCGTATTTAAAGAACTCTTTGAAGATATGAAAAAAGATGAGGTAGGTCTCAGAAGTCAGGAGATTATGGAAATTATGACGACTTCTGACCTTCCTATTTTGTTAACTGGAGCGGCATTGGATAGAGCGTTGTTGAAAGCATACAGAGAGTTTCCTGCGGATTGGGAACAATATGTTTATGCTGAAAAAACAAGAGACTTCAGAACAGTCGAACGAGATATGGAGTATGGTGGAGATGGAGCACTTGAACCCGTAGCTCAGCTGGGGCCATATCCGTATGAGGCGCTTGGTGAAGATAAATATACTTTTTCGGTTGCTAAGTTCGGAAGAAAGATAGGCTTCTCTTTTGAAGCTTTTCAAAATGATGATTTGTCTGCACTAAAGAGGATACCTGAAAAATTAGCCAGAGCGGCACGAAGAACTGAGTTAAAGCTTATAACCAGTTTGTTGTGCAATAGTGGTGGACCTAACCCAGCACTTTTTGATGACACTGTAAAGAAAAACTTAGGAGAGGCACCATTAAGTATAACTTCACTAACTGCTGCTTTTGATGCTATAGGAGAACAGAAAGACCCCTCAGGGGAACCTTTCTTTGTGTCTCGTTTCCATTTAATCGTCCCCCCAGCTTTAGAAATCACAGCAAAGAACATTTTGGAGGCAATTGAACTAACTTATCTTGGCGAAAGTGATGTAGAATACAAAACTAATAACTGGATAAAACAGAGGATTACACTACACGTTAATCCATACTTACCAGTTATCAATACGACCAGTGGAAGCACAGCCTGGTATCTTCTTCCTGACCCAGCCGATATTTACTGTTTAGTTTTTGCTCGGTTAAGAGGACACGAAGAACCGGAAATATTTATGAAGAATCCGAATGCTGTAAAACTCGGTGGCGGACAAGACCCCTTCAACGGCGACTTCGACCACGACAGTATTGAGTATAAAGTCCGTCATATTTGTGGAGCGGCAATTGCTGATTGGCGTGGTAGTTATGCT
>JAKOQC010000323.1 GCA_029778565.1 bacterium
CATCTCGCATGGCAGCAAGACCGTTTTTACGACCCGCATTAGAAAACAACGAAGATAAAACACTTAAAGCTTTTATAGGTGGTAAGTGATGTCGGTATTCACACAAGCGATTTATAATAAATTAGTAGAAGATCCAATCTTGGTAAGCATGGTAAACTTATATAACAACCAACCAGCAATTTTTACTATCGAACCAGTACCAGGTAATGCTAGGTTACCTTACATTATAGTGTCGGGACCAGTTAGCGACATACCTTTTGATACCAAAACCACCATAGGTAGAGAGATGCTGGTAGATATAAGGTGTTATACAGAAAACCAAGGTAGTAGGGTGTTAGTAGAAAATATGGCGGAGCGAGTGCGAGAGTTGTTTCATAGACAATATATACCAGTAAATGGGTATCAAAACATTATTACGGAGTGCAGGGGACCCATCTTTATACCAGAAGATGGAGCCCTTGGCATGGTTGTAACAGTAAGATTTATATTCGAAAGGAGGAATTAAAATGCCTGAAGTAGTAGGCAAAAACGGTAGCGATATTCTAATAACAATAGGTGGTATGGTAGTAGGATCTCAAAGAGATGCTACTATTGACGAATCTTCTGATGTGATTGATATTTCTAGTAAAGAAAGCAGAGCACGTAGGATTGTACCTGGCAGGTATTCTTCTACTTTAAGTTTAGATGCTTTATACGTACCAGATTCGGTTTCTTATACAGCTATCAAAACCGCAATGCGTGAAGGGACACTAGTAAACGTTGCAGTAATGGATAACAATATTAACATAAAATCCGCATCGGGTTATGTTACCTCTTTAAGTGAAGAGTACCCTGACCAAGGAGAAGCTACAGTATCAATCACCATTGAAATCGATGGCGAGTGGACTGAATTGACTGGAGGGACATAATAAATAATGGCGAAACCGTTTGTAATAATTAAACTAGATAAACCGAGAAAACTACGCTACACCATTAACGCGATGGCAACATTAGAGGATTTGACTGGCAAGCCTTTTGCAAGTTTTGTGGCTGGCTTTAATGAAGAGAGTTTCAGTTTTAAAGACCTGCGAGCGTTAGTATGGGCTGGGTTAATAGACGAAGATCCTTCATTAACACCTGAAGATGTGGGCAATTTATTAGATAAAACACAAGATCTTACAGAAGTGTTAATGAAAGTTGGCGAGGCTTTACAAACCGCACTAGGTGGACAAAAAAAAGTAACCAAGGAGCAAAACGAGACAGAGAAGGAAGCA
>JAKOQC010000324.1 GCA_029778565.1 bacterium
ATTACTTGAGGTTTGTTAATCCGATTACGTGGCAGGGTTGGGAAGACGCAGGACTTGATTATGATAGTACTTTGGGGTTTCCTGACACGATTGGGTTTAGGTGCGGTACATGTCACGAGTTCAACGTGTTTAACATTGAGACAAAGAAGAAATTACATTTACGTGAGCGGCCGTTAGTGTGTATGGATGTTTCGTTGGGGACTATCGACGATCCCAGGACGTATTCAGCGGATTTGGTTGAGAGAGTGGTTAACGTAGCGGATCTTTGTAAGCGATTTGATGGAACCTTTGTGTTACTGTGGCATAACGACCATTTGATTACGCCAGCACAGAAGAGATTTTATTGTGATCTTGTTGAGAGCGTGATCTAAATGCTGAATGAGGTTGTAACCGGGGAGGTTAAAAGTCGACGTATAATTGTTGCAAGCGAGCTAAAGAGTCGTATGGGGTTGTTTTTTCTTGCATTTTTGTACGTTGTAGCACTCCATGTTGTTTACACTCGTATTGTTAGTGTGCAGTGGGCATACATGGGCTACGTATATAGTGATCCGCCAATGCTCGATGTTCTCATGGCCTGGCTGGCTAGCACACTTACTGGTTTATGGATGCCGATTGACATAGATAGGCCTTCCAAGGTGGTCTACTGGTTGTTCTATCTTTTCGTAATAGTACCGGTAATTCTTACAACTGTTTACATGAAGGGTACTTTTTTAAAGCCCTTTTTGAGAATATCTTTGCCTGTACTCCTTTCCTTCCTTTCAATTGGCCTTTTCTACAGAATACCTCTTTTAAAAGTTAGAAAGTTTAGAATCTCTAATCAGACTTTTTGGACCTGTTTTGTTCTGGTGTTGTTTGCTTCCTATATATATATACTTTCTATCTTCGGGCCGCACCTGGAGTTCGTAAGCATATTCAGTAGTGAAGACGTTTACTCTATCAGATTAGCTGCTAGAAGTGTGACTGCAGGTAAGTTGATAGGTTACGTTATGGAGTGGTGCGCAAATTTGCTTAACCCTTTTTTAATCGCTTACGGGCTGAATTCTAAGAAGTACTCTCCAGTTGTAGTGGGTGTTTGTGGCCAGATCTTATTGTATTCGGCTGAGGCTACAAAGGGGACACTATTATCTGTGCTGGTTTTCTTTGGTCTTTTCTTGCTGTTATCCAAGCATAGAAAACAAGTGGGACTAAAGATATTTGTGGCGATAATTTGCGTTGTGATGGTCAGTTGTTTGCTCGATTATTTTCTAAATAGCAATGTTTTTGTCTCTATGATTGGACAGAGACAGATTTTCACTCATGGGCTTTTGACGACATACTATTTTGACTTTTTTAGCACGAATCCCAAAGCTTATATGGGATACAACAAGCTACTAAGTAACTTCGTCGATTATCCTTATACGGAAGCGCCTTCTTTTGTAATTGGACATTATTATTTTGAGAGCTCGACTATGAACGCGAACGAAAACTTTTGGGCCTATGCGTACGCTGATTTCGGGTATGTTGGGCTTTTTGTTTACGGGATTATAGTCGGTGTTTTGTTTTGGTTATACGATAGTCTGGCTTCACATATACCTATTCAGTTTTCCGCCATACTTGTATTCAGTCCGTTCTTTTCGTTGGCAAGTACGTCGCTATTTACTTC
>JAKOQC010000325.1 GCA_029778565.1 bacterium
CGTGGTTTCACCTTGGTAGAACTGTTAGTAGTCCTGCTCATCCTTGGTGTGTTAGTAGGACTTGCCGTACCAAGATATATGGAGTCTCAAAAAGCTGCTCGTGCAAGAACATTTGCTGCTAACGTACGACAGATTATTAGCGCGCTAGAGGCTTATAGAATGGACACAATCGGTAAAGGTGGATCTGCCAAGTATCCTGGAAAATTAAGTGACCTTAAAACAAAATATTTCACGCAAGAGCCTATCAACCCGTACACAGGAAAAAGCATGCTAACAGACACTGAGACTGACACTGGTCTTAAATATACAACAGGAACAGGAAGTTTAACTTACACGCTAAAAGTCACACAAAAAAATATCGATGATTTGGAAAATAAGGCAATTACTGCATCACTTTGTGCTGTTCCTAGTGTCAAAGCAATGTTACCAACTGAAGCATGTGATTAATGTTATATAAATTGATAGTTAAAATGTATGTTGTGCTATATATACGAAAGGAGGCGTAATGAATGAACAAGAATAAAAAGAGACGTGGTTTTACACTGGTTGAACTGTTAGTGGTTTTACTCATACTTGGTGTGTTAGTCGGTCTCGCTGTGCCTCGGTACATGGAATCGCAGAAAGCTGCTCGTGCTAGAACATTTGCTACTAATGTACGAGAAATTGTTAGTGCACTGGAAGCTTACAAAATGGATCACATGATGGTTACAACTGGTGTTCCTGGATACCCAGCTAGCTTGGCAGATCTGAAAACTAATTATTTCACGCAAGAACCTATTAATCCCTACACTGGCGTAAGCATGCTCACTGGAACTTCAGGTCAAACTGGAATCGAGTATGCACCAGTTGCAAGCGACAGTGGAAACTGGGACTATAATCTTAATGTCTTGCAATCTGATGTTGATAATGTAGACAACGATGACACTACCACTACACTTTGTGCTGTTCCTAGTGTCAAAGCAATGTTACCAACTGCAGCTTGCCAATAACGGTATTAGGAACATGTAACAGAATGTGCTATATACAAAAAAGGAGGTGTAATAATGGAGAAAAAACAAGGCTTCACTCTAGTAGAATTGATGATTGTTATGATTTTACTAGGTATCTTGATGCTTGCTGGTTGGGTTGGTTATGGTCAGATGAGGCAAAATGCTCTTAAATCTACATACTGTTCTAACATACGTACAATAGAAACTGCTATGCAAGCTTATATGGC
>JAKOQC010000326.1 GCA_029778565.1 bacterium
CGAGGCTCGTGTCTGCTAAATCTCCCGCAGTAATCGCACATCATTTTTCCTCCTTGTCCGGTGTCAGAACATCAATTAAATTAGCAATCACTATCACAACCCCGATTATCGCTGTTACAGCTATTCCTGCTGGTGAAAGTAGTACACTCATCTTTCCGCCTCCTTGAAAAATCTCTGCCCCTCCAATTCAAAGCAAAATTCCAACCCCTCAAACCATGCAATCTTGCCTGTGTACCTCGGCGCGTAATAATAAACCGCGCCCTTGGAATTGTCCTCGCCGTTAATAGCTTTCTGCACCGCCCTTTCTAATGCTTGTCCTCTTTCTTTACGCGGTTTTTAGTCGCTGAATAAAGGCTTCAAGATCCCGTTCGTCGATCCGGTAATCCTTTTCGGAAATCTTGACTACAGGCAAAGACCCGTCTTTAATTCTGCGGTAAATAGTTTTGGTGCTAACGCTCAACCTTTCCGCAGCTTGACGAATTGTAATCAGCATAAACATCCTCCTTTCTTGTCGATTTCCCATAAAATTCCAGAACATTTCTGTGTATTGTTCTGAAATTAATGGACAACTGTGGACAAAACAATTCTAATGTGATACTATAAGAACGCCGATATTCTAATAAGTATCTATGATTTTGTATTCATTAGAACATTGTATGTATAATTTTGCCCTTACAAGCATATAATAGTCCTAATGCGTTCTAAAGTCAAGTACTTGTTAGAACATTTTGGAATTTCGTTAATACTCAACAAACGAGGGGGTGTATCATTGTGTTCTATGACAACTATTTAAAAATTTGTGAGGCACGAGGCGTTTCACCAACTCGGGTTCTAAGCGATTTGGGTATTAGCAAAAGTTCATATGGACATTGGACCAAACAGAAAACGGCTTAAACCCTCGATTTCTGTATTGCAAAGTAGTAGTAAAGTAGTAATAGATTGTATTATGATATATATGAATAAAACTTTGATAAAACATAAATCCCCGCCGCCCAATTAAGGGTAGCGGGGATTTCTTATTTCTCCGTATCCTTTTTCTCTTTCTGCGTTCCAAAGTAAAATGCAATTACCGTTGTAACAACTCCCATCGTAACTTCCGGTGTAACGCTTTCACGCAGAGCGAGAACAGCGAATACTGCTGTTATAACAAATGTAACGATGGTCTTGACATTGATAAGTTTGGTAAGTTTTTCCTTCATTTTATACACCTCATTTCAAAATTAAATACATTATCGCGGCAACCAATGCCGTAACAACAGAACCGACAGCGGAAAACACAACCTTTTCCCATAGTTTAGCAGGACGAGCCGACAAAGCTTTTACATCTTTTTTAACCTCGTCCATATCTTTAGTCAGTATTTCTAACCGTTCCGTCATTTTTATAACAGCTTCGGTTAGTTTGCGGGTTTCTTGTAACTCTACCTCTAATCGGTCAATGCGCTTGTGTGCAGATTTTACACATTCGATTACTCTTGCCAGCTCGTCCATTGTGTTATCCTCCCTTAATTACTATTGCGGGATATCCCTTACTTTGCAGTTCCTTTGCCAGCTTGTCCGCATTAGCCTTGTTTTCAAACGCGCCCACTTGTACGCGGTAAATCGTTTTGGTTTCGGGCGGTTTCGGTGCGGGTTTCTTTTTCAGTTTGCCGTATGTAACAATAGCATTTACAAACCCCTGCGCAAGCTGTGTCGCGTACTTATCTGTAAGTATCAGTTTGGCGTCTGTACCGTCCATAAACCCGCACTCGCACAAGACAGCGGGCATTTTGGTTTCTCTGACTTCGTGCAGATTAGCCTTTGCCAGCGGTGATGCACGATTGCCCCTGTTCCCCGTTGCTTTAATCAGGCAATCATAAACCGTCTTTTGCAGATTAAGTGTTGCGCTGTCAACTTTAGTATAGACATACACGACAATCCCGCTTGCATTATATACCTTATTGAGCGAACCTGCCGCGTTGTGATGGACTGATATGTAAATATCTGCATTAAACTTATTCGCGGCGTCTGTGCGCTCTTTAAGGGATATATCTTTTTTCCCTGTCGGGTCATCAACACGCAGTATCTCATAACCCTGATACGCTTTTAATCCTTCGATAACGCGGTCAACAACTCTATTATTCAGCCACCATTCCCGCGTTTGGTTTGGGTCAATTACTTTCGGTAC
>JAKOQC010000327.1 GCA_029778565.1 bacterium
CCATCATTAATTCTTTGAAATGTCTCACTTATTTTATCTGCTCCCAGTAGATTACAATATTTATTCGACATTGTCCTCACTCCCACCTTCTACTTTTAATTCTTGCAGACACTCCTCTAGCATTTTTCTATCCTCCTGGATAGTTTTAATCTGCTTCTTTATTGCTTTAAGTGCCATTTCTAGCTGTTCTTCCTTAACGTTTAAGTGTTCCAATCGCCTCTTAATGTCATCAGAGGTGAGTTCTTCTTGAACCGTGCTAACTATAAAAGCTTTTCCTTTTTCAACTTGCTTTTTCCTATCAAGTATCTCTGTCTTTAACAATTCTTACTCGCCTCCTATGGTCCTGAATGATAAGCCGCTACGTGCGCGGCAATTGCTAAATCTATATCCGACCGATTCGCTACCCGAGAACCATCAATATATGTGTATCTTGACAAATAGGTTGTTACATTGGTGTGTAATGGATCATCTTTAATTCCCAAGTAAATGTCTCCAGCTGTGTTTTGTATGTATACATCACCGCTACTAGATTCGATACTTAGGTCGCCATTTATTGTTGATATCTCCATATTAGTATCGAAATATCCAACAATCTTGAATGTGTTAGCTGTTAAACGATTGGCCATTATATAACCCGCCATATCTCCTAACAATTCAAAATCTATTCTACCTGCTCCACCATAATCAGTTATCTTTACTTTTGAATTTTTACCTATTGAAACATTACCTTTATAAGTACCACTTCCATGCGAATCCACAAAGAATATCCGATTACCATCATACAATATCTCAAAGGGGTATCCTCCGGTAGGAGCTATTTTTACATTAACTAGACCGTTTTCAACGTTAACTTCACCGTGGAATTTACTATCGCCGTCAATATCAAGACTTTTACCTTGGATACGTCCGTCATCATCTACATAGAATCTACGAACTAAGCCGTTGCCATCATTCTTATCAGAATATACACTTATACCTTCCGTGGCGTTGTTTACCGTTTTTACTTTACCGTCAGAACGCTCAGCAACAAAACCATCTTCAGCACTTATGTGTACGCCATTGTAAATCTTATTCTTATGAACGGAGCTAGTTTCTATTTGCTTTATCTTGGTGGTTATTAATTCTATGTTATTTGCGATTTCGAGCTTTGTGTTTACTTCAAATATGGGATTATACTCCCTAGATAGTACCCTATTTTGAATGTCTAAACCTATA
>JAKOQC010000328.1 GCA_029778565.1 bacterium
GACGTCGTTGGCTCTGGTGATGTTGTTGGTTCTGGTGATGTTGTTGGTTCTGGTGATGTTGTTGGTTCAGGTGATGTTGTTGGTTCTGGTGATGTTGTTGGTTCTGGCGTTGTTGTTGGTTCTGGCGTTGTTGTTGGTTCTGGTGATGTTGTTGGTTCTGGCGTTGTTGTTGGTTCTGGTGATGTTGTTGGTTCTGGCGATGTTGTTGGTTCTGGCGTTGTTGTTGGTTCTGGTTCTCCTGCTATCAGTGGCTCTGGCTGTATAACAACGTAATCATACACCTGGCGACCATACCAATTAAACAACATTGTTCCTTCTATTCCAGTTGACATTGACTCGGTGTTTTCAAATCTAATTACTGTATCTTTTTCTTGCAGAACTTTAAACCCTAGTTGTCCTAATACTCCAGATTCTTCAGCTACTCCTGAAGCCTCATAGCTTGGAAGATCCACATACATTGCTACATAACCTGCTATACCTTCTGAATAATTAGTACTTACATATGTAATTGAATCGTATTTTCCCTCTACAATGATTTCCCTATTTAAGAGCATATCCCTACTGCCTAATCTTTCACCTTCTAGATTAACTATTTCCAGTACTTCTGGATCGTATACTATGTTTATGTGATATCCTGCAAAATAAGGTATATTCTCAACTCTAAACGTACCTACTACTATATCTCCTTCTTTTATATACTTCTGACTTAAGTCCAAAGTTATATATGATTCAGGCATTGTTGTTGGTTCTGGTGACGTTGTCGGCTCTGGCGATGTTGTTGGTTCTGGTGACGTTGTTGGCTCTGGTGATGTTGTCGGTTCTGGTGACGTTGTTGGCTCTGGTGACGTTGTCGGCTCTGGCGATGTTGTTGGTTCTGGTGACGTTGTTGGCTCTGGTGATGTTGTCGGTTCTGGTGATGTTGTCGGTTCTGGTGTCTCTTCTTCCTCGTCAGTTATAACTATCTCCCCTGGCTGTACTACTTTATAGCCTGATATCCTGTTTCCGTCCCAATCAAATAATAATGTACCTGTTGTACCATTTGGCATTGTCTCTGTATCTTCAAACCTGATTTCTGTTTTGCCTGCTTTTTTAGCTTTAAACTCTATTATGCCAAATACCCCTGTTTCTTCAGGATTACCATCGCTTCTGTAGTCATCTAAGTACTGATAAACTTTACCAAAGTTTAGTAATCCCTTCTCAGGGTCATTTGCTGATTGATTCACACTTCCATACTCTTTGTTATTTAATATTTCTCCCTCTTGCGGTACTGGATCTATTACTTCTAACATCTCAGGATCATACTTTATGTTTACTTGATATCCTGCAAAATTGGATATATTTTCGACTTTTAGTGATACCGATATAATGTCCCCTGTCTTCACAGTTGACTTATCAATCTCCATTTTTATAACCGGCGTTGTATCTGCAAAAACTGGGTTTGTCGAAATGCATGATAATAATACTAGTATGGTTAAAAATAATGAAATCACTCTACTTTGCTTCATAAAATAAATATCCCCCTATCAACAGCATATATAAAAATATTGGGTAGTATTAAAATACCTTCCCATTTTTATACCTGCAATTTTATTTATCTTGAGGAAGGAGCTTAAGAGCTCCTCCCTCAAGTATTTTTATTATTACTTACCATAATGTGATGAGTTTTTATCAAAGTTTTTTATAATTATTACTATGTCTTCCATGTTTACAGCGCCGTCTTTATTTATATCTAACTCTTCACTAAACTTCTCGTTTCCAGTTACTGTATTATATGCCCCACCTACTAATACTACGTCTGACAAGTTAAGCATTCCGTCTTCTGTAATGTCTCCAGCCCAGATTAGTAATGGTGATGATGAAGTAGATACTTGAGTATCTTTGTTACCTGCTACAACTAAGCTTCTAGTTATATAATATTGTTTTGATATTGTTATTGTATATCCATCTTCATTTCCTGGTACCTCGCTAATTTCGAAGTATCCGTTAGCATCAGTTACTGCATAAAGTTCTGTTCCTTCAACTTCTACATTGAATCCTGATAATAGTTCAGCTTTTACTGAGGAGTCATATTGGAAATCTGGTGCAACATAGCCTGAGATAGTATATCCTTCTGAAGGTTCAACTACTTCTTTTCCTACATTTACTCCTCCGGTTACAAATGTTACTGGTATTTTATTTAAGTCGTAGTCTGCAAATACATATTGGCTAGCTACATCTATTACTGTTAAGCCTTCTGGAGCATCTTCACTTACTTTTACTGTTAATATTGCAAATACTCCGTCTGTCTTAATCATGCGGTCACCTAATCCTGTTTCATCTACAAACATAAATGCTACTCTTGCATCACCTTTTACTATGTTTGACTTAAAGTCTTGTGCACCGTTTATCACTATTGGTCCGGCTTCTACTTTTTCTATTGTAAGAACGCTATCATCGTAAGTTATTCTAAAGTCACAATTGTTTATTCCGCTTGATGGTACATTGTTAAAGCTTATTGGTATTTCTATTGTGTCGCCTGCTTTCGCTGCTACTGTACCTATTATTACTCCAAATCCGTCTGGTAGCTGTGTTGGTTCTGGTGATGTTGTTGGTTCCGGTGAAGTTGTAGGTTCTGGTGATGTCGTAGGTTCTGGTGATGTTGTTGGCTCTGGTTCTTCTCCTACATTTACTCCTCCGGTTACATATGTTACTGGTATTTTGTTTAGATCATAGTCTGCATATACTCCTTCTATTGCTACTGTTATTTCACTTAGTCCGTTTGGTGCTGTTGATCTTACTTTTGCCTTCAATACTGCAAATACTCCGTCTGTCTTAATCATGCGGTTACCTAATCCTGTCTCGTCCACGAACATGAAGGACAATCTGCCGTCTGC
>JAKOQC010000329.1 GCA_029778565.1 bacterium
ATAATAATCCTTCGGTAAGTCGGTAATGTATAGTTCACCTGAAGCGCTATACTCCTCTCTAACGAGTTCTATAGGAGAATAAGGTGGACTTGACGTACACCGATAGATTTTAAAAGTAACACCAGGGATTAAGTTAGAACTCTCGTCAATAGCCCTAAGAGTTACAGGTTGTCCGGTTTCTGGTTCACTGCTACTTTCTCTATCCATATAAAGGTAGCAAACCGATTGTCCTTCATTAATACGGTTATCTTCCGTCGGGAACCGAGATACATACCCTACTTTCGTCGGTTTGCAAAGATATTTACCATAAGCCAATAACCAATAATCACCAGAATCTATAGTGATTTTGGCATAAAGCGGTCCAGGAGTCGGTGGCATACTGCCAGTAGTTTTGTATATATACACAGTAACACCGCTCATAGGCTGGTTGTTTTCGTCTCGAATGATAAACTGTACAGACATCTGTTGAGCACTCGCTGGAGCTACAATGATACCTAAAAACAGTAACGCTACAACTAAAGACAATAGTTTAGTTTGTGTTCTCATGAGAAAAAACCTCCAAAAAAGAAATTGTGGTTTAGCTAGCCATATTAATGAATACCATAACCACAGCAATCAGTATAGCTACTCCAATAACACTGTAAACAGCGAGTTCGGTAGTGGTAAAGTTGGACGTATCCGCCGCATTCAGTGCCTCAAGGCCCAAAGGAATAAAGACAGATACAATAAGAGCACCGAACCCAAGCATCATAAAGGTTCTAATGTCAATAGCAGCGTCTTCATTCATCTTTGGGTTGACCATTTTATCGGCCATAGCGTAAGCAGTAGGATGATTGAGCCTCATTCGCTCCAGGAAATCCTCGCACTTTTCCACAGCCTTTGTTTTGATACTCATATCGATAATCACTCTCCTGATTGATGTATATGTGGTCAAAATATATAAAGGTTTGTAATGAGGCAATAGGTAGGTTGTTGTAGAGAATTTACAAAGTCTGTCAATCCTACACATTAAGAATCTTAAGTTTAAGCCATGGAACCATACCTCTCATGACCGGCACAATTGCCACCATACGCCCATCTTTAA
>JAKOQC010000330.1 GCA_029778565.1 bacterium
CCCTCCAAAAAGAAAAGCTACAAGAGCAACAGTTATAAATGCAGCTACACCTAAAGGTATATTGCTCGCCTTTTTCTTTGTTAGTCGGACACAGAAGTAAATTAAATACACAAATTGATATCTCATGGGGTTTATGGAGGTTTTTTTTAATTCTAACTGTTAAACTCAAGATAGTTATTTCCTAGAGGCACTAACCGGCATACACTGGGTAATTTCAAAGTAAGCGTAAAATAGTGCACACCCCAATTTAATTGGAGTGTGCAATTTTTGAGTAATCAAGCTTTTAAGAATTCCGGTAAGTTGTCAGACCAAGGAAGAAACTCGTCTAGCATTTCCTTATCACCCAAGTCAACATTTGGCAGTTTATCAAAAAGATATTCCAAGTATAAATATGGATTCAAACCATTTTCTTTTGAAGTTTCAACCATGCTGTATATTATGGCGCTAGAGTTTGCTCCGCTGGGAGTATTGCTAAAAATCCAGTTCTTTCGACCAATTGTGAATGGCCTTATTGAACGCTCGGCACGATTATTGGTCATTTCTAATCGGCCATCCAAAAGAAATCCTTCAAGCTTTGGCATCTGATTTTTGCAATAAGCTATTGCCTTACCTAAAGTACTCTTAGGTAATACCCTTGGATAATGATAATTAATCCACTTCTTAAACTCTTCTATGATTGGCCTGCTTTTTTCTTGGCGAATTCTGTAGCGTTCTTCATTGCTTAATTCTTCAATAGCTTTCTCAATAGCAAACAGCTGTGTAAAAAATCGCAATTCCTCTTCTGCGAGTGTACTCTTGCTGTCATTGTTAATAGGCATGGCTTTTATTACATTGGTAAACATACGTTGGGCATGAGCCAGACAGCCAACGTTGATAATTCCAGGCATGTCATTATACCCAGAATAACCATCTGTGGATAAATAACCTTTATATCCATCAAGGAATTCTCTGGGGTGTTTGCCTGCTCTCGTCATTTGATAGTTGAATAAAACGATGTGTGGTCCTTCTCTTCC
>JAKOQC010000036.1 GCA_029778565.1 bacterium
TTACGTGCGCTTTCAATGTCTTCCATCTTTCAAACCTCCTTCCGTTGCAATCTATTATAACACACTTTTGCTACTTTTATACCTTACACTTGCTAACCGTGTTACTGCTTTCATGAGATTATAATATCACAAAAGCACCGCAACGAACTCTGATTTACTTAACTTTTACTTAACATTTAGGTGTTACAATCGCTTGTTTTTAGGTTATAATACAATCAGAAACTAAGAAAGGAGGTTTTAAAGAAATGAGGTTAGATTTTACAGAGAGCGAGAAGGCAAGAGAATTAAACCGCATCGACTTAGGATTGCAAGGAGAATTTTACGCAGAATACATCGAACCAGATCGTAGACGTGTATATGGCTGGTGGTTTCCCACAGAAGAAGGCGTTAAAGAATTTAACGAACTTTATGACGAGGACATAGATTACGAGGATCGCCCTTTCTGGGCTTCTATAGACTACGTGCCGATTGACTATATGGCTGTGAGGCGCGAACGCGATTTAATAAGTGATGCTAATACAATGGCACACCACTTCTTAGAATTTACATGGGGCACATGGGTTATTTACTTAGAATACGAGGGAGAAGAAGGAGGATTAGAAAGATGAAATTAAGTATAGAACCAATAAACAATGTTAACAAGGTAAGAAATTCGCTTGCAAAGGCAATGCTAGGTGGCATAAACAATAACCTGCCCCATGGAGGGGCAGGCCTAAGAAAGGAGGTGAAAGAGGAAGGAGGTAAAGAAAGTGAACCATCTTTCACCGCACGACCCGATGGTACGGTGTTCGTGCTATAACTATTATACCATAAAAAGGAGGGTATTAAAATGAAAAAAGAAAGTGAAGAAATTAAAGAGAAAACATTAGAAAACATGAGTTTAGAAGATATCACCGAGATAGTAAACAAAGTAGCCCAGTTTCAGCAAGCGTTAAAATCACAATTAACCGAAGGCACTAACTACGTGGTTATATCGGATGCAAGCAAACCGATACTACTAA
>JAKOQC010000331.1 GCA_029778565.1 bacterium
ACATTAGCTGGAGCTCCATCTTTGCCAACTGTTATCAAGATATTAGCTATACCTTCTTCTTGTCTTCTGCGACATGCTAGTGGATAGAATATTTTTTGTGTTTTTATGACTGTTACTTCGGCTGTAGCTGGTAGGGTGAAAAGTAGCATAAGTAAGATAAGCAAGCATAAAATATATTTTTTATTCATTTGGGCACCTCCTCTTATAAGACACATACAGCAATACGTAGCGGGTTTGGGACACGGAAATACGGTGGCGCAGAATAACTACTCCCATATATTACACCGCTTCGTTGACGTACAAACCATCCAATTTGTGCGCTAGTGGAATTTATTTGTCGTATGCCTAAGTGTCTGATAACTACCCCAACTCCAGCACCTATCCCACTTGTAATAAATTCCCAAGTTTCACAATAACTATAGGGAATAATATAAAATGGATTTTGTACACTATGATTGATAATTACATTCTCAAAATTTAATAAAGCAGTTCGGTTAACATCTATTATATCTGTGATTTTAAGATATCTAATATCTGAATTAAACACAACTTCACCGTTTTCATTATATGTAACTAATCCCCAATTCGGTATACTGTGGGTTTGGTTAATATCGGCAGTATAAATTGCATAATCTACTGGCGAGGTTTCTGAATAGCTTATGCCCCCTATTGGATCTCTTCCTGATTGTATTATACCTCCTCCTGGGAAATCAGAGCTTTTTGCGACTATACCTACCACAAATGTTGAATAAGGCGGTTTAATTGCAATTGCAATTGGATTGTAATTATCAGGGAATGAATACCTATACGAAGTGGTACCCTGTGCTGTTACAAGTGGAGTCCAACTAGTTTCAGAAATATATCCACGTTCAAATAAACCTAACATTTTTCTTTTAGTATCGAATTGTATATTCTCATTTTTCCCTATTATTAATCCGTAATTACTCATTTATGTCACCCTTTCGTCACATACATAAACAAAAATGTGTGTTGTTCCAGTTAAATAAGTCCCATCCCATCTTATGATAGGATCCCAAGTTAATATACCTGACGGAGTAATGCTTACCACCAAAGCTGAACCAGATTCTGGCGTTGTCAATACTAAAGGCATAGAACCATCAGCCTCAGGTATATAATCGCTACCTGATGAGTTACCTGCTTTTGTAGTAGAATAAACTAATCTAGCAGTATAATCTGTTGTGTCGAGTATTATATATCCCTGTTCATCCCATATTTTACATCCAAAATCCATCTCACAACCTCCCCAACTGTACTCTCAATCTTCCTTGATCGTCGAACACTTTAAGCGTTCTATTAACCAAGTCAATCTCAAACTTGCCATCTGCTGACTTTGCTACCCCTGCTGTGACTGTGCCGAGGTCTGCTGCGATAGCGCTTAAAGCGTTAACGTTTATTTTGTCGGCTGTTACAGCGTTGGCTGCTATTTTGTCTGACGTTACAGCGTTGGCTGCGATTTTAAGTGCTATTACAGAGTTTGCTGCAAGCTTGTCCGAAGTTACAGCATTAGCCATTATCTTGTCCGATTCAATAGCCCCTGCTGCTATCTTGTTGGCTGTTACAGCATTAGCCATGATC
>JAKOQC010000332.1 GCA_029778565.1 bacterium
AAGTCCTATAATTATCCACTAATCGAGATTTGTCTATCCTCACATCCCCAGTAGAAAAAGAATAGCTTCCTGAAACTATCTGAGCCACTATCCCTCTTAAGACAAAAGCAGCTGTTTTATAGATATTATTATTGTTATCAGCCAACAAACTATTCAGCTCATCATCAGTGTATCCGTGGTCAGTCGGTATTAACTTTTTTAGCTTTGCGAGGTTGGTCATCTTTAGCCTCTTTTTTTAATTCTTTTATTTCCCAAAGAATTTCTTCCAACATTCTAAAAATTTCCAAAAGCAAAATTTCCGTGGTAGTTCCAGCCTGAACCTGTATAGGTTTCTTTTTCATAGTAGTAAGGGGGGAGGATTAATCCTCCCCTTGCCTCCTTATACTGTGGCTAATTCTCCAACAACCTGAAGAACCATTGCTGGAGTATCAACTCCTGTTCCGTTGGTAATGGAAAAGTTAAGAATGTCACCTGCAGCCAACACCTTATACGTTCCATTTAGAGTTCCTAAATTATCGGCTACTCCACTGGCGGGAAAAATTGTCGTTGCGTTATACGTCTTAGTAGCAATTGCGTTTGCCCCATTATTTACCGCAACAGCACAAGTATTAGTAGCGTCAATTCCTGTCGCTGAACCCTGAGGAATAATATTAATACTTGATAGTGTAAATGTAAACCCAGTGGGGCAGACAAATAGTGGACGAGTTGCAATATCAGCACCAGAAGTAAGAGTCTCAACCTGATAAACAATAAATTGTGAGGCTGTCCCAGTAACTGTATTAACATCAGCTGCAGTAGCAGTTATCTTGCTACCATTAATATAAAGGCTACCATCTACATCAGCAACCTTTTTTGCCCCCACGGAAAAACCAGTTGTAGTATTTACTTCGCTCTTAAAGTGAGTAGTTCCCATTTTTACTCACCACCTAAGTAGCTGTGCCGCTGGAAGCATAAGAACCACGATAATCAGCAATCGCAGCGCCGCAAATGTGTCTAACCTTATACTCAATAGTATCGTGTTCAAAGTCTCCGCTAAATGGGTCTTGCCCGCCACCAAGCTTGGTCGCATTCGGGCTCTTCATAAAAATTTCGGGCTCTTCGTGCCCCGTTAACCGAGCTAAGACTAAGCAAAAAATGTCGGCTGGGTCGGGTAAAACATACCAAGC
>JAKOQC010000333.1 GCA_029778565.1 bacterium
ATACTTGATTAAGTATTTGCAAGGGCTGTTGTACCCACCCTTGCAAGCACATTTTTTATGCTCTAGACGCTCAATAGATAATTCGCAAGCATGGTACATGCAGTAGCCCACACAATCATTTTTTACTGTAATCACATCCTTTCAATTCGTTGTTCATAGCATTACATCCTTTCAAATAATGTAATTGTTAATAATTTAATGTTACTACATACAAATTAACCAGCTAAAATAACCTTACTGTATTTATTTCACCAACAACTATGCTAAGCAATAGGTTCTGTAGCACCCCAAGGAGTGCCAATACAAACCTCTGCCTCAAATTTTACCCAACCATCCAATACAGGTGCTTCCATTTTTTCTTTAAACAATTTTGCTAATTCGTGTATCCTGTCATGCTCTAGTGTTTCAGCTACAATAGAGTCGTGTACTGTTAGTAGTAATCTTGTCCTGCCAAATTCACCAGCCTGTATACTTTCATTTAGTCGTTTAATTGCAAGTAGTGTTACATCACTAGCACCTGATTGTATAGGGAAATTTACTGCCTGTCTTTGTACTTCAGCCTTATTGTGGGGCGTTATCAATTCAAAATGTCTTTTCCTGCCATAAGGTGAAGTAACCACATGGGTTTTTAATACATCCAATTTAGTATCCTCTATCCATTGATAGCCTTGTTTATACGCATTAAAAAATTTTCTTTGTAATTCTTCCGCTTCTTGAACAGAAATATAAATTTTATCAGCAGCTAAAGCTGTTACTAGCCCTTTAGGCGTCATTTGGTAAATAGTACCGAAAGTTATACGCTTAGCACCAGTACGCATTGCCTTCGTAACATCTTCTGGTTTGCAGCCATACATTAAACAAGCAGTAGCTATATGCATATCTAAACCGCTGTGTATAGCTTCATGTAATGCTTTATCTTTAGAAATCCAACACCACATTCTTACCTCAGCTTGTGATAAATCACCATCTATTAAAATCCAGCCCGGAGTAGCCGCAAAAATATTACGTGCTCTAGGCCCTCGTGTAATATTCTGTAGGTTAGGACTGCTGCTGGATAATCTACCTGTGGCAGTTACTGCCATATTAAATTGTGTATGCACTCTTTGTTGCTCGTCTACGAATTTTTTAATGCCTTTAATG
>JAKOQC010000334.1 GCA_029778565.1 bacterium
CCCCTTATTCTCCCAAGAAATAGTAATGGGTTGTTGCCCATCTACAACAACTCCGGAAGGGAAAATATTAGTTGGTTTATATAACATTTAAGTACCCCCTATCCTTGCTCTTATAGCAGGTGGTATACTTCTCATAAACTGTTGCCAGTCATTAGCATTTACTGTTATATATACTGGTCCATATTGGTGGCTTGTTGTTGCACCCATAGCACGAGAAAAACTATAGCTTTTAGTAGCAGAAGGTAAGTTAGCCCATACCTGTTTGGGTGCTATTATCTCATCCCTGTTTACCCATGCTAACCCTTCTGATCCTGCTATACCACCAGTATGGAATTTGGGAATTATAGTAGAACCAACTATCCCCGCAGTACTTGCTGCTACTAAAATGACTTCATTTATACCACTACCCTTGCTTTTACTACTGCCCCCACTAGTACTACCGCCCCCACCAGTACTACCACCCCCACCAGTACTACCGCCCCCACTAATGCTGCTATACTGGCTGGCTATTTCTCGTCCTATTTTGACCATCTCTCTATAATGTCTCCAGTAAGCGGCTTCTGCTTCTCTAAAATATCTTTTCTGTAGTCTTAACGCTTCTTCGTATCCGTTTTGTTCGATTAAACGCATAGTTTGCTGGTGTATCTCCTCCTGTGTCTGCTGTTCCTGCCAGTATAATTGCAGTGCCTCCATCTGTTTGTTGTGGTGGTCACGCAAGTCCTGTTGCTGTTTTTTATAGGCTTCTAATTGTGTCCTTCTTTCCTCTTCCAATGCCCTCTTCTTATTCTCTAATTTGCGCTTTTCTTCCTCTAATGCTTTATCCCGTCTATATCTTGCATACTCTTCTTCTATTTCTGCCTTGCGTTTCTCTAGTTCTGTAACTTTAGCGACATCATAGGTAAGTATTCTTTCTCCAGTTTCGGTAATAAATTCGTACCGTTTATCTGCCTTAATCTGTGCTATTTCCGTTTCAATTTCCATTATCCGGTTTCTATAATCTTCTTCCCTATCTTGATCCCTGTATTTCTGCATTAATTCATCTATAGCGTCTATTTCTTCTTGTATTGCGTCTATTCTTTTTTGCATGTAACGATCATAGTTGTCTATTCTTTGTTGCAGGGCACGTTCTTCTGCTTCTTGGGTGCGTCTTAGGCTATCAATAGTAATTTGTTCTTGGTAACGATATGCACCTGCCACTTTTTCTTTAATTAGACTTTCAATAGTGCCATATACACTACTAGCTTCTCGCTCCAGTTTACGCATTTCCATAGCGGTATTGTGTATCTCGCTAGACAGTCTATTATGTTCTTGTATTAGGGTTTTTAGTGCTTCTCTACCTTCATCACCCATTCTGTCCATTGCTATTCTTAAATCGTCAGCCGTAAAAGAAGCATCAGTAAAGCCGGGTACCATAGCTTCTATTTGCCGTACTATATTCTCTAATTCTCTTTGATGAATAGTATTGCTTTCTGCAAGGGCTTCTTGTTTCTGCCGTAACAATTCGGCTTTTTCGGTACTTAAAGAGTACAGTTTAGCAATATCGTCTAGTGTTAGTCCATTTTTCTTTATATCTTCTGTCAACTCATTGAATGTCTGCCCTAAAACGTCTAAATCCCTACCTAATGCTATAGCAGGGAGTTTTGTTGCTTCAAGATAGAATTGTAATTGTTGAAGTTCATCGCGCAAGAGTTGAACAACGGTTGGTGCTGTACCACCGCCTGCTGTACCACCGCCACCAGAGGGTGGTTTACCTTCATCTTTAACTTTAACTTTATCTTTATCTCCAGTAGCAGTACGAGCGCGTAGTTTTTGCATTTCCGTTAAATATCTCCAATTAACATATTCTTCTTCCGTTAATTTCTGGAAAACACCGGGAGCCACTTCTATCCCTCTGCGAAGTATTTCTGGGACATAGTAGGCACCACCACGCTGTTCCTGAAGCATCTCTTGGTATTCTTTTCTATATAGTCTTTTATATACTTCTGGGTATTTTACCATGCTTTCATATAATCTAGCCTGTTCAGTACGTGTTCTTTCCCAACCAAATTCCCCAACTAAAGACGCAAGTTCTTTATGTTTTTCAATCAACATAGCTACTTCATTCCATGCTATTCTAACAGCATTACCTAGTTTATCATATTCTAATACTACGCTCGGCATTATAGCTGCTATTTTATTATTTATGTCATATTCGGTATTTCTGACATCTGCCATTTCTGAAGAAATGGTCTTAATTTTTTCTAATACAGTAGCATATTCACTTGTACCTTCATTCAAAACTTTTAATTGCTCTGTAAGTTTATCATATTCTTTTTGTAGGTCATTAAGTTGTTGTTGATATTCCTTATGCTCCTGATATACCCTATCTACTTCTTCGACATATTTAGCCATTTCTTCTCGTTGTTTAGTATGTGCTTCTATTGCTTGTACAGCTACAGCAACCAATCCACCAAGACCAGCTATAGCAAGCCCCGTTGGCCCTATTACCGCCAACGGTGCTTGTGCAAGAAATAGTAACGATTGTCCCAATGTGTGTGTCGCTACCTGTGCCCCCGCCGCTGCGCTTGCCAGGGCAGTAGTTCTTGCAATTAATGCACCAATCAACCCCTGCCCCAGAAAGACTCGGCAGGCAGCGTTGAGTATCAAAAAAGCACCGGACAACAATACAACTTTGTTTGTTACTCCTGTTACTGCATCGGGTAG
>JAKOQC010000335.1 GCA_029778565.1 bacterium
AACCTTATCGTTCATAATACATGGATAAACGCAATTGTCCTTTGTGCTGCCATCATAGGCAATTTGATAAATCATATTTGACCCGATTTTTTTAAATACTTCTCAGCGTACTTATATGCTGCAACACGGTTACAAAAACAATTCCCAATTTCTTTTTTAGTTAATCCAGTTTCTTCTCTTAGTTTAAAAATGAAATCCTTGTACAAAGCGATGTTCTCGTTTGATTTTTGCATTATTGCAAAATTATATGTCGTATACCATTCTTTGACAGTCATAAAAAAAGGGGACTTGTTTGTCCCCTAATTTAAGTATTACTTATGAAATTATCAAACTTCGTAGCTTTCTAATAATGCTAAAGTTGTTTCGTAATCAGTAGACAAAACAAACTTAGGCATTTCAGGTTCGGAACCTTGGAAGGTTAAAGTAGAAGTCGTGTCTGATGCACCAACCGTACCTGTGTTTCCTGTTAAAGAAATCAAATCCATACCGTTGTTTTTGCCATATAACACAAATTCTCTGTTGTTTGTTTCAACGATAATCCCTACGGAAGCTACTGCTAAGTCTTCGATAACCTCTTGGTCTGCCGGGCTTGTAGCAAATAACTTAATTACAGAATCATGTTGGAAGAATTTGTTTGCGCCTTCTTGGTTGATTAATTGATAACCTGAGCTATGCGAATTTTTCTTCCCTTCAAAGGCGTATAAGCCTTCGTATGTAGGGAAGGTAATCCCTGTGATATATCCATTTACGTTAGTTGTGTAAGTAACGCCGTCGGTGTTGAAAAACCAAACTCGTTTATTTACACCACCAACTCTACGCAGGTCGGAGCAGTCTACTCCGATACCTGCCGAGATGTTACATTTTGCCATGTTTTAAATCCTTAGAAAGAGATTGTTTGTAAATCACAATGAGCGTACTGATAACCTAATTGGTAAGCAGCTTCAAAGTATACCTTCTTGTCTTTTCGTTCGTACCATGCACCTACATTACCTTGGTCTGATGCTCTCTCTAGCCCTACAAAGTGATTATCTTTGATAGTGTATAGAATCAAGTGCTTAACAGATGCGCCAAGCGGAGCGTCAGCTTCTAAAGCAGCATCCCAAGCATAGATTGGAATCACTTCAATGCCACGGTATTTTAAAGAACCGGAAACACCATCAATCAATAAGTTTAATTGAGCGTCTGAACCTGATGATTTGGATTCATATGAAGACATTAAGTTTTCATAAACAGAACCTGTTACATAGAACTTACGATTTGCAATTGGTTGTTGCTTTAAGATAATTGGAGCACCTTCGTAGTGAGCCTTTAAGTATGTCAACGCTGTGTCTGCTGCTAATGTTGAAGAACCTAAAGCAGAACCAATACGGTCTACACAATAAGTAGCCACGCCGTCAATCAATGTCGGCCAAAGACCATCTAATTGGTTGTAGTCAGCACTACCAGAACCAGTATCACCAAATGATAAGATACGGAAATTATCACGTACCATTGCATCTTTGATTAGATTCATGATGATTGTTTCGATAACGGTTCCTGAAATGTCTGCTTTGTCGATACCCATTCTTAGGGCTTCTTCAAATACTGTGTTCATGAACTCTTCGTAGCATTGCTCCATGAATACTTGTAACTCAGAAACAGTTAAAGTTCTGTTAGTGATAGTAGCCGAACCGCTAGATGTTCTAGAACACCCTTCGTTAGCCTTAACAATCTTCTCTAAGTTAGCTGGAAGGTATAATTGTTTCTTTGATTTAATTCCTGAAAGGATAGTAAACAAAGATTGAATCTCAGGTGTTTGAACCGATGGTTTATAAATAATATCGGTAGCGGTAATTCCGTCCCAAGTGTAATTTAATGATAATTCTACTGCGTTTGCCATTTTATTTTTATGATTTGCGGTTGTTAGATTAGTTATGTAATGATACTAGAGATTTTGCAAACCCATCTAAAGGGTGGTCTTTCTTAATATTTTGAACTACTTTAGTAGAAGCCGTAGCTTGTACCGTTTGCGCTCCTACTGTTAAATTTTTAACCTCTTCTAATTCTGCTTTGATAGAAGTTAATTGCTCTGCGTAGTTGGTTAAGTTAGTGCTTAGTTCAGTAGCTTTGTTTTCTGCTTCTGTTGCCTTCGCTGTCATTTCAGCTAGTTGTGTTTTCAACGCTTCGTTTTCAGCTTTTAAAGCATCTTTTTCATCGTCTTTACATTGTACTGGTGCACTAACAGATTCGATTTTGCCACCTACAACAGCGATAACAGTACCGTCAACTAAAACGTGTTCGCCGTCTGGAGCTGGCTGTTGTCCTTCTGGAGTAACGATGAAAACCGCAGCACCTTGTACTACTTTTTCTCCTTCAATCATGATAGGCGTGCCGTTGTCTAAAGAAGTTTCTAAGTTCTTTATTTTGCTAATGCCAGTATTCTTTATAAGAGTATCGACCTTAGCGATTAATTGTTCTAGTTTGCTCATTTTGTTTGTTTTTTTGGTTATGTCTAAATAGGCAACAGCCTTTAGTCTTTCTGTTTGCGAGTCAACAAAGCCTAACTTGATAGCTTCTTTTGGAGACAAATAAGTTTCCTTATCCATCATTTCCCAAAGCTCTGCCTCGCTTAACTTTGTTCTTTTCTTATACGCTTTAACTAATGTTTTTTTGATAGCGTCCAGCTGTGTAGCTGCGTCTTTCATTGCCCTTGCATCGCCTTCAATCGCTCCGCTCGGATTATGAATCATAAACTCGCTTAGCGGGGTCATTGTGATATTATCCCCTGCCATTGCGATAAGCGTTGCAATAGAAGCGCAAAGCCCTTCAATCTTTACATTTATTTTTTTACCTGAATTTTTTAACAGATTATAAATAGTGTAGCCTTCATACACTTCTCCTCCGGGTGAAGATATATGAACAGTTACCTCTTGCGCATCGGTCATTCTTGCTAGTTCTCTTTGTATGGCTCTAGCCGTTACCCCTGCGCCTCCGATTTCCTGATAAATGTAAATGTGTCCTTCCATTTGAGGACTAAGTTAGTTAGTAAAAAGCCTCTTTAATATATCTTTTGTGCTAAACCGTTGGCACTATACAGGGATATAACCCTGTAAAATGTTCGTCTACTTACTTTAAACTGTTTTAAAGTTTCCTCTCTAGCCTTTAGCTTATACCCTGTCAAATCTCTGTTTTTATAGCTTAATTCAAGGGCTTTATAATAGTCAAAAATATCCTGATAGTATAAATGCTGAATACCGATATAGCCTTCTTTGATAAGGAACTCCACCGTTTCTTCGACGGTGTTGATTCCATGTTCGTTTAATTGAGTAATGATATGTCTCATCCTATTCTACTGATTCGCTCTTTGGTTCTCACTCTATTACTTGTATCGGTGATTTCTTTTACTGAAACTACAGGGGGTGGCATAGAGCTTAATGCTTGTAATAAATTATTTTGCGCTTCAAATCCTTGCTTGATTGGTCTTGACGCACCATTGGCTACGACTACACCGCCACCAGCCATTGCAATTTTATTGCCGTCAAATACCCTTGTTTGCCCTCTTCCAGAAATAGGCTCAACAGTTACACGCTCTCTACCCCCTGGGTTATCCCCTACCATAATCATAGTTGGGCCGTTGGTTTCAAATTCCCCACCTCCACCAAATACACCTGCTAATTTAGCAACGTTAGCCAAGCCGACAGCTAAGTTTACTCCTGCTAAAATAGGTTTTAAATAAGTAGGAAAGATAGAAGGGTCAGCCATTGTTTGCGAGAAAGACACATAAGCGTTACGTGTAGCATCTGCAATTTGTAAAGCCTTATATGCTGCCGATTGTTGGTTTAAAATAGACAACACGTTTTGTGTCGTACTCGCAACGGTGTCTAAAGTATCTTTTTGCTTCTGCTTTGTAACTTTTGCCTTTTGAGTTTCTACTTGCTTAACTAAATCAGCTTCTTTTTTCTTATATTTTTCAATTATTAAAAGCCTTTCCGATTCCACAAGGTCGGTATTACTAAGTTCAAATTCTTTTTGAAACTCTAATAACTCACGGCGTTTTTCTAATTGATCGTCTAAATTATTAGTAGACTCAATATCCATTTCACGCTTAAATACTTCTAGTTCGTAAGCAGCTTCAATTTCTCTTTGGTTTCTTTTTTCTAGTTCCTCTTGTCGTTTTCTTTCTTCTTCCTCTCGCTTCTTAGCCACTTCCTCTTCTAGTTTCTGTTGCTTTTCAATAATAGCATTACGCTTATTTTGAGCCAACTCTTGAAAGCGAATAGACTCTTGCTCGAACGCATTGCGTTGTACTAATAAATCGTTTAGCCTAAACTCTGCCTCTTCTCTTTTAACTGAGCCAGCATCTAAGGCGTTGATGTATTTTTGTTGAACCTCAATCTCCTCATTTAAAAGACTTAATCGCTCGTTTAAGATTCTTTTATCAATCGCTGCCGCAGCTTCATTTAATCTTATTCTTTCTTCTTCTGTCTTAGACAAATCCTTAGACTGTAATATTAATCTTGCACGTTGTTTTTCAAGCTCACTAACAGTTACATTTAACTTACTTTGTTTTGCTTCAATAGCATCTAAAGCGTTCTCGTAATCAATTCCTGCTTGTGCTAGTTCTCCTAGTGAAGACAATAAACTATTGGATTCATTATTTGCAAATGCCATACTCTTTCCAAATTCAATAGTAGCCAATGCCGCCGTTTTAGCCGCATCTTTAAAGTCTCCTTTGGCTAGTTTACTAAATACTTCCGAATAGCTTATTAATAATTGTATAGGCCCTAAAACGAAATTTGTAATCCTTTTCCCAAAGTCAGAAACAAACCCACTTAACGCCGAACCACTTGTAAGGAAGTCTTTAAATCCTAAGACAACTTTACTAATAAATCCTGATATATTATCTAAGACAATCCCTAATCCCTTCATCACTCCTTTAAAGAAAGTAGCGATTTCGTCATTTTGTTTTAACGCTTGATACAGCCCTGTAAGTGCTGTTAAGATTAGTCCGAAAGGATTAGTAAGTAACAACTTAAACAAATCGCCTAAAGAGTGCCCGAATACCTGAACGCCTCCTGCTGCTTCCTTGAACTGCTCAGGGTAATTCCCTACGTTACGCCTAAAGTCTCCACCTGCTCTTTCAAAGCCTGATAGATTATTGTTTAGCTCTTTTATTTGAACGTTTAACTGTGCCGCTCTTTGTACTCCGTCTTTTTCTGAAAGGTTTAATTGGTTGCGCTGTTTAGTTAACAATGCCAACTTAGCCCTCATCCCTTCAATACTATTCTCTTGGGCTTTCTGTTGTAAAAGTAATTGTTTGCCCTCTTCTTTCAGTTTTGCCTCTTCTGCTTTCAGCGCACGAATCTCCGCCGTATATTCTTTTACGTCTTTTTCACCTTTAGCAAACTCCTTGTTTGCCTCTTTAATTAATTGTTGTACATCGGCTAATTGGTTTGCCTGTACGTCAATTTTTATTAATATTTCTTTTTCTTCTGCCATTAGTTGAGACGTATTAATTTACACAAATAAATTCCTTTTCTAAACTTATAGTTTTCTATTGTTGATAAGTAATAGTAACTAGAAGTGTCTTGTATGTAGATAGGAATTGAATAATCAAAATCCTTTACATCGATTGAGTCTAAATGAAAATAAGCGTTTAATCCTTCGCCTTGCTCTAGCATTGTTTTAGCGTCTACCCAATACTCGTCTAGTAGCCCATTAGATTCTGTTGAGTCTATTTTAATACCATTTACATCGTATTGAGCTTTGGCCCATGTTACAAATGTTCTTTTTTGACCTCCACTATTATCGTAGCTTGGCAAATCCAAGTTTGAATAAATAAAAGGAATATTTTCTACTTCGTTTCCATTTAAGTAAAGCGTTTTGGTTGTAAAGTTTGTAACGGGCTGAACCGAATCGAATATCATTATTCTGCTGCCTATCTCTTTAACCTCTGACATCTTGTATAAGATACCTGAGTCTGTACCTTGATATAGTGTATTAACAACTACTGACGTTTCGTCTATTACATCTAGCACAACTTGAATGCCTATATAATCACGGGTAGACGATGAAATGTTGATGTAGTTTCCTATGCTCATTCCGTGTCCTGTGCTTGTGTTTAATCTTAGGTAGCCGTCAGAGGTGGATGCAGCGTTGAAAGACATTGTTTCGTCAAAGGTGTATCTATCAATTCTTGAAATGTCAATTCCTTTTATATTCTCAAATATCACGGGAGTAAACGGCGACTCATAAAAGTCCGACTCTCTAGCCAATGTATCATTTGACAACTTTAAGTCACCTCTTAAATTCTTTTTGTAGTTTTGAATAAAAGCGTCGTTGTCTGCGTCTTTATGCGTGAATATTGTTGTTTGCCCGTAGTCAGAATTGAATGCGTTGAACTCCAGCTTAACCTCTTTGCTTCTGTCTATCTTATCCGTCCAGTCGTATGCGTTTGGAATGTTGTTTACAATGTCATTGATTTTATTAATAGTCACCACCCTTGATACTGCATCAACCGACATGATGCCACAATAGTATGTAAGTATGAATTTTAATACATCCTCACAAGACGCATCCTCAACGTAGTTGTTGACTTCCACTAATCCCGTAGCGTCAAAGGCTGACATCTGAATACGAACATCATATGTAAAGTAATAAGTAGCGTTATTTACATAGCTTTCTACTTCAATATAATCACCTGCTACAACAGGCACATAAAAGAAAAAGCTGTTCGCTTGCCCCTCTATCCTTGCCAAGGAAGAATACAGCACCCCGTTCTTTTTAACATCTAAAGAAGCATCTCTGTCTAACCTAAAATATCCCCACACCTTTACAAGTCCATCACGTGGAGCTATGTATCTATTATTCGGAAAGTCAAAGTTTCCTCCGTTGTCTACCCTTGTATAATTATTAGTAAACTCAGAGCCTAATTGAAGATATTCAACACCTAAGAACCCAGAACCGAAATTAGGCGAATAAAATGAATATCGTGATTGTCCATACGTCTTACTTATCGTTTCAAAATCTGAATCGGAAGGGGCATAATGAATAAGAGCCCTGTTAAATATATAATCATTAAGCAGCGTCCCTCTTAGCGTATAAGATATGCTATTTAATATCTTTTCAAGCATTGTCTTTAAAAAGATAGCTGGGTATAAATCGTTATTGTTATATCTTAACCCTACACGCTTTTTAAGGTAGTTGTAATCCATTATAGGATATACGTATCCACTTGTATTATTAAAACTCGCTAATATATTAGCTTCTGTCTTATTATGATTAAGGTCTGACCAGTCTAGCTCTCTTAGTGTGCTATCCCCTAGTAATGCGGATAAATCTGAAACCTC